>JAJZGX010000025.1 GCA_021804825.1 Pseudomonadota bacterium | reverse complement strand
CATCAGCTCGGTTTCGTCGCGCAGATAATCGCGCGAGCGGAACAAGGCGCCGAGGATCGGCAGGTTCATCAGGCCCGGCAGACCATTGATGGCCTGACGTGACTGGGTGGTGATGAGGCCCGCAGTAGCGATCGAACCGCCGGAAGGAAGCTCGACCGTGGTTTCATTCGAGCGGACCGTAAAGCCCGGAATCGCGCCCCCGGCCTGGCCGGTGTTGACGGCGTGATCTTCATCGATTTCCGTCACATTGGTGGCGACATGCAACTGGATCCGCCCCGAGGACAGCACAGTCGGGGTGAAATTCAATGTGACGCCATAGGGCTGGAACGTGTAGGTGGTCTGGCAGTTCAAGGCGCCGAAGATCACAGTCAGACCGGTGGTGGCCTGGCAGGAGGTCGATGACGGCACCGGGAGCTTGCCGCCCGCGGTGAATTTGGCATCCTGCCCGGAGACGGCCGTGAGCGTCGGCTCGGCAAGAACGCGTCCCACAGCATTGCGCTCCAGCGCCTGAATGGTTGCCGTCTGGTTGCCGGAGGTCAATCCGAGCACGCCAGCCGCCTGCCCTGCACCCAGAGAGAACGGGTTGGACAAGGCCAGCGACGCGCCATGCGCCAAGGTGCCAAATTGCAGATTGCCTGATGTCAGTCCCAGCGATTTGACGATATTGCGATCAACCTCGGCAACAGTCACCTTGATCATCACCTGTCCCTGACCCTTGATGGTCAAGGCATTGACCAGCCGCCCCGGCGTACTTGTGGTGGTCGTCCCACTACCGCTCGAGGTCTGAGCGGTGGTGTTCTGAAGATAGCCATTGGCAATGTCCAAGGCCTGCTGCGCTTCTGCCGGGCTGCCGACCTCGCCGTTGAGGATGATGGTATTATTGACGGTGTGCAGGATGATGTGCGCGTCAGGAATTGCCTGCCGGAGAATTTCCGACAAGGCTTCGATGTTCTGGCCCACCGACACTTCGATATCAGCAATCTCGTTGCCTGATGAATCCATGGCGCGAATCGAGGTTTGCCCGGTCTTGACGGCCATGATGTAGATGCGGCGCGGTGAACGCACGATCGCGTTGGCAACATCTGGCGCGCCGACAAACACCTCGGCGGCGTCACGCGGCAGATTGATGATGATCGAGCGCCCCATGCCCATGCTGACATTGCGCACGAAGGATTGATCATGCGAGCGGAAATGCTGCTGGCCCGCGATGGCCGGCATGGATGTGATGGCTGCGGCGCCCAGTAACAAGGCCACCCGCAATGGCGCGATTTTGAATCGGGGCAGGTTAATCATGGGCAAAGCTCCGGTTCAGGCGTGGCGTTTTGGGCTGGCGGGACGAAAGGTGGAATTTCAGATTCAAGCGCTGGGTCATCACGGCCCCGACTTCACAGGGACGCCATAGCGAACGACGGTGACGCTGTTGCCCACATATTTTTCAGCGTTCTGCTCGGCGATGGTGCTCGCCTGACCGTTGGAATCCACCAGACTGCGCAGCGCCAAGGTCAGGGAGCCGGATTTCTGGGCGAGAATGGCGAGATCGGCCTGCTGCGGGCTCAACTCCAGGGTGGCGGTGCTGCCGACCACAACCGGCTTGCCGTTTTTCTCCTTGATGTTCTGACCGATGGCCAAAACCCGGACATTGCGCAAAACCGGTTCAGTCCTGAAGGTTTCAGCGCCATTGGCCTTGGTGGCAACGGGGTCACGAAAGGTGTGCAGCACGTCGACGTGGTCATTGGGAAGGATAAAGCCACCGGCGCTGGTCGCGCCATTGCCATCGATGTTGATGGCCAAAGCCCGCATGCCGCTCGGCAGGATTGCCGACATGAAGCCCTGATTCGATCCCTTGACCAGCCGGTCGGCAAATATCGGTTCACCCTGCTCGATCGGGGCGCGGACGATGGCCCCGAGATCCTGCGTGAGCGCCTGAGGATCCTGTGTCTGCGTGATCATCTTGGGCGAGATCGAGGCTTTGGGCCAATCGGTCCAGGTCAAATCAGCTGGTGCCAGCACCATGCCGAGATCGATCTTGCGGGCAGCTGTGAGCACCCGTGTGGTTGGCAAGGCGGCAACCTTCACGATTTTTACTTTGGCGGGGGCCTTGTGATTGAGAATCATCACCGCCACACCTGCGCTGACCGCGGCACCACAGAGCACTAAGATACGGGAAAGTTTCATAATCCTACATCCGATCACGCAACCGAAGACATTCGGAAGCAGGTTGATTGGATCATTCAATCGTCAAATTATGGTTAACCCTCTCGTTAAATCTCGAATAAAATTTAACGCTGCGACAGCATGTTACGGCAGGAGTCACCGGTCGAATGATCAATTCTTGCAATAATTTGGTGTTTCAAGCGGTAAGCGCGTGAACGAAAATAGTGTGCGGGAAAATCATGATGCCGGCTGTGGCCAGAGCAATGCCGTAGGGGATGCCTGTCGAAGCGTCATGCAGGCGTGCTGCCCAGGCAATTTTGGCCACTGGCGAGGGCATGGGCACGAGGCGCAGGCCGAGCAGCGTCAAGGTCAGAACGCCGCCGAGCAATGAAGCCAGCAGACTATATTCAAGAATATGGCTGAAACCCACCCACAGCGCGATGGCGGCGGTAAGTTTGGCATCGCCGCCGCCGATCCAGCCGAGCGCGAACAAGGCGAAGGTCACCACCAGCACAATGGCGCCGCAAGCGACATGCCAGGCCACCAGTTGCCACCCCATGCCCGACAATAATGCCGCCGGCACAAAGGCAGCGATCAGCAGCAATGACACGCGGTTGGAAATCAACATGGTGAACATGTCTGACAGCGCGGCGAAGGCGAGTGCTAACGGGAAAACGCTGATGAGGGCGAGATACATGCGCGTCGAGGCTCCGGACTGGGGTCAGTTTCGCGACACCCACCGTTTCATTCTGCGCCATGAGCTTTGACAATCCGTTACGAAGTCGCGCTTTTTGCGACGTGACATCGGGCCGGCCCGCGATTTCAATGCTCGCCGCTGCGCCGCGCCCTCACGCCGCCGCGCGCGCCACCATATCGTAGAAGCGCCGACCTTGGCGCGCCATGTCGCGCACCACTTCGGGGCAGGCAAATCGCGCGCCATATTTCAGCGCCAGCCGGTCGCAATGGCCAACAAAGGCGGTGAGGCCCATGCCGTCGATATAGCTCAGCACGCCCCCGGTGAAGGGCGCAAACCCAAATCCCAGAATCGAGCCGACATCGGCCTCACGCGGATCGGTGACGATGCCCTCGCCGAAGGCCCGCGCTGCTTCCAGCGCCTGCACCATCAGCAAGCGCAGCTTCAACTCGTCAACGTCGAGGGAATCGGGTGCCAGCTTGAGCTTTTGCACATCGGCGAGGCCGGGCCAGAGTCGCTTTGGCCCACGCTCGGGATAATCGTAAAAGCCCTTGGCGTTCTTGCGGCCGAGGCGCCCGCCCTTGACGACCATGGCCTCCAGCAGGGCTTCCTGCGTCGGGTCCACCGCTGCCGCGCCAAGATCGGCCTTTGTGGCTTGCAGAACCTTCCACGCCAGATCGAGCGCCACTTCGTCATTGAGAGCCAGCGGCCCCACCGGCATCCCGGCCATGCGCCCGACATTCTCGATCATCGCTGCCGGGACACCTTCCGTCAGCATCATGTGGCCTTCGCGGATATAGGCGCCGACACAGCGGTTGGCGAAGAAGCCGCGCGCATCATGCACGACAATCGGCGTCTTCCTGATCAGCTTCACGAAGTCCAGCCCGATGCTCAGGGCTCGCGATCCGGTTTTGGCGCCGAGGATGATTTCAACCAAGGGCATTTTTTCCACAGGCGAGAAGAAATGCAGGCCGATGAAATCTTCCGGGCGCGAAAAATTCTCTGCCAGCGAGGTGATGGGCAAAGTCGATGTGTTCGAGGCAAGCACGCTATCGGCGCGCATGACAGCTTGCGCCTTTCTGATGGCCTCGGACTTGATGGCGCGATCCTCGAACACCGCCTCGATCACCAGATCACAATCTGCAAGAGCAGCATAATCGGCGCCGGGCTCGATCAAAGCCAGCAAGCGATCGCGATCGGCCGTGGTGGTGCGGCCCTTCATGACTTCTTTGGTCAGGAGCGTGTCGGCATGGCCTTTGCCCTTGTCAGCAGCCGCCTGATCACGATCAATCATCACGACGCTGAGGCCTGCCTTGGCCGCCGCAAGGCCAATCCCTGCGCCCATGAACCCGGCACCCAAAACCCCGATCCGACGCAGGTGCGAAGGCGGCTGATCCTTCGGGCGGCGCAAGCCCTTGTTGATCTCGCCCATGGAGGCAAACAATGTGCGGATCATCGCGGCCGCTTCCGGACTGCGCAGAATATGCGCAAACTGACGGCTCTCAACCTTCAGTGCAGAATCCATGGGCAGTTGCAAGCCCTCGAAAACGCAGGTCAAAACCGCTTTGGCTGCTGGATAATTATCAAATGTCTCGCGCCGGTAAATGGCATTGGCGGGCGGCCAGATCATCATGCCACCGGGCGAGAAGACCTTGCCCGAAGGCGGCCGCCATGCCTTGTCATCCCACGGGGCGACAGGTTTGCCGCCGCCGACAATCCATGCGCGCGCCTGACTGACGACATCGGCTACGGGAGCGATCTCGTGCACGAGGTTCATCGCTTTTGCCATGGCGGGGCGGATCTGGTCACCACGAAACAGCATCTGCAAGGCATCGGACGTCGGCATCAGGCGGGCAACCCGCTGCGTGCCGCCACCGCCCGGAAACAAGCCGACCTTGATTTCCGGGAGTCCGACCCGCGCCTTGTCGCTGTCAGCAACCACGCGATAATGACAAGCGAGCGCCAGCTCAAAGCCGCCGCCAAGACACAGACCATTGATTGCACAAGCAAACGGCTTGCCGCAGGTTTCAATGCGCCGGTAAAGCAGCGACAATTGCCGCGAGGCTTCAAAGAACTTTGCCATGGCAGGGCCGCGACCCTCGCTTTTGCTTTGCGCCGCCAATTGATGGCCGAGTGTCTCCAGGGTCGCCAGATCGGCACCCGCCGAAAAGCTGTCCTTGCCCGAAGTCACCACGCAGCCCTTGATGGCAGGGTCGGCGATGATGGCATCGACCGCTTTGCCAAGATCAGTGACGACCTCGGCATTGAGCACATTCATGGAGCGTCCGGGACAATCCCAGACCAGCAAGGCTATGGCGTCATCGCCTGTCTCAAGCCGGAAGTTGGTGAATTTCATGGGTCGAGGCTCCCAGTTGATGATATTTCATTGCAAGACGAAGACATGAATGACCGGACAAGTGGATAAATGGGCATGCGCTACCGGCACGCCCGCAGCCCGGTCATACCCGCTCGATGATCGTCGCGGTGCCCATGCCTGCGCCAATGCAAAGCGTGATGAGAGCGGTGGATTTGTTGGTGCGCTCCAGTTCATCGAGCACGGTGCCGAGCAGCATAGCGCCGGTGGCACCAAGCGGATGGCCCATGGCTATCGCCCCGCCGTTGACGTTGACCTTGTCAGCGGGAAGATTGAAGGCCTGCATGTAGCGCAGCACCACGGCGGCGAAAGCCTCGTTGACCTCGAAAAGATCAATGTCGCGCAGCTGCATTCCGGCTCTGGCAAGCAGCTTTTTGGTGACATCCACCGGGCCGGTCAGCATGATCGCCGGTTCCGAGCCGATGTTGGCGAAGGCGCGGATTTTCGCGCGTGGCTTCAGGCTCGCTGCGGTGCCTGCCTTGGCCGAGCCGATCAGCACCGCCGCCGCGCCATCGACGATGCCGGAGGAATTGCCGGCGTGATGCACGTGGTTGATCATTTCGACTTCCGGGTGCGCCTGGATGGCCACCGCATCGAAACCGCCCTGCTCGCCGGGCACGACGAAGGCAGGCTTGAGCGCTGCCAACGACTGCATGTCGGTTTGCGGACGCATGTGCTCGTCATGATCGAGGATGGTGAGGCCATTGATATCACGCACCGGCACCACGGATTTGGCAAAGCGACCGTCTTTCCAGCTTTCGGCAGCGCGCTGTTGCGATTTGATGGCATAGGCATCGACATCATCGCGCGAAAAGCCGTATTTGGTCGCCATCAGATCGGCGGAAACGCCCTGCGGCATGAAATAGGCCATGATGGCCAGCGACGGGTCGACCGGCCAAGCGCCGCCGGAACTGCCGATACCCACCCGGCTCATCGATTCGACACCGCCGGCAATGGTGAGATCATGCTGGCCTGCCATCACCTGCGCTGCGGCAAAATTCACTGCGTCAAGCCCCGAGGCGCAAAACCGGTTGATTTGCACGCCGGGCACATGATCGCCGTAATCTGCGGCAAGCGCGGCAGCGCGGGCAATGTCGCCGCCAGCTTCTCCTATCGGATCGACACAGCCCATGATGACGTCATCGACCAGTTTGGTATCAAGCTGGCTGCGTTCACGCAAAGCTTTAAGGACGCCGGCAGCAAGCTTCAGCGTGCTCACTTCATGGAGCGAACCATCGGGCTTGCCGCGGCCCCGCGGCGTGCGCACATGATCATAGATATAAGCGGTCGTCATGTCGGTTGCGCCTCCTGTTTTTTTTTCAAAATGCCTGCGCGGACAATGCCATCACGGTGGTCGCGCCGGTCGATAAACGCGCCAGGCGCAAGGCAGTTTCGGGCAAGAGCCGTTCCATATAGAACTGCCCGACCACCAACCGTGTTGCCAGCGCGGCATCCGTCGCACCGGCTGCTTGCAGTCTTGATGTCGCTTGCGCCATCAAGCCCCACATATAGCCCATCGCGACCAGTCCGAACAGGTGCATGTAGTCATAGGAGCCTGCCGCAGCATTGTCGGGATGGCCAAGGCCGTTCTGCATCAGCCACATGGTCGCCTTTTGCAAATCCCCCAAGGCAACCCGCAGCGGGCCGGTGAAGGGTGCCATGCCCGCTTCAGCTTCGGCCTGTTTGAGAAAGCCCGAGACTTCGCCAAAAAACGCCTGCACGGCGCGCCCGCCGTCCCTTGGCAATTTGCGCCCGACCAGATCAAGCGCCTGAATGCCGTTCGCTCCCTCATAAATCATGGCAATGCGGGCATCGCGGACAAATTGCTCCATGCCCCATTCTTCGATGTAACCATGCCCGCCGAGCATCTGCTGCGCCCGCACCGCATTATCAAAGCCGATATCGCTCAGCACGCCCTTCAATATCGGTGTCATCAGGCCCAACATATCATCGGCATTGCGCCGCGCCATCGCATCTTCCGATCGATGGGCGATGTCGCTGTTCAGTGCCGACCAAAGCATGAAAGCCCGCGCCGCTTCATTGAAAGCCCGGATGGTGAGCAGATTGCGGCGCACATCAGGGTGCACGATAATCGGATCAGCGGGCTTTTCCGGCTGCTTGGCGCCGGTCAGGGCACGGCCCTGCAAGCGGTCACGGGCGTAATTTGCGGCATTCTGATAGGCGACTTCGGACACCGCCAGGCCTTGCGCCGCAACACCGAGCCGCGCCTCGTTCATCATCACGAACATGGCATTGAGGCCGCGATTGGCTTCACCGATCAGGAAACCTGTGGCCGCATCGTAATTCATGACGCAGGTGGCGTTGCCGTGAATGCCCATTTTATGTTCGAGCGAGCCGCAGGACACAGCATTGCGCGCCCCCAGCGAACCGCCGTCCTTCACAAGGAATTTGGGAACGATGAACAGGCTGATGCCCTTGACGCCGACCGGTGCGCCTTCGATGCGCGCCAGCACCAGATGAATGATGTTTTCGCCAAGATCATGCTCGCCCGCCGAGATGAAAATCTTTTGTCCGGTAATGGCATAGCTGCCATCGGGCTGCGGCACGGCCTTGGTTTTCAGCAAGCCAAGATCGGTGCCGCAATGTGGCTCGGTCAGGTTCATGGTGCCGAGCCATTCACCCGCGGTCATCTTGGCTGCATAGGTTGCCTTCTGGTCAGCCGAACCATGGGTCAGCAGGGCCGCCAAGGCACCTTGGGTCAAGCCCGGATACATGGCAAAAGCCAGATTGGCGGCGCTGGCAAATTCCCCCACCGCCGCATTCAGCACATAGGGCAGCCCCTGGCCGCCATAGGCAGGATCAACAGAGACACCCAGCCAGCCGCCCTCACCATAGGCCTTCATGGCGCTCTTGAAGCCCTTCGGCGTGGTGACGCTGCCATCGGCATTGCGCACGCAACCCTCGCGATCCCCGACCTGATTGAGTGGCTGCAACACCTCCTCGCAGAGCTTGCCCGCTTCGCTCAATACCGCGTCGATGACATCGGGCGTTGCATCAGCAAAGCCCGCCAGATTGGAAAATCTCTCGATATGGAACACGTCGCGCAACAAAAACCGCACGTGGTCGATGGGGGCTTGATAGGTCGGCATCCTTCTATCCTCCGGTCAGAGGGGTGAAGGCCAAGCATTGCCTGCCCCACCCGTCGCGTCAATGGTTCATATATAAACTTTATATGACCTTGCACGACGAAGCAAGCGGGTTGCGCGAGACTAAATGAACAGCCCCAGAGGGAATTACGCGACGTGAGCGCTGGCGCCGACCGCCGCCAGCCGCGCATGGGTCGCGCGTAATTCACCGATGGCGTGTTCGAGGCCAAGTCGCTGCCGTTCCAACAGACTTATCTGACTGAGAATTTGCTCGGGCCGCAGGTTGAGATCAAGGGGCGCGCCGGTCTGATGCGAACCTGCCATCAGATCGCTGATCTCGCTCAAGGTGAAACCGAGCTCCTTGGCTTTCAAGATCATGCGCAACCGCGCCCGATCAGTTGTAGAATACAACCTCGCCGTGCCGCGACGCACAGGTTGCAGCAAATGCCGATCTTCATAAAAGCGCAAAGTGCGCAAAGAGACGCCGAATTCCGTTGCCATATCAGATATTGTGCAATGAACTGACGAAACTGCTGCCTCACGCGTGCCGCTGCGGTCACGCAATCTGCTAGGGGTCTGTGTGGTCATGAGGACACCTTGAATCCTGAATTGGGACAAATCACAACAAAAAACACCTTTAACGCGAAGATAATATCAAGCTTGCAGGATTATTCAAGAAAAAATACAACTTAAAAGTGCATATCTGTCATCTACCTTGGTCATTGTCCGGTGCGATGTGCCAGATTGGGGCATGATCGCCGCCCGTCGCTCCAGCATCGGCTTTGCGTCAGCTTCTGACATGTTTTCCCAAGCTTTTCTGACGGTCGCAGCGCCCGGAACTTAACGTGTTGTTTACCATAAACCGTGAAGAATGACGCCGTGTTGTCATGCTCTGAAGAACGCGTCGATTCGAAGCGCACGGCAATGTCGCAGTTTTGAGCAGGTTGACCGAGGGCAAAGGGTGGCAAGGCAATGAGCGGATATCCGGCCTTCGACAATGATGCGGTGGATTTCGACAGTGGCAATTGGGAACCAGAGCGCGCGCCGGCACCCGAGCCGTCGCGGCATCGGGATGAGCCCCGGCGTGCTGGCGGCGCTCATCGCTCGGCTCAGCTGTCTGACAGTCTTGAGGCAGCCGTCGTCAAACTGGCCCGTTTTGGCGCCGAGCGCGCCGGATCTGTTCACGGCAATCGCGCAGACTCGCCTTCGAGCGGGCGCCGCGCCCAGCGCGACAGCGAGCGCAATTATGCCCATGAGGTCGATTTTGAGGCTGCGCGCGCCTCGCGCCCCATAGACCGCTTCGACGATACGCTCACCATGCGCGAGCCGCGCCAGCGCGCTCAGCAGGTTTCAGGCGCCGATTTCGGAGCGCTCAGCGAGACTTTGGCTGCGATGGATCGTCGCCATCGTGACAGCCAAAGCCGCACCGAGACAGCGCTGGCCAATATCAGCCAGTGGATCGACGTCAATGAGGAGCGGCGCGAACTCGACCGCAAAGCGCTGGAAGCGGTGGCCCGCAAGCTGGACGGCGTGCAGACCGCAGTCGCCGGTGTGCATGGCGATGCCGCCAACCAGACCCGCGCCGCCGTCACCCATCTCGCCCGCCGCCTTGAAACGATGGAAGATCGCCTGAGCGCGCCGCCCGGCTCGACGCCCGCTGATGCGGGCGTGCGTGTTGCGCTGGCGCGATTGGAAACGCGCATGGATGCGATGATCGTGCCGCCTCAGCCCGATCTCGTGCAGGCTTTGAATGCCTTTGATCGCAAGATCGAAGCGCTCAACCAGAAAATCGACCAGGCACCGCAAGCTTCCGGCAGCCCGGCACGCCCCGCTGCATCAGCGCGCGCCAGCGGCCGTGCTGCAATGATTGAATTGGCCCGCCGCCAGCGCGAGCTTGATGTGGCCACAGCGGATGCGCCTGCCAAGAGTGCCGAGGCTTCGAGCCTCGATCAGCGCCTTGAAGCCATTGCCGCACGGTTGGATGCCATTACAACGAGCAAGCCGCCCGTGCTCGACACCGCTCCGCTTGCCAGTGAAATGCAGCGCCTCTCGGCCCGCATCGATGATCTTGCCGGTCAGCCGCGAACCGATCCTGCGACCGCCGCCGCGGCTGCGGAATTGGCGCATTTGTCGAAGCACCTCGACCAGATGATGGCGACGCCCGCCGCCGTGGCTGATGGCGGCAAACAAAGCAGCGACATCGCCAAAATGGCCGCCAGTCTGGAGACGCTGGCCGCCAGCAATGCCCGGCGCGATGGCCATGCGGCGGAGCTTGGTGCGTCCTTGCGCGCCATGCCCGCGCAACAGGCGCAACTCACCGCACAATTGCGTGGCGACATCAAGGATCTTGGCCGCGCGCTCGATGCTCTGCCCAACCGCGAGACCATTGCCGGGCTTGAAGAAGCCCTGCGCAACATAGCCGAGCGCATTGCAGCCACACGTGGCGCTGGCGCCACCGATGATCTGCTTCGCCCGATGGAGCAGATGACACGGGATTTGCAAGGTGCCGTGCGCGACATGGACCCGCGCGGTGCCCTTGAAGGGTTGCGTGTGGAAATCCGGGCGCTCAATGCTCGGGTCCAGGAGATCGGCGCGCAGAAGGCTGATCCGCAAAGCCTGTCGCTGATCTCGGCTCAGGTTGCCGATCTGCGCAGCGTCGTTGACAGTGCTGCCGCCACAAGTTTCCCGGCCGAACGCCTCGAACAGCAGATCGCTGCCCTTGGTGAGCGCCTCGACAAGATTGCCGCACAGACTGCCGCCCCCGCTTTCGGGCGCGCACCCAAGCCCGATATTTCCGGCCTTGCCGCCGATATTCGCGGCATGGTTGACCGGGCCATGCCCACCCAGTTGCTCGGCTCGCTCGATCAGCGGCTGAAAGAGCTTGACGCGCGCATCGCCCAGAATGCCGCCAGCGCGCCGCATGATATCCCCAGCGCGGCGCTGGCCGAGCGCATGGCCGAGATGCAGGCTTCACTCGAGCGCAGCATCGCCGAGAAACCCGCGGCGCTTTTCGACAACACCCCGATCAACGCCTTGGCCGACCGCATCGACCGGATGCAGGCGGCATTGGACAGCCCGCGCGAGGCGACCTTCGACCTCGCGCCGTTCGAGGGCCTGCTGCGCGAAATATCGCAAAAGATCGACAATCCGCGTGAAGCCCAGCCGCAAGGCCACGATCTTGGCGCCATCGAGGGTCTGCTGCGCGATCTCTCGCAGCGCGTCAATGCACCTGTGCCCGGTGCGCAGACCAGCCTCGATCTCGCGCCGCATCTGGCTGAAATCGCTGATCAACTGGCCCGCTCCGATCAAGGCATGCACCAGCTTGGTGAAGTCACGCAATCGCAGTTCGCGCGGCTGTCGGACCGTATCGACCAGGTGCAGAATGCTGTCTCGCGGCAACTGCAGGCAGATGCGTCCCCCGGCCATGCCGGTTCGGACGCGGCATTGAGCAGCATCGTCGCCACCATGGAAACTCTCAGCCAGCGCATTGATGCCGTGCGTGCTGCGAGCCTGACGCCGCAGACCTTCGAGACCATGCTCGAAAGCCTGGTCACACGCATGGATGCAGCACGCGGCCCCGCAGCCAGTGCCCCGGAATTGCAAGCTCTCGAACAGCAGATCGACAAGATCGCCGTCGAAGTGCAAAAATCCACCGCCACCGGCGCGACGCTGGCGCATCTGGAACAGACGGTCAGTGACCTTCTGGCGCAGATCGAGGGCGGGCATTTCGCTTCACATGCCGAAGCCGAAGCCACGGCGAAGGCGGCGGCCCAAGAGGCCTTGCGTCAGGCGCTGATGCACAGGCCGCAAGCTGGCGATCCAGAATCGGTGCAGGAAATCACCGAATTGCGGATGCTGCAGCAGACGGCGGATCAGCGCACCGCCTCGACGTTGCACGTCCTGCACGACACTTTGGAAAAAATCGTCGACAGATTGACCAGTCTGGAGACCAGAGCCACGTCGGCGACATCGGCGGCGCCTTTGCCGCAAGTGCCGAGCGAGCCCTTTGAATTGCCTGAAAGCATAACGGCGTCACCGGCAGTCGTGGCGACACCGCCGCTGAAGCGGCCAGCCGCTGCCAGCGACATTTTCGCCGATGATGCCGATTTCCTGATCGAGCCGGGAACATCGGGATCGGCCCGGCGTTCTGGGCCAGATAGCGCTGAAGCCAAAGGCAATGATCCGACCAGCACCGAAGCGGCACGTGGCCAGGAGCCGAAACTTCCGGCCAGCACCAAGCAGGATTTCATCGCCGCAGCCCGGCGCTCGGCCAAGGCAGCGGCGCTTGATTCGGTCAGCGAGGCCGCCCGGCCAGCGCGCGCTGCAAGCCGCGGGCCTGCGCCGAGCGGCCAATCCAGCCGTGCCAGCATCATGGCTTATATGCAGAGCCGCCGCAAACCGCTGCTGCTGGCAGCCTCGGCTTTGCTGGTCTTGTTTGGTGCGCTGCGCATCCTGCCGCACCTCGTTGGCCATCGCGTCACATCATCGGCGGCGATCACCGCCCCGATCACCGCCGCGCCCGCCAAGCCGGTCGTGCCCGCGCCGAAACCTGCCGCACCGATGGGCTCAAGTGATGCGCGCCCGGCCGCGCCCCCCGCCGCGCCGCGCAAATCAGCCAGCCTTGGGGTTGACCTGACACCGACGGGCAGCATCGCCTCCAGCGCCGCCCTGCCCGCCATGGCCATGCCGCAGCATTTCCCCAAACAGGTCAGCGATGCCGCTTTGGTCAGGCTGGCCAATTCCGGCAATGCCGCAGCCGAATATACGCTCGGCATGCACATCATGGGCGGCAAGGACGCCACTTATAAATTGTCGGATGCGGCTGAATTGATCCAAAAAGCCGCCGCCAAGGGCCTTGTGCCCGCACAGTTCCAGCTGGCGGCGATTTATGAAAAAGGCATCGGCGTCACGAAGAACCCGCTCAAGGCCCGGCAGCTTTATCGGAAGGCGGCGGACGCCGGGAACATTCGCGCCATGTATAATCTTGGCGTGATGCTGGCGGGCGGCGTCGACGGCAAACCCGATTATGCCACGGCGGCCCTGTGGTTCAGACGTGCCGCCGAGCGCGGCGTCCATGACAGCCAGTTCAACCTCGCCATTCTCTATGCGCGCGGCCTTGGCGTGCCGCGGGACATGGTGAAGGCCTGGGCCTGGTTCGACATTGCCGCCAAGACCGGAGATCAGGGTGCTGCCAGAAACCGCGATGATCTGGCGCGCCACATGAGTTCGTCCGATCTGGACAAGGCGAAAGCACAGGCAACAGCTTTTGCGCTCAAGCCATCCTTCCCGAAAATCAATGTCGTGAACAATCCTGCCAAAACCACCACGGGCACATGATCATCAGGCTGGAGCCGCGGGGGTCGAACCGGTCACGGGCGAGACTGTCACGGCCCGGCAAGACAGGCGCTGGCATGGGCCTGAAAGATCTGGCCGGCGCCCGGCACGCAGATTGAAAACTCTGCCCCCAGCCAGGGTTCGAGGGCGGCGTCGCGCACATTGAGCCCGCCGGTCAGCGCGCCAAAGGCCGGCAGGATCAACACCTGATGGTTGAAGGCAAAGCAGCGCCGACGCAACCGCACACCGCGCGCGGCCAGACGCGCTACGGGATGAAAATGTCCGCAGATTTGTGGCGCGTCGCTTGTAGCTTGCGGTAAATGGCGCAGCCAGACTGGACCAAGCTTGATGCTGTCAGCCGCTTGACCCGGCAGTCCAGCAGGCGCCACCGGATCATGGTTGCCGCTGAGCCAAAGCCAATCGCGGCTTTGTGCCAGCGTTTCCAGCAGATTTGTGGCCCGCGCCGACAGGCGTCGCACGCCGGTTGCATCATGGAAACTGTCCCCCAGCGTCACGACCCTGGCAGGTTGATAGCGCGCGATGACCGCTCCCAGACGCTGAAGCGTCGCCTCGCTGTCATAGGGCGGCAGAAACTGCCCGCCCGTGGCAAAACTCGACGCCTTTTCCAGATGCAGATCGGCGACCACCAACGTTGCTGCATCGGGCAAATAGAGCGCACCGGAATGATCGAGCAGCCAGGACGATCCGGCAAATTCCAGCGGCAGGGCCGGGCCAGCCGGGTTCGCAAAGCCAAGGTGTCGCTCACGCATCGTCGCGGCCTCTAATTTGTGCCCATGGCTTCGGCCACCAATGACCCCGTTGCCTCAGCAAGAATCACATCTTGCGCGCCACCATAAACCGGTTCGCGACCGATTTCGAGCATGATCGGCACCGCCAGCGGCGACACATGCGCCAACGGCATATGGTGGATCGCCCCCTCGATGCGCTTCAACATGACGCCGAGCCGCGCAATGTCGAGCAGTCCGGTGGCGGCATCGGCCCGCGCTGCACGCAGCAGCACGTGATCGGGCTGATGGCGATGCAACACATCGTAGATCAGATCGGTCGAGATCGTCACCTGACGGCCATTCTTGGTTTTGCCGGGAAAGCGGCGCTCGATCATGCCGGCAATCACCGCGCAATTGCGGAAACTGCGCTTCATCAGCGCTGATTCATTCAGCCAGGCATCAAGATCATCCCCCAGCATGTCGGGCGCGAACAAGGCGGCAAGATCGACCCCCGCCCCGGCATCTTCGAGCGACCAGATGGCCAGCGCATAATCATTGGCGACGAAGCCCACGGGCCGCAACCCGGCGCGCTCCATGCGCCGGGTCAGCAGCATGCCGAGGGTCTGATGCGCGAGCCGCCCCTCGAAAGGATAGCACACCAGATAATGCTTCTCGCCGCGCGGAAAAGTCTCGATCAGCAGATCATCGGCTTGCGGCAAAGCGGAAGCAAGGCGCTGCATGGCCAGCCAGTCACCCACCTGCTCAGGGAGGTGGCGCCAGCCAGGTTCATCGGCCAACAGCCGTCTCACCCGCGCCGCCAGATGCGTCGAGAGCGGGAATTTACCGCCATTATAGGAGGGCACTTTGGGTTCGCGCCCGGCTGCACGGCGCACGAGCGCCTCGTTTTCGACGATGCCTGCCAGCGCCAGCACTTCGCCGCTGAACAGAAATGTATCGCCCGGCAGCAGCGTTTCGAGAAAATAATCCTCGATTTCACCCAAAACCCGGCCCGTGCGGGCAATGCGCCCGGTATAGGCTGCGCCGGTCTGGACGCCGCCGCGCGCCAGCCGCACTTTCAGCATGTCGGCTTCTACGATGGTGCCGATATTCATGCGATGGCTGCGGGCATAGCGCGGATGGGTCAAACGCCATAGACCATCGGGTCGCTGCCTGATGCGTGCGAAGCGTTCATAGGCCTTCAAGGCATAGCCGCCATCGGCGGCAAAGCCGAGGCAATCGTCAAATTCACGACGCGAAAGATTGCGGAAGGGTGCGGCCTGGCGAACTTCGGCATAAAGCGCCTCGGCGTTGAACGGGCCGGCACAGGCGGTGCCGACAATATGCTGCGCCAAAACGTCAAGCGCGCCGCAGCGCTCCAATGCCGTATCATGCTCGCCCGCTTTCGCCGCGGCGACTGCCGCCAGACATTCCAGCATCTCGAAGCGGTTGGAGGGCACCAGCAGCGCCCGCGACGCCTCGTCGAGGCGGTGGTTGGCCCGGCCGGTGCGCTGCATCAGGCGGCTCGCGCCCTTGGGTGCCCCCATGTTGATGACCAGATCGACATCGCCCCAATCAATGCCAAGATCAAGCGTCGAAGTGCACACCACGGCTTTCAGGCGGCCCTCGGCCATGGCGGCCTCAACTTTGCGGCGCTGGCCCGCATCAAGCGAGCCGTGATGCAGGGCAATCGGCAAATTGGCGTCGTTCATGCGCCACAGGGCCTGAAACGTCGCTTCCGCCTGCGCACGGGTATTGACAAAAACCAGGGTCAGGCGCGCGCTCTGGATGCATTCATAGACTTCGGCCAGCGCGTGCTGCGCGCCATGCCCTGCCCAGGGCAAGCACGCTCTTGTCGCGAGAATGTCGAGGATGGGCGCAGCACCGGGTGCCGCAGTGATGAGCGATGCAGGCGGCGCGGCGAGGTATCGCGCGAGTTCATGGGGATCGCGCACCGTTGCCGAAAGGCCCAGCGTCCGCAGGCCGGGCGCAAGGGTGCGCAGACGCGCCAATCCGAGGCTGAGGAGATCGCCGCGCTTGGAGGTGGTCAGCGCATGCAATTCATCGAGAATGACGGTTTTCAGCGAGGCGAACAGCAAGGCGGCGTCCGCGCTTGCCAGCAAAAGCGCCAGTTGCTCCGGCGTTGTCAGCAACATCTGCGGGGGCTGATGGCGCTGACGCGCCTTTTTAGCGGCTGAGGTATCGCCGCTGCGCGTCTCGATGCGCAGCCCCAGAGCCATTTGCGCAACCGGCATTTCGAGGTTGCGGGCAACATCAACCGCAAGAGCCTTCAAGGGCGAGATATAGAGGGTGTGAAGCCCGGCTTGCGGGTTGGATCCGGTCAATTCCACTAGACTTGGCAGAAACCCTGCCAAGGTTTTGCCCGCACCGGTTGGCGCGATCAGCAAGGCGCTTTGGCCGGACAATACGGCTTGCAGCAGTTCCAGTTGATGCGCGCGGGGCGACCAGCCGCGCGCCGCAAACCAAGCCGCAAACCGCTGCGGCAACAATGACGTGGCCGGATCAGCGGAACGCGCCGTCACCTTGTCCGGGCCACACGCTTACAAGGCTCAATACCAGGGGTTACAGCGGCCGTCGGCGATTTTGAAGTAGACCGGGTCGCAGGGCAAGGTATCTTCTGGACACATCGGGACGCAGACGCGGTGGTAGACCTTTGGCTGCGCGCGATAGATGTGATGCACAGGGCGGCGATGCTCCGGATGATGGCGATAATAATAGGCGTCATGCGCCTCGGCCTGTGCCAGCGGCAGCGCAACGCCGAGGGCTGCAACGGCAAGCCCGGCGACGAAGGGGTTCACAACTCGCAAAAACATGACTTTCTCCATTTTCAGGCGCAGCACGGTGACGATAACCGCGTCATGCACCTCATAAGACCCGATATAACCGAAATAGTGGCGTTTGCCATCGGATCAACAAAGTGTGAACTCAAAAATACCCGACCGGAAAATATTTCAAATAAAGATCGGTATAAGTGCCATCTTGCGCGATTTGCTCAAGCGCGTAATCCAGCGCGCGACGCAGCGGCAGATTGCCCTTGGCGACCGCAATGCCGACACCATCGCCGAAATAGGCCGGGGCGAGGTAAGGCCCGCCGACAAAGCGGCAGCAGCCATGGGCGAGATCGCCATTCAACCAGAAGCTCAAAGCTATGGCATCATCGAACACGAGGTCGATGTCTCCGCCGCGCAGCGCGGCGAGCATAGCAGCAGGCGTGTGGAACAAGCGCGTTCTGGATCCGGGATAATAGCGGGCGAGAAACGCGCTGTAAGCACTGTCCGCCAGAACACCGATCTGCTTGCCGACGAGGGCGGCTGGCAATGTCGATCTTGGCTGGTCGGCACGTCTGGCGATGAAGCGCGCCGGTTGACGATAATAGGGTGCACTCGCATCGAACAGCCGCCGGTTCAGTCGGTTGATCGGTTGGGAGGTGAGGAAAGCATCGGCCTCGCCCTTGGCCAAGGCGATGCCCGCCGTATCGGGGCGACGCATTTGCACGGTGCAGGTGACCCGCAATATCGTGCAGATATGGCGCGCCAGATCGACGTCGAAGCCGGTCAGGGTGCCATCGGGCAAGGCGAAATGAAACGGCGGATCATCGGCGCTGGTGATAAAGCGCAGATGCCGCAATGTGTATATGTCAGGCTTGGTGCGATGGCGTCCCGGATCAAAGAACTGCGGCACCACCACGCCGAGCGGGGGCTGCTGATCCTGCGCCAACGCGCTATGACCAATGCAACTCATCATTAAAATCAGGTTGCAAATCATCCATGCTTGATGAATTATGCTGCTTGATTGCCGTTGCGTCAGTTTGTTGTGGTGCATGTCATGAGTGGGGCGTTGGAGGTTGGTTCCGAGCCTGCCCGAGCGGGCGTCGGGATGCAAGGTAATATTGCGGGCGGTGCAACGCGGCGCGGGGCGAATGCCGCGTCCGCGCGGGTGATTTCCTCATCGGAGCCAGTATCCGACATAGCATTTCTTGCGATGCAGGGCATTGCGCCACATGTGCTGCTGCAAGCTGAGGCACTGGCGCGCCAGGAAGGGTGCCCGGCCAGTTCCTGCCTGATCGCGCATGATCTCATGGACGAAACCACATTCTATCTGTTGCTGGCACGCCACCTCGGGTTGCAGCTCTGCGATGAGCCGCTGCGCCCGTCACCGCAAACGAGGTTTGCGCAGGCCTGGGACGACGGCTTCCTCGAACTTGAACAGGAATCGCCCATTCGCTGGCTTCTCGCGCCGCAAGGGGCTGACATTGCTGTGACACTGGCATCGCGTGAGCAATTGCGCGCGGCTGGCACGGCCTTCGCGCTGATGACTCCGCGTCGGTTCAAAAGTCTGCTCAACGCCCATTTCGCCGATGAAATCAGTCTGGACGCCAGCCAGCAACTCGCCCGCTGTCTGCCGGCAATGTGCAATGCCCCCATCGCGTTGCGGGCCGCAACGCCGATCCAGCACAGTCTTTACAGTTTTGCCTTTGCGTTGATCAGCCTTGCGCTATCGGTGCTGCTGAGTGTCAGTTTCCTGGTTGGCAATTGGCTCAAGCTGGCCGCATGTCTGGTCATGGATCGTGCGCCGTCACCTGTTGGCACCATCGCCGACAGCGAGCTTCCACCCTACACGATCATTGTCGCACTTTATCATGAGCAGAGCGTGGTGGCTGATCTTGCCGCAGCTTTGCAGACTATGTCCTACCCAAAGAGCCGCTTGAGCGTGATATTTGTTGTCGAGGCCGATGATGTGGCAACCCGGCATGCGCTGGAGCGCCTCAACTTGCCGCAGCGCTTCAGCATCGTCACCGCACCCGCTGGCACGCCGCGCACCAAACCTCGCGCGCTCAATGTCGCGTTGCGCTGTGTGCGCAGCGAGTTCGTTACCATCTATGATGCCGAAGACCGGCCCTCGCCCCGGCAATTGCGGGCGGCGGCAGCGCGGTTTGCCGCATCGCACGACAAGGTTGCCTGTTTGCAGGCCTCGCTGGTGATCGACAATGCCAGCGAAACCTGGCTCACAAGGCTCTTTGCCCTGGAATATGCGGTGCTGTTTGATGTCATCAACCCGCTCCTGGCAGCTTCGGGTCTCGTGGTGCCCTTGGGGGGGACATCGAACCATTTTCGGGTGGCAGCGCTCAAGGCCTGCCACGGGTGGGACGCGTGGAATGTCACCGAGGACGCCGATCTCGGCTTCCGGCTGGCGCGGCTTGGCTATCAGGTGGCGACGCTTCGCAGCGACACCAACGAGGAAGCGCCCTTGGATTTTCGGTCCTGGCTGCACCAGCGGCGGCGCTGGCAGAAGGGCTGGATGCAGACGGCCTTGGTGCATTTGCGCCACCCGCAAGCGCTGATGCGTGATCTCGGCCTTGCCCAAGGCATGATCGCGGCGACATGGCTTGGCACCATGGTGCTGGGACCGCTATTCGGGCCATTTCTGGCTTTGGCCGGTCTGGCACATGTGGCGAGCCGCGGGTTTTTCACGCCCGAGACATTGCTGGTGGCGGCGCTCAATTCATGGATTTTGTTCATTGCGCTGACAGGCTCGCTTGCCGTGACCATTCCCTTGATGCTCGCCCTCTGGCGTCGCCGACTTTGGCGCTGCACACGAGCATTGCCCCTGCTCCCGCTCTATTTTGCCCTGATTACCCTCGCGGCATGGCTGGCGCTGTATGACCTCGTCACCTCGCCGCATCATTGGCGCAAGACCGCGCATGGCCTGACCCGCTTGCGTCGCACCGCACCGCTGTAACGCAAGCTTACAGCCAGTGGTGCATTGCGGGTTTTGCTGATAGAGGCAGGGATCGACAGGGGTCGGCCGCGCATCATGACGAGGCTGGCCCGAAATCCTTGACCTTCAACGAGCCCCTGCCCCCATGCCGGTAACCTTGCCCGATATGCCCGCCCTCCTGCTCGATGCCGCAAACACGGCGCCCGCGTGGCCCTTTGAAGAAGCCCGCAAGCTGATGGCGCGCATCAAGCGCAGCGGCCAGACTTCGGTGCTGTTCGAGACCGGTTACGGCCCCTCCGGCCTGCCCCATATCGGCACATTTGGCGAAGTCGCGCGCACCAGCATGGTCAAGCGCGCCTTCGAGATTCTGACACGCGGCACGGTTACGACCAAGCTTCTCGCCTTTTCCGATGATATGGACGGCCTGCGCAAAGTGCCGGACAATGTTCCCAACAAGGACATGCTCACCCGTCACATCGGCGAGCCACTGTCGCGCATTCCTGATCCGTTTGGCACGCATGACAGCTTTGCGGCGCATAATAACGCCATGCTGCGCGGCTTTCTCGACGGCTTCGGCTTTGAGTATGAATTCGCCTCGGCCACCAGCTATTACCGGGCCGGGCGTTTCGACGCGACTTTGCTGCGCATGTTGGCGCGCTATGAGAAAATCATGGCGATCATGCTGCCTTCACTGCGTCAGGAACGTGCGGCGAGCTATTCGCCATTCCTGCCGATCCATCCCGAAACCGGCGTCGTCATGCAGGTGCCGCTCACCGGGCACGACGCCGCAGCCGGCACCATAGACTGGACCGATCCTGCCACCGGCCAGACCTTCACCACGCCGGTAACCGGCGGGCATTGCAAGCTACAATGGAAGCCGGATTGGGCGATGCGCTGGTGCGCGCTCGGGGTGGACTATGAAATGGCCGGCAAGGATCTGATCGACAGCGTCAAGCTGTCCGGGACGATTTGCCGGGCCTTGGATGGCACACCGCCCGAAGGCTTCACTTATGAATTGTTCCTCGATGCCGAGGGGCAAAAGATCTCCAAATCCAAGGGCAATGGCCTCACCATCGACGAATGGCTGACCTATGCCGGGCCCACTTCGCTCAGCCAGTTCATGTTCCAGAAGCCGACGGCGGCCAAGCGCCTGCATTTTGACGTGATCCCGCGCGCCGTTGATGATTATCTGAGCTTCATCGAGGCCTATCAACGTCAGGAACCGCGCGAGCAGCTCGGCAATCCGGTGTTTCATATTCACGGCGGTGCGCCGCCGCTGCCTGAATTCATCGGCGATGGCGCGCATCGCACCAGCCTGTCTTTCGCGATGCTGCTCAATCTTGCCGCTGTCGCCAACAGTGAAGATCCTGCCGTCATCTGGGGTTTTGTGCAGCGCCATGCCAAGGCGGTGACGCCGCAAACCCACCCACGGCTTGACAGCCTGATTGGCTATGCGGCGCGCTATTTCCGCGATTTCGTGCGCCCCGCCAAATCCTATCGCGCGCCGGACGCGGTCGAGACCGAGGTCTTGCGCAACCTGATCGCGATGCTCAACACGCAGCCTGCCGACGCCAGCCCGGAGGTCTTGCAGAGCGCGCTTTATGATCTTGGCCGCAGCGTGCCGCGCTATCAGGACTTTGCCGCCAAGGGCGCGACCCCCGAGCGACCCGGCGTCAAGACCGCGTTTTTCTCCATGCTCTACGAGATTCTGCTCGGCGAGAGCAAAGGCCCGCGCTTTGGCTCGTTCATCGCGCTTTATGGCGTCAAGCCCACGGTCGCGCTGATCGAGCAGGCGCTTGATGGCCAGCTCATTGCCCAGCATCAGGCCTTTCTGGCGACGCGCGGCGCGGCCGCATGAACGGGCCGAGCCGGACATGAGCGCCCTCACGGCGCTGCTGATTGGCGTCGTCGTTTTGCTGACGGCGATGATTTCGGGCGTTTTCGGCATGGCCGGCGGCCTGATCCTGCTCGGCATCTTGTTGGTGGTGCTCGATGTCGGGCCGGCAATGATCCTGTTGGGGTTCACGCAATTTGCCTCAAATGGCTGGCGTGCCGTGCTTTGGCGCCAGCACGTGCGCTGGCGTTTGTTCGGTGGCTTTGCAATCGGGGCGCTGGCGGCGTTCGGCGTGATGCGGGCGCTGGTGGTCATTCCGCCCAAGGGCTTTATTTATCTGTTTATCGGGGTGCTGCCCTTCGCCACCGAATTGCTGCCCAAACCGCGAGCGCCGGATATTTCCCAGCCGTTCATGGCGGTGTTTTGCGGATTCCTGATGACGGTTTTGCAAATCATCGGCGGGGCGGCCGGCAATGTGCTCGCAGTGTTTTTTCAGGCGAGCACGCTCGATCGTCGCGAGATCGTCGCGACCAAGGCGGTGATGCAGATGCTGAACCATGCCTTGCGGGTGATATATTTTGGCTCGCTCGTCGGCTTTGCCCCGGCGGGCCTCAAGATCTGGCAGATCGCTGGGTGCATGGGCCTCGCGATCATCGGCACGACGCTGGGCGCGCAGGCCTTGAAGCGGATTTCCAACCATAATTTTCGCACATGGAGCCAATGGCTCATCCGCGCCATCAGCGTCGTTTATATTGTTCGCGGCCTGAGCCTGATGATCTGAGCTTGAGGGCGTTGGGTGTTTGGGTTGTGCCGGGAACGCCCATCGTCACTCGGTTTTGCTGGCTTCCACTTTTGGCAGCAGCACGACGACTTCGTCCTTGGCCACCAGACCGAGCACGCTGCGCGCTTCGTTGTCGAGCAGGTCGGCATCAATGACGCCGCTGCGAATCAGCATCACCCTGTGTCGCCATGCCAGTTGTTGCTTGCCGAGCGCTGCCGATGTCTTGGCGAGCAGGCCCATTTCGGCCTGATAGCGATCCTGCGCCTTGAGGCCACGCACGCCAAACACGGCGTTATAGATGAAATAGCCGCTCAGGGCCGCTGTCACGACATAGAGCGCGAGCGAAGTGATGATGGAGCGAAGGCGTGTTGATCTGACCATGCCCGGCATAATCACCGGGCAAGGTTAAGAAAATCTCAAGCTAGGCGCAAAGCCGCGCGGCCTGCATAGCTCGCCTGCTGGCCCAGCATCTCTTCGATGCGGATCAACTGATTATATTTTGCCAGCCGATCCGAGCGCGACAAGGAGCCGGTTTTGATCTGGCCACAATTCGTGGCCACCGCCAGATCAGCGATCGTGGTGTCTTCGGTCTCGCCCGAGCGATGCGACATCACGGCCCGATAGCCCGCCCGATGCGCCATATCGACAGCCGCCAGGGTTTCGCTCAGCGTGCCGATCTGGTTGACCTTCACCAGAATGGCGTTGGCGGTGCGGGTCTTGATGCCCTGGGCGAGGCGAGTGACATTGGTGACGAACAGATCATCACCAACCAATTGGCAATAGGGGCCGAGCTTGTCGGTGAGCTGTTTCCAACCGTCCCAATCATCTTCCGACATGCCATCCTCGATTGTGGCGATCGGATATTCATGGGCGAGGGTTGCAAGATAATCGACCTGCTCGCTGATCGAGCGCTTGAGGCCCTCACCTTGATAATCATAGGTGCCGTCTTTGAAAAACTCGGTCGCGGCGCAATCGAGGCCGAGCACGATGTCTTGGCCCGGTTCAAACCCGGCCGCCTCGATTGCCTTCATGCAATAATCGAGGGCGGCGGTGGCCGACGGCAGGTTGGGGGCAAACCCGCCCTCATCGCCGACATTGGTGTTGAGTCCGGCGCGCTTCAGCGCCGATTTCAGCGCGTGAAACACTTCCGCGCCCCAGCGCACGGCTTCCCTGATATTGGCTGCACCGACGGGCAGGATCATGAATTCCTGAAAATCGATCGGGTTATCGGCATGGACGCCGCCGTTGATGATGTTCATCATCGGCACCGGCATGACATGCGCCTGCGTGCCGCCAATATAGCGAAACAGCGGCAGCCCCGAGGCTTGCGCCGCGGCTTTCGCCGTGGCGAGCGAGGCCCCCAGAATTGCATTGGCGCCAAGGCGGGATTTGGACGGGGTGCCGTCGAGCTCGATCATCAACTTGTCGATCGACAGTTGATCCTCGGCATCGCTGCCCACCAGCGCGGCGGCGATGGTGTCATTGACAGCGGCCACGGCATTGAGAACACCCTTGCCATTGTAGCGTTTCTTATCGCCATCGCGCAGTTCCACCGCCTCATGTGCACCCGTCGATGCCCCCGATGGCACGGCAGCGCGGCCCATGGCGCCGTTCTCAAGTGAAACATCAACTTCAAGCGTCGGGTTGCCGCGTGAATCGAGGATCTCGCGGGCGATTACATCTGTAATGACGGTCATGGAAACATTCCGGTTGGCAGATAGGCTGAGCAGCATTAGCCAAAACTCGCGCCCAGCGATAGGCGTAAAATGCGACAGACCGATTGCAGGGCGGGCGGCGTGGCGCTAAACCTTGCGCCATGAATGAAAAACTCAGCCTGCTGGGCCATGCCAGCCCCCTGCCCGTTGCGCCCGATCAAGCCATCCTTGAGCGGGTTGGCAATCCCCACATCGATGCTGATTATCTGGTGCGCTTCACCGCGCCGGAATTCACCTCGCTCTGCCCGGTGACCGGCCAGCCCGATTTTGCGCATCTGGTGATCGATTACGTGCCCGACCAGCATCTCGTCGAATCAAAATCGCTGAAGCTCTATCTGTCATCCTTTCGCAATCACGGTGCCTTCCACGAAGATTGCACGGTGCGGATCGCCAAGGATCTGGTGGCGCGTCTGGCACCGCGCTGGCTGCGTATCGGCGGCTATTGGTATCCGCGCGGCGGTATCCCGATCGACGTGTTCTGGCAGACCGGGGCGGTGCCGCCAAACCTCTGGCTGCCGGATCAGGGTGTGCCGACCTATCGCGGTCGCGGTTGAACACCCCTTGCGCCTTTGGCGGGCCATCACCATTTCATCGCCATGGCGCAACCGGCGCCAGGAGTGAGCCCCATGCCCCTCAATGCGCTGAATTTCACCAGGAACAACCTCGCCCTCAGTTTGCCCGCCAGTGCCTTTCAGGGCGTGCGCACCCGCCGCCTCATGGCGCTGGCGATTGATCTGGTGATCGTCACCTTCTTCGTTGCCGTCCTCACCATTGTGCTGGCGCTGCCGACGCTTGGCCTGTCGTTTTTGCTGATTCCCCCGCTGTTCCCGCTGATCGCGTTTTTCTATAATGGCCTCACCGTCTCCGGCCATGGCATGGGCACATGGGGCATGCAGATGATGGATGTCGAAATGGGCATGAGCGATGGCTCGCGCGTGAATTTCGTCACCGCTGGCGTGCATGCCGTGCTGTTTTATGTCTCGACACTGTTCATGCCGGTTTTTCTCGTGTCGCTGCTGGCCGATGACAAGCGTTGCCTGCATGACATGCTGGCCGATGTGGTAGTGACACGCCGCAGCCTGTGACTGCGGCGTTTGCGACCAAAATAGCTCTTGCCGCCGTCGGTGGCACTGCTAACTTGGTGAGTGCGCCGTTGTGGCGCCTTGAATCGGGGATTGAGCCTTGAGTCGCGAACCGCGCGATGCCCAGCAATTTTATCTGACGTCGCGCTCGGCTTGCCCTTATTTGCCGGGGCGCGAGGAACGCAAGGTGTTTACCCATCTGATCGGGCGTCGCGCGCCCAGCATCAATGATACTTTGACGCAATCAGGCTTTCGCCGCTCGCAGACCATCGCCTACCGCCCGGCTTGTGAAGCCTGCCAGGCCTGCGTCTCGGTGCGGGTCAAAGCGGCGGAATTTCACCCGAGCCGCGGATTTCGGCGGGTGCTCGCCCAAAACGCGCAGATAACGGCGCTGGAAGTCGCCAACCGGGCAACACCGGAGCTTTATGCGCTGTTTCGCGCCTATCTCGACAGCCGTCATGCGGATGGGGGCATGGCCGATATGAGCGCGCTCGATTTTTCCATGATGATCGAGGATAGCCATGTTCAGACCTCGGTCACGCAGTATCGGCTCGATGATGGTTCTGCCCGCGGGCGCCTTGTGGCGGCGTGCCTGACCGACCATCTCGCCGATGGCCTTTCGATGGTTTATTCTTTCTACAACCCCGACAATACCGAACGCTCGCTCGGCACACTGATGATTCTCGATCATATTTTCACCGCGCAGCGGCGGGGCTTGCCGCATGTTTATCTGGGTTACTGGATCGAGGGGTCGCGCAAGATGGACTACAAGGCGCGGTTTCTGCCGCAGGAACGTCTCGGCCTCGACGGGTGGCGCCGGGTGGAGTGAGGTCTGTTCTGCCGGGGCGGATTCAGGCCGGGGATCAGCCGACCTGACCACGGTGGCGCAGGAAGGCGTCAGCCAGCACACAAGCCATCATCGCCTCGCCCACCGGCACGGCTCTGATCCCGACGCAGGGATCATGGCGGCCCTTGGTGACAATCTCGGTTTCAGCACCGAAGCGATCAATGGTTTGGCGTGGGGCGAGAATGGATGAGGTGGGCTTCACGGCAAAGCGCACGACAATCGGCTGGCCGGTCGAGATGCCGCCCAAAATCCCGCCCGCATGATTCGACATGAAGCGTGGGTGGCCATCATTGCCGGCGCGCATTTCATCGGCATTGGCTTCGCCCGATAGCGCGGCGGCGGCGAACCCGTCGCCGATTTCAACGCCCTTGACCGCATTGATGCTCATCATGGCGCTGGCGAGTTCAGCATCGAGCTTGCCATAAATTGGTGCACCCCAGCCGGCCGGAACGCCTTCGGCCACCACTTCGACGACAGCGCCGATCGAGGAGCCGGATTTGCGGATGGCGTCGAGATAGGTCTCAAACGCGCTGGCGGCTTGCGCATCGGGACAGAAAAACGGGTTGCGCTCGACCTCCGCCCAATCCCAACGGCTGCGATCGATCGTGCGATCTCCGACTTGCACCAGCGCCCCTCGGATGCTGATGCCGGCCAGAACCTTGCGCGCTACCCCGCCCGCCGCGACGCGAGCTGCCGTTTCGCGCGCCGAGGAGCGCCCGCCGCCGCGATAATCGCGCACGCCATATTTTGCCAGATAGGTGTAATCGGCGTGGCCGGGGCGAAACTTGTCTTTGATGTCGCCATAGTCTTTCGAGCGCTGATCGACATTGACGATTTCGAGGGCGATGGGCGTGCCGGTCGTCACCTGCACGCCAGTCGCGGCGTCGCCAAACACGCCCGACAGGATCTTCACCTGATCGGGCTCCTGACGCTGGGTGGTGAAGCGCGACTGACCGGGGCGGCGACGATCAAGGAAACCTTGAATATCGGCCTCGGTGAGCGGCAGGCCCGGCGGGCACCCATCCACCACGCAGCCCAAAGCCACGCCATGCGATTCGCCAAAGGTGGTGACGCGGAAAAGATGCCCGAACGTATTATGCGACATGCTGACCTCGGAATATGACGGCCGAGGTTTATGCCAAAATCACCCGGAAGGGAAATGCCCGCCGAAGTTAACCTTGTGTCTGCTTGCGCTGCTGGATCGAGTGCAGGAAGCTGTAAATCTCGTGGAATTCCTTGTCGGTGAAAACGCCGGTCCAGTTCGGCATGCCCTTGTCGGGGCGGCCATGGTGAACCGTGGTCCAGAAGACCTTGAACATATCATTGCCATAACGATGGTTGAGCAGGCGCAGGTCGATATGCCAATCACTCTGCACGGCATCGGGGCCATGGCAATGCGAACAGGTGCCATCGAAAATCTCGCGACCCTTGGCAATCACCGCAGGATCCATGCTGGGATCACCGGCTAGCTTGGCGGCGGGCGCTGGTGCAGCTGCAGCTGCGGGCGCGGCAGGTGCCGCCACTGGCGCCGTCACGGTGTCGGCCACTTTGACGATCAGGCTGCTGCGCATGGCGATTCGCGAGAGTTCAATGGGCTTGCCCAATGCCAGGCCATATTTGATTTCGAGCTTCTGGTAATCGGCTTTCAGGCCCGGCAGGACCTTGTTGATGGCGTGCATGAGCGGGCGTGATTTCTGCCCGAAGCCAATGGCCACGGGCCATGACATGGTGAAGCCGCCGATCGGCTGGATCGCAAACTTGTTGCCGTAGGTCTGGCGGTTGAGCCAGCTCGCATTCGGCCCCCACATGAAGGCCGCATCCACTTTGCCAGCTGCCAGCGCGGCCAAGGCTTCGGCCGGCTTCAGCACAGTGACTGCGGTAATATCCGGGTGCTCGGCAATGACGTTCTGCGGAGTCGATTCAAACTGGACGGCGATGCGCTTGCCCTTCATGGCCGCATAGCTTGCAAACGTGACACCCTTGTTGGTGACCAGCGCATAGCTTTCAGTCGCGAAGGGTTGCGACACCACGACATCATTGCCCATGAATTCGCCGACGAAGGGCAAGCCGATCATCATGTCGCACTTGTTGGAAAGCATGGTCTCGCGCACGGTGCGGGCACCGAAATAGGACTTGTAATAATGATAGGCGACGGGGCGATGCAGGGCCTTGGCTATGTCCGCGCCAAATTCATTGTAGATGCCCGGCATTTTCGGGTCATCGCTGGAAAACGGCAGATTGGTCGGGTCCGAACAGAGGCGCAACGGCGCGACATCGGCGGCCCTTGCGGGACCCGTCAATCCCACCAGCATGAGGGTCAGGCCCAAAGAACCGCAAACCATGCCCATCATCGTCTTACGCGTCATTGCATTCGTCTCCCGGCGATTATCCAGCTGCGTTTTCAGCATTTTGTTTTATCCAAAAAAGAGCCCGGACGCGGACTGCGCGTCCGGGCTCCTGTTTTAGCTCAATTCAGCGAGAACACGAACACCGAACCACCCTCAGGGGCTGCTGCCGTGATCTGCTTGCCAACGTCACCAAGGAAGGCTGGAATGGACGCGGTGCGACCGACCACGACGGCAACATATTGCTTGCCATTGATGGAATAGGTCACCGGGCCAGCGCCAATGCCCGAGCCGAGGTTCTTCATCCACAGTTGCTTGCCGGTCTTGGCATCAAGCGCCCGGAAATTGCCGTGCAGATCGCCCGCAAACACCAGGTCGCCGCCCGTCGTCAGCGTGCCGCCGTTGAAGGGCAGGTCTTCCTTCATGCCCCAGACCTTCTTATGCGTAACCGGATCCCAGGCGATGAGTTCGCCCATATAACCACCGGGGCCGGGATGGGTCGGGAAGTCGGCACCAAGATAGAAGACGCCGCGCTTGTAATTGACGTCGCTGACCTTCCAATCCATGCAGACATTGTTGCTGGGGATGTAGACCAGGCCCGTGCCGGGGTTATAGGACATCGGCTGCCAGTTCTTGCCGCCGATCAGATTGGGGCAGACATTGGTGACAGGATGGCCGGGGCCAGCGCGCTTCGAGGGATCTTCGACCGGGCGCATGGTTTTGATATCCCATGACTTCGCCCAATTTTCATAAATGAATTTATTAGCCGAAAGCACTTTGCCGGAATCGCGGTTGATGACGAAGAAGAAGCCGTTGCGATCAGCCTTCATGATCACCGGTTGCGCCTTGCCGTCAACTTTCAGATCAGCGAACACCAGTTCGTTGACGCCATCATAGTCCCAGGCGTCTTCCGGCGTTCCCTGCACCCACCACTTGATCTTGCCGGTATCGGGATCGAGCGCCAGCGTTGACGAAGTGTAGAGATTGGTGAGCTTGCCGTAATTGCTGTTGCCGGTCGAACGCACCACCGAATTCCACGGGCCAGGATTGCTGGTGCCCCAGAACACGGTTTTGGTCTTCGGATCATAGGATCCCACCAGCCAGGGCGCGCCGCCACCATGCTGGGCAGAATCACCCTTCCAGGTGTCGCCATTGGGTTCATTTTTCAGCGGCACGGTGTAGGTCTTCCAGACCTGCTTGCCGGTGTTCTCGTCATAGGCCGAAAGATAGCCGCGCACGCCATATTCGCCGCCACCGAAACCGGTGATGACCTTGCCATCGGCAAAAACTGGCGGCGAGGTGATGACCGAGCCTTGCTTGTAATCGACCACGGTCGATGTCCACAGGCGCTTGCCGGTCTTGGCATCGAGCGCGGTCAACTTGCCATCGAGGCGACCGACGAAAATCTTGCCGTCAGCGTAAGTCACGCCGCGGCTGTTCACATCGCAGCAGGCATATTGCAGCACGTCATTGGGAATTTCGGGTGCGTAGGTCCATTTGATGGCGCCCGTGGCCGCGTTCAGCGCGTAAACATATTTGGGGCCCCAGGAGGTGGACACATACATGGTGTCGCCAATGACGATCGGCGACGATTCGTTCGAGCGCAGCGAGCCCAGCGAAAACGAATAGGCCAATTGCAACTTGGAGGCGTTACCGGCGTTGATCTGATTCAGCGGGCTGAAACGTGTGTTGCCATAATCATGGCCCACCACCGGCCAGTCCTGATCGGCCGCCCGCGCCATAGTTGCACCGAGCATGAGGCTTGCGGACAAGAGTGCCGCCGCCCCGATCTTCCTTTTTATTGCCATGATCCATCTCCCTGTCGTCCAACCTTGGCGCCTTTCGCCGGTTGGTTTCAGACACGCGGGCGCGATGCTGTTCGCTCCGTGCGCATCGAGAACGAAACTGCACAACAGCGTAAGGATTGGCAACTGAACTAAGGGCTAAATTCGGATGAATATTCCGTATTTTACCTAGAGTTATGCTTGTATTCTATTAAAGTAGCATCATGACTTTAGTCGCATGAATTATGCTCAGCAACGATGCCACTTTTTAGTTGTGGCGGCAGATCAAGCGGCTGCCGCACGCAATGTGGCGGAGAGGTTTGGGGCCGCATTCGTGGCACCATTGAACACCATGGGCACTGCCGGTGCACCGATCCAGCTTGTGTTGGCGGGAATGGTCTCACCCTTCATGACCAGGGTCAGCGGCCCGAGGCGGGCGTATTCCGCGACATAGGTGTCATAAAGCACCGTCGCCCCTGCCCCGACAGTGACGCCGCGGCCGACATTGACCCGGCCGACTTTCATCACCCGGTCTTCGTAAAGGTGGGTTTGCAAAGCCGAACCGGCGTTGAGCGACACGAAATCACCGATGGTCACGCAGTCAAACTCGGTAATGTCGGCCGAATCCATGTAAACGCCCTTGCCGGTTTTGACGCCATAGAGACGCAAGACCCATGGCAGGAACGGCGTGCCCTGCAAATGCGACAGCAGTGATTTGCCCGCAAGGTCG
>JAJZGX010000112.1 GCA_021804825.1 Pseudomonadota bacterium | reverse complement strand
CGTGCACCAGCCCTCAACGCCGTCCTGCACCGATTCTGCCGTAAGTGTCATACGTCCCCCGGAAATAGCTTTTGCAATAATTGGTCGCTTGCGAAACAAATAGTGAGCCAAGGCCATATAATATCTCACAATCAACCGAGTCAACAGCCGACATGTTTGCAAATATTATTTTAATATTACATTCATGTCGCCAATTCCATTGGCCTTGGCATAGGTATCAGCATTCGTGATAGCTGTCCATTGCGCTTGTTCAATTTTCAAATTCTGCTCGGGTTCAGAAAGAATTCTTTGAGCAAGTTCAATGTGATTGCCGATTTCAAAAAATTCTATTCTCCCAGGAAAATAGCGTTCCAGCTGCAAGAAAGCACGCGTGCGCGAGGCGATGATCCTGACTCCCATCTCAATGGCGATACTGATGGGGCCAGATGCAGATTGACCAACTTCCTCATAGGGAAAGACTGCGCAATCGCACATCATCGTGGCATTCGCGAATTGTTGGTCGCTAAGCGAACCAACAAAGTGCACGCGCCCCGCCATATCTTGCGGATTGGTGAAGAGGTTGTCGAGTTTTTCAAGCGACAAGTCGATTTTGATGTTGTCGCCGGCAATATTATCCAGAAATGTCTCGCCGCCGCGAATTTCCTTGAGAAGCGTCTCGATGTAAGCGTTGAGTTTGACGCCTTTACGAATTTCATTCGGGTGCAAACCACCAAACAAGGCTATATGCCAGTCGTCCGGCAAATGCCGCAAGGCCTTCAACGCAACCTCGAAGCCTTTGTAGGGGCTGAGGAATCCAAAAAGCCCGATGATTTTGGCGCCGTGCGGAAGTCCCCGTAGCATGGGAAAATCATCGTTATAATTTCTGCTCTTGATCCGCTCGATTTCTGAAGAACGGTGAAAGACCAGCGGATGATGGAAAACATTTTTTATACCGTTGATATAATGTATATTTCGTGCGTCGCGCTTTGTATGGGTTATTACTGCCGATGCGTTCGCTTGCTGCTTATTGCGAATAGCCTTCAAAATACGATAATTTAGATAATAATCGCGCCGCGCACTTGCCAACAAGGGCAAGATGCCTGACGCACCGCGCCAGCCGCGACCCAAGACTGATGCTAGTTGCTCGCGAAATTGACCCTGCAATACAGTATGAAACGTGACAGACAAGCGTGGTGCCGCATGAGCGATTTTTTCAAACCGACGCGCGATGTCTCTGGGTTGTTGACCCAAGGTGCCATGTTCCAGCTGAATGTTCACAGCGTCAAATTGATTGAGGCGGTTGCATAGTTCGTCAATCTGAGCGTCAGCTATTTTGACGAGTTTAGGATCAGCGCTACGCATAAAATATTGATCTAAATCAAAAACCTCGCACTCGAATATGTCGTCAATTTGAGTTAAAAGAGCTCTTGTATACCCGGCAATGCCGCACAATTCATCAAACGTGCTTACGATCAGTAATTTTGGTTTATTCATGATCATTCTCGCAAAAATCCGAAATAGTCACAATTTGTCGAAACATCGTGGCTGGTCGCACAAAATATACACAAATATCGTTGGCGACGTGGGTTGAATATGGTCGATGTTAAAATTTCAACATAGCAAGACTGGAGCTTCTCGGGTTCAATCCGGGAAGGACCGCGGCAAATCGAAAATCCAATTTTGTCGCCGGTTCCATCGCAGGACTGGTAAACGCGCTGCTTCAATCCCTGCCGACCTCCTAGCCGATTCAACCGCGTCGCGCTAGTCCCAATCGCTTAAAGATTGCAACGGGCATGGGCGGTGAATGCCACTCAAGCTGGTTGCAGCCTCGCATTGTGGGGCGCTTCTGCCACGACTAGCCCGAGTCTATGGCAGTAATTCGACAGGCGCAGACTTGCCCGTCAAAGCGCGACGGCGCTGCCAAATCATGGCGCTGCGCGTCATGCTGAGGCCCGAGGGCCGCCGCAAGGCCGCAATCCCGGCATTTTGAATTTCAATGAAACAGATTGAATCCCGAAGCAAAAATGGTCGGAGTGATAGGATTCGAACCTACGACCCCCTCGTCCCGAACGAGGTGCGCTACCAGACTGCGCTACACTCCGACATTGTGCTTGCGGCGCCAAGCCTTGTTGGCGCGCCCCCGTCCCTTAGCGCGGTGGGCGCGGTCACGCAAGCGGTGAATTCATGCCGAGGGGCTGCATGTGGCATCGAAGCCCGCCGGACGATCCTTGTAATAGCTCGCGGTCGCATCAAACCAGATGTGCCGGGCGGCCAGATGCTCGCCACTCTCCAGCCGGGTCGGCAGGCGTAACGTGGCCAGCAACCCGGTCACTTCATCGCGCGCCGAAAGCTGTGAACTCGTCAGCGTATGTGCCGCCGTCTCCAGCGCATCGAGGGCCGTGAGGCCGAGCGGGAACAATTCGCGGAAAATCACCCGGTCATGCAGGCCATCGGCGATGCGGCATTGCAGTTCACCGGCAAGACGCCCCAAAGCCAGTTGAATCTGTTTGGCATTATTGGTTTGCAGCGAGGCCACGCGGTTGCGCACCAGCACCCAATCGATGATGCCTTGATCGACCATGCGGCGCTGACGCCGCGCTTCCAGCACCAGGGCGCCATAATGCGCGACGCCGCCGCGCTGGCGGCGATCAGGATTGACGCGGGCGAGCCCATCCATGTCGATGAAACTGTCATTCATCGGCGTCACCAGCGTGTCGGCCAGCGAATGTGCCAGCCGCATCAGATGCGAATCGCTGGCCGGCGTATCGATCACCACAAATTCGTAATCATGCTCGACAGCACCAATGGCTTCGGCCATTTGTGCAAATTCGCTGGCTTCATTATCGCGTGCCGAGGAAGTTTCGCCGCGCTCCGGCGCAAAATGGCGCGGCATTTCCACGTCCGAAAGGGTGGAACGGCCGAAAGCCAGCCGGTTTTCAAAAAACCTTGTCAGCGTGCGCTGGCGCGTATCAAGATCGATCGTCGCCACGCGAAACCCGGCCTTGAGCAGAGCCACGGAAATATGGATCGACAAGGTGGATTTGCCCGATCCGCCCTTTTCATTGGCAACGACGATGACATGCGCGGTGCGCAAATCTGGGGCGTCATGGTCTGCCGTGTGCATGGTCAGTTTGACTTTCGAATCACGGCCCGGAGTTTACGTAGAATACCAATTAAGTTCAAGCACCATGCCGATCAATTGACGCAGACTTAACTTCGGTCTAGCAGATGGCGGGATGAAGGTTTTCCGTGATGAGCGGAAATGAAAAGGGAATGCGGTGCGTGCCTGTCAAGGGCATCAGGCCGCAGCTGCCCCCGCAACTGTGAATGGGGAGCCGCGCTGCAAGACCCACTGGTGCCACGCACCGGGAAGGAGCAGCAGGCTGAGATCCATAAGCCAGGAGACCTGCCCGCATCAGCAAGCTGGCTTCGGGCGGGGTGCTCCGGGGTGGTTCGCGTGGCGGCCGCTTTGGCTGCCCCGGATTTCCGGGCCTTCCGGAGAGCCAGAGCACCCCTGCAAGGCGGTCATTGGCCGCAGGACAGCGTCGGGGTCTCGTGAGCGCCACAACCACCATTCATGTTTGCACCACCTGCCGTGCGCCCGGTGAAACTCTGGAGCCGCGCGAGGCGCGTGCCGGGTTTCGGCTGTGGCGATCATTGCTCGGTGATGCTGAAGCCCGCGACTATCAAATCAACCCGGTCGAGTGTCTCTCGGTCTGCAAGCGACCCTGCACCGTGGCTTTGAGCGCGCCGGGCAAGTGGACTTATGTTTACGGCGATCTGGTTGCCGAAACCGCGTCGGCGATCATTCTGGCCGGTGCCGCGCTCTATCGCGACGCGCCTGACGGCATTGTGGCCTGGCGCAGCCGCCCGGATGCCTTGAAAAGGGGTGTCGTCGCCCGTTTGCCGCCGCTGGAGCCGGAGCCTTCCTCATGAATTCGCCCGCAATGAGCCTATCCGCCAAAATCCCCGTCACCATCATCACCGGCTTTCTGGGTGCCGGCAAAACGACGCTGATCCGGCATTTGCTGCTTAACGCCAAGGGGCGAAGACTGGCGCTGGTCATCAATGAATTTGGCGATGTCGGCGTTGATGGTGAGCTTTTGCGCCATTGCGGCGCCGCGACCTGCCCGGCCGACAACATCATCGAGCTTGCCAATGGCTGCATTTGCTGCACGGTTGCCGAAGATTTCATGCCCGCTATCGAGGCCTTGCTGAAGCGTCAGCCTCGGCCTGATCATATCATCGTAGAAACTTCCGGGCTGGCCCTGCCGAAGCCGCTGATCAAGGTGTTTGACTGGCCGCAAATTCGCTCGCGATTGACGATTGACGGTGTCATAGCCGTGGTCGATGCCGAGGCGCTGGCGGCCGGGCGCTTTGTCGAGCCGGACAGCACGCAGGGTCAACCCGTTCACGAAAATCCGCTCGAAGAGGTTTACCACGACCAATTGCTCTCGGCCGATCTGGTCTTGCTCAACAAATGCGATCTGGTGAGCGAGCAGCGCCAAGTGGCGCTGAAAAGCGAGATTGCGGCGCTGGTGCCGCGCCCTCTCAAGGTTCTCGGCCTGCGCGATGGCATTGTGGCACCCGAGATTGTGCTGGGGCTCATGGCCGGCGCGGAAGATGACCTTGCCGCGCGTCCCTCGCATCACGATGCCGAGGAAGCGCATGATCACGACGATTTCGACAGTTTTGTCGCGCCGATTGCTGCCGTGCGCGACCGTGAAGCCTTTGTCGCGACTTTGGGGCAAATCGCGGCGCGGCATGATATTTTGCGCATGAAGGGCTTCATAGAGGTTGAAGGCAAACCAATGCGCCTGCTGGTGCAGGCGGTGGGCGGGCGCATCCAGCATCATTTTGACCGCCCCTGGAGCGATGGTGAAGCACGTTCATCCCGTCTGGTGGTAATCGGCCAGAAAGGTCTGTCGCAATCAGCCATTCTCGCAGCGCTGAGCGTGCCCTGACATGCACCTTCTGCCCACCCAGGAAACGCGGATTGAGCAAACGGCGGCAGCCGTGGATCTCGACCAGTCGGCTGCGGGGGTGGCATTTCTGTCGTTTCTCGATGGCGATCTTGCGGCCATGGCCAGTGCGGTTGGCACCCATGCCGCGGCACCGGCCACATGGCGCTTTGCTTCGCTGGCCGTCCTGCAGCATCCCTATTCGGTTGATCTTTATCTCGAAAAGACCCTGAATTCGGCCAGTTTCATCTTGGTGCGGCTGCTCGGCGGCATGGATTACTGGCGTTATGGCGTCGAGGAACTGGCGGCGCTGGCGCGGCGGCGCAACATAACCCTGGCGATTGTGCCAGGCGATTATCGCGCCGATCCGCGCCTTGATGCCGCTTCAACGCTGCCGGCTGCGCCATTGCGCGCCCTATGGCAGCACATGCTGGAAGGCGGCCCGCAAAATCTGCAAGCTTGCGTCGCTTTGGCAGAGGGGCGCAAGGCCGGGCCTGCGCCGGAACTGCGCCCCGCTGTGCTGACCCATGCCGCGGGCTGTTTTGCCGCCGCGCAAGCCGCGCCGCGGGCGCTCATTCTGTTTTACCGCTCGACCTTGCTTGCCGAGGATACCGCCGCCATCACTGCGCTCGCGCAAGCCTTGGCGGCGCGGGGTTGTCGCGTGCGCTCTCTGGCGGTCACAAGCCTCAAGGATGCTGCTGCCCTCACGATTTTGCGCGGTGAACTTGCTGCCTTCGCCCCCGATGTCATCTTGTCTGCAACGGCGTTTTCGGCCTTGGGCGCGGATGTCGCCAGCGGCCCGCTCGCAGGTTGCCATGCCCCGGTTTTGCAGGTGATCATGGCAGGCTCATCCGAGCAGCAATGGCGCGGCACGCAGCGCGGGCTTTCGTCCAGCGATCTTGCCATGCACGTCGCTCTGCCCGAATTCGATGGTCGCATCGCCGCGGGCCTGATTTCCTTCAAGGAACAGCAAGGCCCTGATCCGCTTCTGGAATTTGGCCGCCGCACGCATCGGCCCGCAGCCGCTCACATTGCGCATGTCGCCGATCAAGCGCTGGCCTTGGCGCAACTGCACCGCCTGACACCAGGCGAACGGCGCATCGGCTTTGTCCTTTCGGATTATCCCGGCAAGCAAGGGCGCGAGGCCTATGCGCTGGGACTGGATACGCCCGCCAGCGTCGTGGCCATGGCGACAACCTTGCGTGCAGCCGGTTATGACATTGGCGATCTGCCCGATTCCGCTTCGATCATGGCGCAACTGACCAGCGCGGCACCCCAGCCCTGCTTGAGTCTGGCGCGCTATCAGGCTCTGTTGGCAAGCTTGCCGGGTGAGGTTCAGGCAGAGGTCGAAGCGGCATGGGGGCCACCACAGGCCGATCCTGCCTTGCACGATGGCGCGTTCAGTTTCCGCTTCATGTCCAGCGGCAATCTCACTCTTGCGTTGCAACCGGGCCGTGCCCCGCGCGCCGCGCATCGCGAAAGTTACCATGACCTCAATCTGCCGCCCGCGCACGGCTACATCGCGTTCTATCTGTGGCTGCGCCATGCATTGCGGCTGGATGCGATGGTGCATGTCGGCACCCATGGCACGCTGGAATGGTTGCCGGGCAAAGCGCTGGCTCTGGGGCCAACCTGCTACCCGCGCCTGCTCACCGGCGCGCTGCCGGTCATCTATCCCTTCATCGCCAGCAATCCGGGAGAGGCCGCGCAGGCCAAGCGGCGTCTGGGTGCGGTGACATTGGGCCATATGCCGCCACCCTTGGTGGAAGCCGGATTGCACGGCGCAGCGCTGGAACTCGAGCCGCTGATGGAAGAATATGCGCAGGCACTGGCTCTTGATCCTGACCGTGCCGATCGCCTTGGTGCCTCGATTCTCGATCATGCCCGCCGTTGTGGGCTTGCCGAGGATGTCGGCATAGCCGACCTCGCGCCACGCGCAGCTCTGGCTGCGCTCGACACCTGCCTTTGCGATTTGAAAGAAGCGCGCATCGGTGACGGTTTGCATGTTTTTGGCGCGGGCGAGCCCGGTGAAACCGCCGGTCTGCTGACAGCACTTGATGCGTGCTTTGTTGCGCCCGGCCCCGGCGGTGCGCCGGAGATCAACCCGGATGTCATGCCCACAGGGCGCAATCTAACGACCCTCGATCCGCGCGTGTTACCCACCGAGACGGCTGCATATGCGGGCCAAATCTGCGCGCAAGCCATGCTCGATCGCCATGTCCAGGATTTTGGCGAGCCGCTGGCCACCGCCGTGCTGGATTTGTGGGGCAGCGCGGCTTTGCGTACCGGCGGCGCCGATCTCGCCACTGCCTTCGCGCTTATGGGCATCGACATCTTGCGCGATCAGGAGACAAGGCGTGTGCTCGGCACGGCCATCGTGCCGCTGGCTCGGCTGGGCCGCGCGCGCGTCGATGTCACCTTGCGCATGTCGGGGCTGTTTCGCGACATGTTTGCGCATCAGATCGACCTGTTCGAGTCCGCCGTGCGAAGTCTGGCGCGGGCTGAGGAGGACGCGTTGGAAAATCCGCTGCGGCGACCGGGACAACAAGGCCCGCGCGCCTTTGCGCCGCCTGTCGGCGTCTACGGGGCCGGGCCGACGGATCTGGCGCAGGCGACATCCGACAGCACACGCGACGCAATCGCGGCCGCCTATTTGCACGCCAGCAGCTTTGCCTATGGGGCTGGCGATGAGGGCCGCGCGGCAGGCGACGCCTTTGCTGATCGACTGGCACAGGCTCAGGTGCTGGTGCATGGATTTGATATGCCGGGAGAGGATGCACTGACCAGCACGACGCTGGCACAGCATGGTGGCGGGCTGGCTGCTGCGGCAGCCATGCTGGGCAACCGACCGGCAAGCTGGCATCTTGATACCAGCACCCCCGGCGCTATGCGGCTGCGCAGCGCCAGTGCCGACATTGCGCGGGCTTTGCTCGGACGCGCCACGCATCCACGCTGGATTGACGGCCAGATGCGTCACGGCTTTCGCGGCGCGGCGGAACTAGCCGAGAGCGCCGAGGCGCTGTTGATGTGGGCGCGCACAACCGATTTTGTGCCATCGAGCCATTTTGACCGCTTGTTTGAAGCGTGGTGCGACAATGACACGGTGCGGGCATTTCTGATGCGCAGCAATCCCGGCGCGGCGCGCGCTATTGCTGCTGTCTTTGCCAGCGCGCAGCGACAAGGCTTCTGGCACCCGCGCCGCAATGCCACGCTCGCTGCACTCACTGATCTGGAGGCTAGCCGATGATGGCAGCAAAACGCCGCGGCTGGTGCCCATCCGCGCTCAAGCCCATGGCGACCGGCGATGGCCTGCTCATGCGCCTGCGGCCGCCACGCGGCAGGTTGAGCCTTGCCCAGGTGCAAGGCCTCGCTGAAGCCGTGCTACAGCACGGTAATGGCCTTATCGATCTGACAAGCCGCGGCAATTTGCAGGTGCGCGGCCTGACGCCCCCCGCGCATCTCGCCATGCTGGACGCCGCCGCCGCAGAGGGCCTGCTTGACCTCCGCGGCGAAAATGGCCTGCTGCCTGAACTTCCATGCACCATCTTGTCCAGCCCCTTGGCCGCACCATCAGCAATCCTGACACTGCGCGCCGCGCTGGAGGGGGCGCTGCGGGCCGAACCAGGGCTTGCGGGGCTGCCAGCCAAATTCTGCATCGTGCTGGATGAACTGGCAGCCCCGCTGTTTGACGACATCCCTGCTCATCTTCGCGCTTACGTTGCCACCAGGGGCGATGTGACGTTGGTGTCCGACGGGCAGGATGATGTGACAGGCCGCGCCGATGCGCTGCAAGCCCT
>JAJZGX010000024.1 GCA_021804825.1 Pseudomonadota bacterium | reverse complement strand
AAGGTTGAAGCCATTAGCGTGCATGTTGGCGACAAGGTCAGCGCCGGGACGGTGATCATCACCATGGCAGATGAGGCGGGGGCTGCGGCACCGGCCGCTGCCGCAGCTGAAACGAAAAGCGCCGCCATGCCCGAGCAGGCGGCCGGCAAGACTGACATGCATGCGGATCTGGTGGTGCTGGGCGCAGGCCCGGGCGGCTATACTGCCGCCTTCCGCGCCGCTGACCTTGGCCTGAAAGTCACGCTTGTCGAGCGCTGGCCAATGCTGGGCGGCGTGTGCCTCAATGTCGGCTGCATTCCCTCCAAGGCGCTGTTGCATGCCGCCAAGCTGATGGATGATGCCCATGACATGAGCGCCCACGGCATTGCCTTTGGCGCGCCGCAGGTCGACATCGGCAAGTTGCGCGACTGGAAGCAAGGTGTCGTCAACCGCCTGGTGGGTGGATTGTCTGGCCTTGCCAAGGCTCGCAAAGTTACCGTGGTGCATGGTGAGGGTCGCTTCACCTCGCCAACCAGCCTGGCGGTGACGGGGCCGGAGGGCGTCAAGACACTCTCCTTCAGCCAATGCATCATCGCGGCCGGATCCGAGCCGATTACCCTGCCCTTCATTCCGCATGATGATCGGCGGGTGATCGATTCCACCGGCGCGCTTGAACTCGAGGATGTGCCGAAGCGCCTGCTGGTGCTGGGAGGCGGCATTATCGGGTTGGAAATGGCGACAGTTTATCATGCGCTCGGCTCCAAGATCACCATTGTCGAATTCATGGATCAACTGATGCCCGGCGCCGACAAGGACATGGTGGCCCCGCTCGCCAAGCGCATCGGCAAGCTCTACGAGGCGATCCATCTCAAAACCAAGGTCACGAAAATCGAAAGTGAGCCGGAAGGCCTGCGCGTGCATTTCGAGAGTGCCGAGGGCACGCGCACGGACTTGTTTGACAAGGTGCTGGTGTCGGTGGGGCGCAGGCCCAATGGCGGGTTGATTGCTGCCGACAAGGCCGGTGTTGTGGTGAATGAGCGCGGCTTTATCCCGGTGACGGCGGATATGCGCACCAATGTCGGGCATATTTTCGCGATCGGCGACATTGTCGGCCAGCCCATGCTGGCCCACAAGGCCACCCACGAGGCGAAGGTCGCCGCTGAAAATGCCGCGGGCCACAAGGCCGCCTTCGATGCGCGGGTGATCCCCTCGGTGGCCTATACCGACCCGGAGGTTGCCTGGGTGGGTCTCACTGAAACCGAGGCCAAGGCCAAGGGCCTTGGCTATGGCAAGGGTGTGTTTCCCTGGGCGGCATCGGGGCGCTCGCTGGCGCTGGGGCGCGACGAAGGCCTCACCAAAGTGCTGTTTGACGAGACGACGCAACGCATCATCGGTTGCGGTATCGTCGGCCCGGCGGCGGGTGATCTCATTGCCGAGGCGGCTCTGGCCATTGAGATGGGCGCGGATGCTGCCGACATCGGCAACACCATCCATCCACACCCGACGCTGTCGGAAACCATTGGCCTTGCAGCGGAAATGTTTGAAGGCACCATTACGGACCTGATGCCGGCCAAAAAGAAATAGCCGAACCATGAGGCGGGCGGGCGGTGTGCGGCTCGCCCTGCCCCCGCAATTTCACTTGGCCTCATGTTACTTCGGTGGCGAGGGGCGGTGCCGAGGCCAGTGCGGCAGCAGAGCCGGGGTAGCGGCGCAATAGTTGGAATAGGCCTCGCCGTAGAGGCGCAGCAATCTGGCTTCCTCGAAGCGCAGGCCGATGATGAAATAGGCACTCGCAAACAGCGCCGTCGCCAGCGCCAGCGGCGTGGTGGCGCTGGCCAGAAGCAACAGAATGCTGGCGCTGTAAAGCGGGTGGCGCACATAGTCATGCAGGCCGCCGATCACCAGGGCTTCATGGCTGGCGTCAAGATCATCGGCCGCACCCGCGCGCCATTGTTTCCATCCGGTGAAGCGGCCAAGATCATATTCACGCAGTGCCAAGAGCGCCCCTGCCACTCCCACGAGTTGCAGGCCATGCAGCAGGAGACGCAGCGACGCGGGCAGATCGAACCCCGGTTGGCCGACAAAGGCCGCGGCAGAAATGCCCAAGACCAGGGCCAGATGCACGAGCGCTATGCCATTATAAACCAAGCGTTCGGCGGGGCCGACCAAGGTTTGCATCCAGCGGCGCGCCGCCCTCGATGCCAGCCAGCTATGCAACAGCCCGAAGCTGATCCACGCGAGCGAAGTTACCACTATGGCCAAGCCCATGGCCTTCGGCCCCTATGCCAGCAAGGCCCGGTTCCCCGCCGCCTTATTTATAAAGCGCCCGCGCTTGTGACGAAACCGAGGGCCAGGCCTTGGGCCAATGACCCAGCAAGGCCTGATTGTTCGCATGGTTCCTGGTGGTTTTCGTGCGCGCCGCCGTGCGCCGTTGCGGCGGCAAGGGCACATCGGCGGGAATCGGGGTCGCTGGCACATAGGTCGCAAGGCGCGGCTTGGCTGCTTTGTGGGCACCCAAACCAAACCAATGTGCATAGAAAGGCTGGCCCCTGCCGACATTGGCGTGCGAACCGCTGGAAGCCACCGTTGTCACGCCACTTTGCTGGGCTTTGGGCGGCGCGGAAGCCGCCATGGCGATGGCAAGGCGGCGGGCCTGAGCGGCTTTCTGCTCTGCCTCATAGGCCGCATAAAGCGCCGCCGGTTTGTCTTTCAGTGCATTGGCGGGCGCTTTCGACCCGACAACCGGCACATCAATGCCACCGGTCACCAGCGCGTCGGGGCGGCTGACATCATTGTAACGCCCCGCGAAGACCTTGTTCTGCCCGCCGTCATCGTAGACGTCGCGCACCGCCGGAGTGCCTTGGGCGACCAGCAGCGCCACGGCCCGATCATTGGCCTGCTTGATTTCTGCTACAGCGCCCTGAAGATCAGGATCCTCGACGAGTTTCGGGCACGGTGCGCTGGCATCGAGGCGGGCGGTCGGATCAGCCGGCTTCTTGTCAAACACGTATTTACGCCCGCAAACGCCCACCTGCGGCGGCGTCTTCGTGGCAGCAAAGTGCTCATCCCCGGTTTTCAACTCTTTCCAGAAGGGCATGTTGGGATCGAGGCGATATTTCGCGAGGTTCTTGGCGGTCATCCGGAAAGGAAAGCTTTCCATTTGAATGCGCTTCTGTCCCCCGGCGAAAGCTTCGCGAGCAAGCGCGTAAATTTCGCCGATCTGTTTGTTGGTCATCGAGAAGCAACCCGCTGACGAACAAATGCCATGCACCATGATGGAACTGCCGGTACGGCCCCAAGCGCGATCATAAGCATTGGGGTAGCCAACATTGAACGACAGATAATAATGCGAATGCGGGTTCATCTGACCTTGGGTAATCGTGTAAAAGCCTTCGGGAACCTGACGATCGCCCTCGACCTTTTTCGGGCCCAACTGGCCGGACCAGCGGCACATCGGGAAGCTTTTCAACAGCGCGTAGCGGCCATCGGTCTTCTGCTTCCACACTTCAAACACCGCTTCCTTCTTGTAGGTGCGGATCAACATGCGGGCGCTGGGCGATGTGCCGAGAACTTTCATCTTCGCCAGAGTCGCGGGGGGGATCGCCATATAGGCGCGGCTGTCGCTCACGCTCTGGCTGTTGCATGCCGCCAGACTGGTCAGCATCACCAAGCCCGCGGCAAGGTGCATCCAGGACGAACGGATTTTCCCAATGAGGTTCATCACCCACTCCATCACATCAAATACCCTGGATTACAAAACACCACAAAATCTCTCTTTGTTTAGTATCGTCAACCTTGACGGAACCTTACTTACGCAGCGACATCCTTCGCAACATGGTTTACGGTTTGTTATCAAGCTGTGTAACGGTTTTTTGCCCCAGGGTCAAAACGTTGCAGATTCAGGGGAATGTATGCCCGGCGCCTGTGGATAAGGCACTAGCCAACCTTTGCCATTGCGTTTCGAGTTTGGGTAGTCCGAAACGCAGCAGCGTCGGGTTTTCCGCAAAGGGGCGCGTCAAGATGCCCTGGCTGGCCAAATGCTCGAACCAGCGCGACGCCTCACTATGGCGCGCCAGCCGGAACAGGGTGGTGCCGCCCGCATCGGTCCAGCCCGATGTCTGAAGCAAAAGCAACAGGCGTTGGCTTTCAACCACAAGGCGTTCCGCCATGTCCTGCCGCCATGCCTTGTCGGCCAGGGCAATCGTGCCGATGAACTGCGCGGGACCGCTGATCGCCCAGTCACCAAAACTGCGCCGCAGCGCGGCAATGGTTTCAGGCGCAGCGACGCCGAAGCCGAGCCTGACGCCGGCAAGGCCGTATGCCTTGCCGAAGGATCGGAGCACGATGACATTTGAACCCGGCGCAGACGCCTGCGTCGCAAAACTGGCATCGGCGGGCAGGAAATCCATGAAGGCTTCATCGACCACAAGGTGTTGATTGCGCTGCCGCAGGGTGTGCAGATCAGGATATACCACAAGCCGACCGTCGGGATTGTTGGGATTGACGACAACCGCGACATCAAAGCCGTGAAGGTCACGTACATGCTCGATTTGCGTGACGCGTGCACCGGAATTGACCCAGGCTTCGGCGTGCCCGGTATAGGTTGGGCCAAGAATTCCGACAGTTTGGCATGGCACTATCTCCGGCAGGCGCTGGAGCAATGCCTGCGTGCCCGGCACGGCCACAAGGCATTCCGGCCGTGCAACGCCAAAAGTCTGCGCTGCGACACTTTCGAGGCTCTCGGTATCCTGCCGCTGTGGCAAGCGCTCGAACATGGCACCCGGCACGTCCGGCATTGGGTAGGCATGCGGGTTGATGCCGGTCGACAGGTCGATGAACGGGCGCGGAGCGTGGGGAAAGGCTTGCAACGCGGTGGCAATCTCGCCACCATGGGCAAAAAATTTGGCGCCCCGGCCCGAAGGTGCTAGGCGCGCACCATGCCCATCCAATTGCACTTTCACATTGCGCTCGCAGCGTTGCTGGTCGAAGCCATAGTTTCTTATCCGCAACCCCTTTATCGGAGATTGGGTCACCCCGTCACCTGGTTTGGTGCCTTGCTGACAAGGGCGGAGGCGCGCTTCAACCATGAAGGATCGGCTGCCATCATGCGCCGCATGGCGGGGGTGGCGGTGATCCTGCTGCTGGTCGCTGCCGCTTTTGCCGTGACCGTGGCGCTCGAGGACGTTCTGACAGGAAACTGGATCGGCAAAGCCGCGCTTGCGATGCTGGCGTCGAGCCTGTTGGCTTCGCGCAGCCTTTATTCTCATGTCAGGGCTGTCAGCGTGGCTTTGCGCGCGGCGGGGCTTGAAGGCGGGCGGGCGGCTGTGGCGCACATTGTTGGCCGCGATGTCGCCGCGCTTGATCAGGCCGGCGTCGCCCGCGCGGCGATCGAGAGTCTCGCCGAAAATTTCTCTGATGGGGTCGTGGCGCCGCTGTTCTGGCTCGTGGCCCTCGGACTGCCCGGCATGGTCGTCTATAAAATCGTCAACACTGCCGACAGTCTCATCGGCCACCGCACCGCGCGTTACGAGGATTTCGGCTGGGCCGCGGCGCGCCTCGATGATGCCCTCAATTTCGTGCCCGCACGGATCTCGGCGCTGATTTATCTGACTTTGGCCTGGCTGCGGTTTGGAGGGGACCGGGCCCATCGCACATGGCGGGTCATCCTTCGTGATGCGCGAGCGCACAGGTCGCCCAATGGCGGCTGGCCCGAGGCGGCGATGGCTGGGGCTCTCGCATTCCGGCTCAATGGCCCGCGTCGCTACCATGGGGTGCTTGTCGACGAGCCGCTGACTGGCGACGGCAATTTCATGCTAGAGGCGCAAGATATTGACGATGCGCTTGATTTTTATCGGGATGGTTGTGTGCTGCTCGCCGCCGCCATTGCGATTTCGGCATTCTTGATGTCTTGATCGCTCTCGCCTAGTTTGAACTTGCCGCCCGCAGCGAGCGATGACAAGGCCGGGCGGATTCAGGGGCCGCAGAACACCAATGGTGATAAGGAACAGGGCGACGTGACTTCGACACTTCCCAAAATCAGCACCGCGAATGCCGACCAGGAGCTTGAAAAGCTGCGCGAGGACATCGACCGGATTGATCTGGCCATGCACCAATTGCTGATGGAGCGTGGCCAGATCATCGAAACCCTGATCGGCATCAAGGCGCGGCAAGGGGCCGGCTCGGCCTTCCGTCCAGCGCGCGAGGCGGCGATCCTGCGCGCCTTGCTGTCGCGCCATCATGGCTTGCTGCCGCTCGACACGGTTGAAAGCATCTGGCGCATCATCATTTCCACATTCACCTATGTGCAGATGCCGTTCAGCGTGCATTTCGACATCGAAAGCGGTGCCGCCTTCATGCAAGACAGCGCGCGGTTCCATTTTGGCTTTTCGGTGCCGGCCCTGCCAACCAGGGGGTCGGCGGCGGTCATTGCGGCGGTGGCTGCCTCGACCGGTGATCTCGGCTTGCTGGCGATCGAGCAAGCGCCGCATGCTGGTGTGTGGTGGCGCGGGTTGCTGGAGACGGCCGCGCCAAAAATCATTGCCCGCCTGCCCTTTGTCGATCGGCCCGGCCATCCGGTGGCGCGTCCGCAATTCGTGGTGGCACGGCCTCTGGCCGCGGCGGCCTCGCGCGACGTGATCATCTGCGCGCTCGAACTGGATCGCTGGCGACCTGATATTGACGACCTGCTGCCGACCTTGGGCGGGGCCTGTCTGGCCAAAGCCGCCGATGGCCTTGGACTTCATCTGCTGGTTGCCATACCCGGCCATCTGGGGCAAAGCGGATTGCGTGACGCCCTCGGCTCTTCGCGCGCCGGTCGCGCCAGAGTGGTTGAAGTTGGCAGTCATGCCGCGCAATTCGTGATGGCACCATCCTGACTTTTGCCGCTGCGTGATCTCGTGTCGGGGCCTGCGTCGGCCCGGCGCCGAATCATCCTGGTTCGGGCGTAATTGGAGTGAGAAATGCAACAGACTGTCGTAGGGCCTGCACTTCCGCAGCCACGTGCCGGAATTGAACGCATCGAGGCTTATGTCCCGGGCTCGACACAGGTTGCAGCAGGGGTGCACGCCATCAAGCTTTCGTCCAACGAAAGCCCGTTGGGCGCTTCGCCGGCTGTGCTTGCCGCGCTGTCCGGGCTCGGAGCCAGCCTGGCGCTGTATCCGGACGGCACCGCCAAAAAGCTGCGCGATGCCATTGCTCACCGCTATGGGCTCGACAGCGCGCGCATCGTCTGCGGAGCGGGCTCCGATGAACTCCTGACCATGCTGGCACATGCCTATGCTGGGCCGGGCGACGAGGGCATCATCACGCAATATGGTTTTCTGGTCTATAAAATCGCGCTTCTGGCCGCCGGCGCGACGCCGGTCATTGCCAGGGAGGTCGATTGCGCGGTCAATGTCGATGCCATTCTTGCCTGTGTGACGCCGCGCACCAAAATCGTCTTTATTGCCAATCCAGGCAATCCAACGGGCAGCTTTCTGCCCTATGCCGAAGTGTCGCGGCTGGCGCGCGCGTTGCCGAGCCATGTCGTGCTGGTTCTGGATGCCGCCTATTGCGAATATGTCACTCGCAATGATTACAGCGCCGGAATCGAGCTGGTGTCCCGGGCACATAACGTGGTGATGACCCGCACCTTTTCGAAGATTCACGGCCTTGCGGCGCTGCGTATCGGCTGGTGCTATGCTTCGGCCGAAGTTTGCGATGTGCTGAACCGCATCCGCGGGCCGTTCAACGTGAACAAGGCAGCGATCGAGGCGGGGGCGGCGGCCATTGCCGATAGCGAGCATGAGGCCGCAGCTCTGGCGCATAATGCCCGATGGCGGCCATGGCTGGCCGCGCGCCTGCAACGCGCCGGCCTCACGGTTCTGCCCTCCGAGACCAATTTCCTGCTGATGCGCTTTCCCGCGACACCGGGCCGTGATGCCGTATCGGCTGATCGGTTCCTGCTGGCGCGCGGACTGATCTTGCGGCGCATGGAAGCCTATGACCTGTCCGATTGCTTGCGCCTGACGGTCGGTGATGAGGCTGCTAACCACATGGTGGCGGATGCTTTGGACGCCTTCATGCAGGGCCATGTCGAGATGGCGCATGTCTGAGTCGCCCTTATTCGAGCGGATTGCGCTGATCGGCCTCGGGCTGATCGGATCGTCGCTGGCGCGGGCGATCAAGGCGCGGCTTCCTGGGTCCCTTGTGGTGGTGACCGACCACACCGCGGCGGTGCGTCGCCGGGCCGGGGAAATCGGTCTTGGCGACGAGATCGCCGAAGACGCCAACACTGCCGTCAAGGAGGCGGATCTGGTGATCCTTTGTGTGCCCGTCGGTGCCACAGCCAGCCTCGGCGCCTCCATCGCCCCTGCCCTCAAACCCGGCGCGATCCTTTCGGACGTCGGCTCGGTGAAAGGCGCCGTGGTTGCCGCCCTGGCACCGCTGGTGCCCGAAACCGTGCATCTCGTGCCCGCCCATCCGGTGGCGGGAACGGAATATTCCGGGCCGGATTCCGGTTTTGCAACGCTATTCGAGAATCGCTGGTGCATTCTGACGCCGCCGGAAGCCGCTGATCCCGCTGCTGTCGCCAGGATGAGCGCCTTCTGGCGGGCGCTTGGCGCCAATGTCGAACAGATGAGCGCTGCCCACCATGATCTGGTTCTGGCGATCACCAGCCATGTTCCGCATCTGATTGCATATAATATCGTCGGCACCGCCGCTGATCTCGAAGAGGTTACCGCCTCGGAGGTGATCAAATTCTCGGCGGGTGGTTTTCGTGATTTCACCCGAATTGCGGCATCCGACCCGACCATGTGGCGTGACGTGTTTTTGAACAACCGTGACGCGGTGCTGGAAATGCTGGGCCGGTTCAATGAGGATCTGTCGGCGCTGCAGCGCATGATCCGCTGGGGTGATGGCGATGGCCTGTTCGAGCTTTTCACCCGCACCAGAGCGATAAGACGCAATATCATCGCATCCGGCCAGGAAACCAGCGCCCCCGACTTTGGCCGTCGCGTCGGCACGCCTGCGGCCAACGAGGCAAGCGCCACAACAACTGAGCGCCAGAACAATTCCTGAAACACAGAGCTACGCATCGGCTCACTCTCATTGGCTCAAGGCAAATCAGGCGTCCCCAAGGCGGGTCAGATCAAGGATGACGGCTTCTGCTGCCGCATGATCCAGCGGCAAGAACCTGATGTCCCAGCACGTTGGCGCATCACGCGAGAGCGCGATGCCCGGCAGGTGCCTGATGCCGCCGTCGTGATCGACATGGGCAAGGCTGCAGGGTCGCCGTTGCGCATCCAGCGCAAAGATCAATATATTTGAGAAATCGGCAATGTCGTCGTGGCAATCATAGCGCGTGAAATGATAGCGCCGCCCCGATGCGCCCAAACGGCCATGAAACCGCGCCATGAAATCTGGAACCACCAAGGCCGCGGCACCATGGCCCCAGCCTGCCTGCGATCGCGCGAGACTGCCCGGTGCGGTGCCATGATCCCTAAGTCCTTGCATGATGTTCGCCTCCGCCTGCCTGACGTCGATATCGGACAAGGAAAGAACATTTGTGCGCGTTAGTCAAGAACAAAATAGAACAAACAGACAATTTTTATGAAATATGGAGAAGGTGCGCCCGATCTGGATTGCGCGCCAGTGCTTCCTGCGTGAGGGCGTTGCTGCCGGTTTCAATGGCCTCCTGAAGCGCTTTGCCGAAGGCAGCGCTGTCAAGGCCGGGCTCGATGGCGGGCAGAAATTCGATCACCACCGTTCCGGGGTAGCGCAGGAATTTCCGCCTTGGCCAGAACAGACCGGTATTGATGGCGACCGGCAGACAACGCACGCCGGTGCGCGCGTAAATCAGGCTCGCACCGGGCTTGTAGGCCGGGGGCGCACCAACGGGGCGGCGGGTGCCTTCCGGAAAGATGAACATCTGCCGTCCTTCGGCAAAGGCCTTCGTGGCTTTGCCGATCACCTGGCGCATGGCGCTTTTGCCATCGCCCCGGTCAATGGCGATCTGCTCCGCAACCCTGAGATACCATCCAAATATCGGTATGTACTCAAGCTGTCTCTTGAGCACAAATGTGAAATCCTCAAAAAACAACGGCATCGTAAACGTTTCCAAAAATGATTGATGTTTTGAGGCAATCAGCAAGGCGCCTTTGGGAATGCGTTCGGCATGACGAAATTCCATGTTTATATTGCAAATGTGCTTCAAAAGAAAAATCGTGCCCTTTGCCCACAACCTGAGGAGCAGGAATATGCCTTGGCGACCTTTCAGCACCATCGGCAGGCCGATGATCATCAGCCCGATCAGCATGATGTAAAAGGCAAGGTTGAACAGCGCCGAGCGCAAGAAGAGCATGAGGCCTCGCAAGTGGGTTGGTTCAACTGGTGTAAGGCGCATCAGCCCGATTTGTCACTATGGGCCATGGCGCTGCCGGGCCGCAACCGGCCAACTTCGTGGGATGGTTCGAAGGGCACGAGCCAATTGCGCACCGAAGCGTAGAGATATTTGACATATTCCAGTGCCACCAGCCGCAACAGTTCAGGTTCGCGCCAGATTTCCTGCCTTGTGTGATGGTTGATCACCGGAAACGGCACGAGTTTGATTTGTGGCATGGCGTGGCTGATTTCCAGCAAGGCGCGCGGCATATGGTAGTTTGAGGTCACGACGATCAGGCTGTTGGAAATATGCTGGGCGCGCGCCCAAAGTTCGGTTTCGCGGGCATTGCCGGCGGTGTTCAGGGCCGTATAGCCCAAGGTTATGCAGCAGGAAAACAGCGCATTGAATTGCGGAATACGGCTGGAGAGGGCGCGACTCGACGTGATCTTATTGACGCCGGTGATCAGGAGTTTATCGGCCTTGTGCTCGGCAATCAGGCGCACGCCATCAACCACGCGATCAGCCCCCCCGGTGAGCACCACGGCACCTTCGGCATGACCCTGCAGACTGGGCTGAACGAATGACAAGGAATTGACAAAGCCGAAAAACCCGGCGCCAAGGCAAATGAGCCCGGCGAGAGCGATGCTTGTCACCCAGAACCCCAATCGGCGATGCAGCGGCACCGCCTGCGAATTTCGTGCAGGGTCAGTCATGGCCGCCATTTCGCTGGGGTCGGGCGACCAGTTGGCATGGAATCAAGGGCATAAGCTCGCATGGCACCATTTCAAATCGCGCTCAGGCCGCCGTCAAGAGCCAGAGCGTGTCCGGTCATGAAACTATTGGCCGGGCTTAGCATCCAGAGCATGGCATCAACCACTTCCTGCGGTTCGGCCATGCGCCGCAGCGGCACGAAACTTGTCAGCCGCGCTTCGGCTTCCGCGCGCGGGCGTTTGCCATGGTCGAGCATTTCCGTGACCATGGGTGTTTCGGCAAACGACGGGCAGATGGCATTGATGCGCACGCCCTTCATGGCATATTCGCCCGCGGCAGATTTGGTCAGGCCGATCACGCCATGTTTGGCGGCCGCGTAAACCGACATCATCGGCGCGCCGACGAGGCCGGCCACCGAGGCGACATTGAGGATGACGCCGTGGCCCTTCGCCACCATGAGCGGCAATTGCGCCCGCATGGCCAGAAAGACGCCGAAAAGATCGACAGCAAGAACCTTGCTGGCTTCGTCGGCGGAAATATCCGCAAGACGCCCGAGGCCATGGGCAAGACCGGCATTGTTGAGCGCCAGATCAAGCTGGCCGAAACGCTGGCGCGCGAGTTCCACGAGGCCGACGTGGGTGGCTTCCAGCGCCACATCGCCCGCCAATGCCGCAACCTCGGCGCCGCCTGCCTCAAGTTCCGCGACGACGGCGGCCAAAGCCCCGGCCCGCAGATCGGTCAGCACCAGCCTTGCCCCCTCCGTGGCCAGTTGCTGCGCGGCGAGACGTCCGAACCCGCCTGCCGCGCCGCTCACCAGCGCCACTTGTCCTGCGAATCGCTGTGTCATCTTTGTGCCTCTCTCGATGCTTCAAGCCCCATGCGCGCCAATTGCGGCACCGCTGTGCCCATTTGCAACCCGCGTTCAGGGTTGGAAGCATTGCCCATCAGCGCCCGCTTTTTCACGCCCTGCAAAATGGCCGCGAGACGAAAGAAGCTGAAAGCCAGGCAAAACGGCCAAGCGCTTATGCCCGAAAGCCCGCGCCGCCGACAATAGGCATCGACATAAGCGCGTTCACCGGGAATACCCAGCCCTTGGCGGTCTACCCCGGCAAGGCCCCGAAAATTGCCCTCATGCGGCAGACGCCACTGCATGCATTGATAGGCAAGATCGGCGAAGGGATGGCCGAGGGTGGAGAGTTCCCAATCCAGCACGGCACGAATTTTTGGCGCAACGGCATCAAAGATCATGTTGTCGATGCGCCAGTCGCCATGCACCAGCGCGATGCGGCCATCGTCATCGGGCTGGTTCGTGGCAAGCCAGGTCATCAGCGCGTTCATCTCCGGCACGTCCTCGGTTTCCGACTGCCGGTACTGGTCGCTCCAACGCGCGGTCTGGCGGGCGAAATAGGAGCCGGGCTTGCCGTAATCGCCGAGATTCAGCGCCTCGGGATCAAGATCATGCAGCGCTGCCAACCCTTCATTCATCGCATCATAGATGGCAGCGCGCTGCGCGACATCGAGGTCAGGCAGGGCCGGATCCCAGAAAATGCGCCCCTCGACATAATTCATCACATAAAACGCCGCGCCGAGGGGCGCCGGGTCTTCGCAAAGCCAAAGCGCGTCGGGCACGGGAACGCGCGAGCCCCTGAGCGCACGCAGCACACGAAATTCGCGATCCACCGCATGGGCGGATTTCAAGAGCACGCCCAGCGGCTTCATGCGAAGGACGTAGCGCCCGGATCGCGCCTTGATGAGAAAGGTCGGGTTTGATTGGCCGGTGGCGAATTTGACGACGCTTTCCAGGCCGCGAAATCCGGGAATGGATTTCGTCAGGAGCTTGTCGAGGTCGTCTGGTGCGAAGGGTAGCGGGGCCGCGGGCGCCATGATGACCTCAATATCGTCCGCACGATCTGGGCTTGATGCCGAACCCGTGCGCCATGCACCTGTTTTTCCAGAGCCCACGCGCCAAGTCAACGTTTCAATGGCCTCCGGTGCGGGGCGGCATGCGCAAGGCGCACCGGCATCCGGCACCGGCCAACAAAAAGGCCCGCCGCCAGGGTGGCAACGGGCCTTGATAAGTTTGATGGTCTTGCTTTGCCCGAAGTTAGCGGCGGTCGCCGGTCAAACGCAGCAGCGCGATGAAAATGTTGATGAAGTCGAGATAGAGTTGCAGCGCACCAAACACCGACTTTTTGGTCGTCACCTCGTAACCGTCGCCATCGGCATACATTCCCTTGATGGCCTGCGTATCCCAAGCCGTCAGGCCGGCAAAGATCACCACGGCGACCATGGAAATGCCGATCTGAAGTGCGGCGCTATGCAGAAATATGCCGACGAAGCTGGCAATGATCAGGCCGAACAGCGCCATCATCATGAAATGACCCATGGCGGAAAGGCTGCGTGACGTGGTGTAGCCGTAAAGGCTCAAAGCCCCGAAAGTCGCCGCAGAAATGAAGAAGGCGTTGGCCACGGATGTTGCCGTGTAGACCAGCAGGATGCTGGACAGCGACAGGCCCATTACCGCCGAAAACGCGAAAAACACGAGGCGTGTGGTTGTGGCCGACATGCGCGACTGGCCAAAGGACATGGCCATGACGAAGCCCAGCGGTGCCAGCATCACCACCCAGCGCAGCGGGCTGTTGAACAGCGCCTGACCAAAGCTGGTCAATGCCAGGGCGTTGCCGTTCTGCACGACGGCCGTCATGAACACACCATAGGCCACCAGCCCGGTGATCGCCAAACCAAGCGCCATGTAATTGTATACGCCAATCATGTAGCTGCGCAGGCCCTGATCATAGGCTGTATCGGTACGCGTGATGCCGGAACCAAACTTGTTCGCAGCATTGCGGTCAAAATTCGACATGGTCGCCTCTCGTCCTTGATGAACGCAGTATTCCGCGTTCCATGCGCTTCAATATGGGGCGATTGCGGCAAAACTGCAAGCGGGCCACGTGGCCCACCTGCTTTTGCGGCATATAGCGCCGCGGCGCATTTCAGGGCGCGATGAACAGAAGCGATCATCGCCGAGGGCGGGTAGCGAAGCTTGCATGAGCGCGTCGAAACGCGCCCACGCCAGCCCCGCAGCCGACTAGAACTTGTAATTCAAGCCAAAGCGGATGTTGGAAAGTCCGGCGCCGGTGCGCACGGCAGCGGCCGTGCCGCCGAACTCGGTCGAGGGGCTGAGGCTGGTGTAGATATATTCAGCCTTGGCCGAGATGTTGTTGGTGAAGGCATATTCAAGACCGCCACCCAAAGCCCAGCCGGCATGGAAGCCACCGGCCGAACCCGTCACAGGGCCTGCGACATTGTAGTGCTCATAGCCCATGGCGAGACCGCCGGTTGCGTAAAGCAAGGCCTGATCGAGCGCGTAACCAACACGCACGCGTGCCGTACCAAGCTGGTTGACCCTGCCGCGATAGGTCGTGGCGCCGATGGTGCGGGTCGCATCGAAATTCTGAAAATCGTAATCGCCTTCAGCGCCGACCACGAATTGGCCCATCTGGTAATTGTAGCCCAATGTGCCGCCGATCGCGCCGCCGGTGCTGGTGCCGATCAGGCTTGATCCGCCACTGGTGAAGCCGCCCGTGGTCAGGCCGCCATTGATACCCGCGTAAAAGCCCGTCCAGTTATAGGCAGAAATCTGCGGCGCGTAGGGAGCCGCAGGCTGGGGCGCATAATCATGGGCCGGCAAATCCGCCGACATGGCGGAAGCGGCGAAGGCCATGGTTGATGCGGCGAGCGCGGCAACGATATATTTTTTCATCGGAATCTCCTGGTACGATGGCGCAATGTGGTCAGATACGGAACCAAGCATCGAGTAATGGATCATACCGCAATCGCATCATTTTGTCTGTGGCCTAATCACCACATGCAAAAATCCAAATGTGGCGAGACATTGACAGTTTTGGATTCAATTGTGAAATTGTAATTATTCTGTTAACCGAAAATTTACACAAAAACTAGCTCAAGACATATTCAATTTTTTTACAAATTTTGCAAAGATATGCGATTTAATATTTTGGTTAATAATTTGTTATTTGAATTTTTAATCAATGATTGTGACGCTGCGGGCTTGCCTTTGCCGCTTTCCGGCCACTAATCAGCGAGGTTCAACTTGGTGATGCTCGCCGCCTCGAAGCTGGCGCGCGTCATGGCGTTGGTCTGCAACCCTGGGGACGAGAACAATGGCGCCCAAAAAAGCACTGATCACCGGCGCGGCGCGGCGCATCGGGCGTGCGACGGCCGAGATGCTGGCGCGCGATGGCTACCATCTGGCGTTACACAGCAGCGCGCGCAGCGCTGATGAGACCGAGGTTGTGGCGCGGGCGCTGCGCAGCGATGGCGTCAAGGCCAGCGTGCATATTGCCGACCTCGCTCAGTCAGACGCGGTGCGGGCGATGTTTGCCGAGGCGGCCCGCGAGGGCGAAATCAACCTCCTGATCAACAATGCCTCGTTGTTCGAGCCTGATAGTGCGGATGATTTCACCGATCATGGCATGGCGCAGCATTGGGCGGTCAATCTGCACGCGCCGTGCCTGTTGGCGCAGGCGCTGGCCAGCCAGCGGCACTTGCAGTCAGGTCTCGTTGTCAACATCATCGACCAGCGGGTGTGGCGGCTCAACCCTGAATTTTTCAGCTACACGCTGGCCAAATCGGCGCTGTGGACCGCTACCCGCACCATGGCGCAGGCTTTCGCGCCGCGGGTGCGCGTCAATGGAATCGGCCCCGGCCCGGTGCTGGCCAACAAGCGCCAGGCACCGCGCGATTTTGCGCGGGAGGCTGCCGCGACTTTGCTCGGACAGGAGGTCGGGCTTGATGACATCACCGGGGCTATCGCCTATCTCATCGGCGCGCGCCGCGTCACCGGGCAAATGATTGCGGTTGATTCGGGCCAGCATCTGGCGTGGAAAACACCAGACATGGGGTAGCGCTGGAACGCTCAGTCCGCCGAGGGCAGACGGCGCATGGTAAATTCGATACGCCCGTCGGGAAGCTCGCGCCAAGCCTCAACCTCGCTCATATAGGCGGCTTTCGGGAAACGTTCCAGCCAGATGCGGGCTTCGTGACGCGCTTCATCGCGCGGCAAAACAAAGGTTTCGCGCCGCCAGATCGAGCCCTTGGCGGATTGCCGGGCACGTTGTCCTAAAGTCACCGCGAGATCGGCCGGTACAGTCTTTGGGCTGCGCATCACTTCACTCCGCACAGGAGCCTTCATGCTGCCACAGGAGCCGCCACAAAGCGAATCATGATGGCGGTTATTTTGCCGCTGTGATCGCCTGCTGCAAGATCCGCGCGACTGCGGCGGGGTCTTCGGGAAAGCCCGCCCTGATCCATGCCGCCTGAAAGCGCTTCAGCACGCGGCCAACCGCCGGGCCGCGCAGCAGCGACTGGCTGATGACATCGGCCCCCGATACCGGCAATTCCGGACGCACCGTCGCCTGCAGGAAATGCCGCGCTTCAGTCTGCGAGCCAGCACCGCGTTCGGCGTCGTGCAGGGCCAGCCCCTCAAGCGCACTGGTTTGGCCAAATTCAAACAGAAGGGTGCGCAATTGATTCCTGCTGGCGCGATCGCGTGCGGATTTCAGCCGCACCCGCACCGCTGCGGCGCGCGCCAGGCGCTCACTCTCGTGCTTCGAGAGCCGCAGCCGGTCGTATAGTCTCGCGGCGTCTTCGGGGACGCTTACAAAACTGGCAGCAAGCCGCATCAGCGCATCGCCGGGCGGCGACAGCGCGAGCAGCGCTGCCAGGCGTTGCGGGTAGGCAATGCCGCCGGTGATGAGGCCGATGATGCCGATCTCGGACATGACCGCCAGCGTTGGTGCGACATGGGCGGACATCATCAGGCGCAGCATCTCGGCGCGCAGCCGCTCCCGCGACAGGCCCAGCAGGCCAAAGCGCTGGCGAAGGCAGGCGGCAAGGCCCGCCGGATCTGGCGCCCCACGACCATAGCTGGCGTGAAAGCGAAAGAAGCGCAAAATGCGCAAATAATCCTCGCGGATGCGCTGTTCGGGATTGCCGATGAAGCGCACGCGCCGGGCTTCGAGGTCTTCGAGGCCACCCTGCGTGTCATGCACTTTGCCGGCAATATCGAGCGACAGGGCATTGATGGTGAAGTCCCGGCGGGCGGCATCCGCGGCAAAATCCCGGCCGAACTGCACCTTGGCGCGCCGACCGTCGGTTTCAATGTCGCGGCGCAGCGTGGTCACTTCAAACAACCGCCCGTCCACCACCAGCGAAACCGTGCCGTGCTCGAGCCCGACCGGCACGATCTTGAGGGCGGCATGGCGGGCGCGGGCGATCACCTGCTCCGGCAGCGCCGTGGTGGCTAGATCAACATCGACGATGGGCATGCCGAGCAGGAGGTTGCGCACCGCCCCACCGACAATCCGGGTCTCCTCGCCCGCGCCGTTGAGGCAAGCCAGCAATTGCGCCACGGCGGAATCGGCCAACAGGGCCTTGAAATCTTCGGTCACGGGCTGATCCGCCCGCCGGTCAAATGACCGTGGATGATGCGGGCCGGGGCATAAGTGCCCAGTTGCGCCGGAAAAATCAGGGTCATGGCGAGCGTGCCAATGATGGCACTGACCAGTCCGACGAGGATGAGCCATGTCAGATGGCTGCGCGACCAGGCGCTGCCGGGGGCGAGCACTTCGCCGAAATAACGCGCGGTCAGCGCGTAAAGGATGAAGGGTGCCAGAAATAGTGCCAGCGGTTCGAGCAACTCGGGTTCCATCATGCCTCCAACCGTGTTGCCATATGGCGGATGATGCCTGCTGTCGCCCCCCAAATCAATTCACCGTCCCAGATCAAGGCATCAAAGCTGCGCTCACGGCCCTTGAAGATGCGAGTCTGACGCTGGAACCGCGATGAATCAAACGCCACCGACAGCGGCACTTCAAAGACCCGTGCCACTTCTGCGGCGTTGGGTTGCAGCTTCAAGGGCGGCGTCAGGCGTGCCACCAGCGGCAGAATGCGGTAGCCGGTGCCGGTCTGCCACGCGTCCAGCCAGCCGATCGGCTCGACGTGCTGCGGCGCCAGGCCGATCTCCTCTTCGGCCTCGCGCAGGGCCGTGGCCAAGGGCGAGGCATCGTGGGCATCGATCTTGCCGCCGGGGAAGGCGACCTGGCCGGAATGATCGCGCAAATGCCCGGCGCGGCGCGTCAGCAGCAGCGTCGGTGCGCCCGGATGATCGACCAGACCGGCCAGCACCGCGGCCGGGCGTACCGCAAGGGCAGCGTGCTCTTCTGGGGCGAAATTGTCACCGCGCGTGGTGGCGTGAGGTCGCAGAAACACGTCCCCCGGCAGGGTCAGGCTCAGGCGCGCGGCAGCTCTGGCAAAAACGCCGCTCATGTCAGGCCTTCGAGTTGTGCGGTGGGGGCCATAGCGAAGAAACTTCCCCGCGAGTTGAGGCCGAGCCAAACGACGCCATTGATCTCTTCGATGCTTGCCTTGGCGAAGAGCTCCATGGTTGCGGCGCGGCTGAACAGCGCCCAAAGGCCACCGCGCACCAGAACATAGGGTTTGATGCCGTCATGGGCCCCGGATTCAAAGCGCAGCGGGTGCAGCGGCCCGATGGCGATTTCATCGCCAAGCTGCGTCACCACACTGAAGCCATCGGCAACGACATTGAAAATCGCCGCGACAAAGGGCGCATCTTCAACCTCGATGGCCACCTTCTCCACCGGTGTCACCAGCCGATACCCGTCTTCGTCCTTGCGCAGGATCGATGAAAACATCCGCACCATCTGCGGGCGCAAAATTGGCGTGCCGCGATAATGCCAGGTGCCATCACGCTTGATGCGCATGTCGATTTCGCCGCAATAGGGCGGCGTCCATGAATCCACGGGCGGGGTCTTGCGCTGCGGGCCGTCCTCAAGCCCGCGCAACAAGTGCATGATGCCGCTATTCTCAAATTGCATTGATGCCGCCATAATAGCGCGCCGATCTGCGCAGATAGTTCAGAAGCTCATTCATCATGCTGCCAGATTACGCAAACCGGGAATCGACATTTGCCCATGGAAGCTTATTTTCAGCATCATGATACACGTGTTGTGACTTAAATCGGCCAAGAATTTTGGCGAACAGAATTTGCGTGCGCCCGCGCAGGAGAAGCCATGAACACGATCAATGATGCAAGGCCGGTCGCGCTCGAAGCCGGGATTGCCGAGGCGACCGAAGCCGCCATCGCGCGGATGCGCGCCGTGCGGGCCGCCGTCGGTGCTGTGATTTTCGGTCAGGATCGCGTCGTCGATGAAGTGCTGGTGACGCTGATCAGCGGTGGTCATGGTTTGCTGGTCGGTGTTCCGGGCCTTGCCAAAACCCGGCTGGTCGAGACGCTCGGCGTCGTGCTCGGCCTCGATGCGCGCCGCGTGCAATTCACGCCCGACCTGATGCCAGCCGATATTCTTGGCTCGGAAATCCTCGAAGAGGCTGCGGATCGGCGCCGCAGCTTTCGCTTTCTGCCGGGGCCGATCTTCGCGCAATTGCTGATGGCCGATGAAATCAACCGCGCCAGTCCGCGCACGCAATCGGCGCTGTTGCAGGCGATGCAGGAGCAGCATGTCAGTGTGGCGGGCGTGCGTTATGATCTCCCCAGGCCGTTTCTGGTGCTTGCCACCCAGAACCCGCTCGAGCAGGAGGGCACCTACCCCCTGCCCGAGGCCCAACTCGACCGCTTCCTCATGCAGATCGATGTCGATTACCCCGACCGCGAAGCAGAGCGGCGCATCCTGATCGAAACCACGGGTGCCACGGAGGCTGCGCCGCAACGCGTCATGGATGGCGAGGCGCTGGCACAGTTGCAACGGCTGGTGCGGCGGATGCCAGTCGGCGTTTCCGTCGTCGATGCCATTCTGGATCTGGTGCGGGCCGCCCGGCCCGGTGTCAGCGATGGTGACAAAACCATCACGGGGCTGATTTCCTGGGGGCCGGGGCCGCGTGCGGCGCAAGCCTTGATGCTGGCAGCGCGCGCCCGCGCCTTGCTTGATGGGCGCCTCGCACCATCGCGCGCCGATATTGTGGCCCTGGCCGAACCGGTGCTCAAGCACCGCATGGCGCTAACCTTTGCGGCACGCGCGGAGGGCGAAACCGTGCCGGGCGTGATTGCGCGCCTTGTAGCGCGGCTTGCCTGATATGGCCGCGCAGCGCGATATTTCGGGCGCTCCTTTTTTGCAGCTTCAGGGCGAAGCGCTGGCGCTGGCACGGCGTCTGCCGCTGCTGTTTGCTTCGGCGCGGCTGGTGGCGGCCAGCGTCATGCACGGATTGCACGGGCGTCGGCGTGCGGGCAATGGTGAGAGTTTTTGGCAGTTTCGACCCCATGCGCCGGGCGAATCGGCGCAACGCATTGATTGGCGCCGTTCTGCCCGCGATGACCGGCTCTATGTGCGAGAACGCGAATGGGAAGCGGCACAGGATGTCTGGCTTTGGGTCGACCGCTCGCCATCGATGAATTTCAGTTCCGCCAAGGCGTTGCAAAGCAAGGGCGACCGGGCGCTCGTTCTGGGTTTCGCTGCTGCCGAACTGTTGGTGAAAGCTGGGGAACGTGTCGGCTTGCTCGATGGCGCACCGCCACGCGCCACGCGCGACATGGTGAGCCGGATCGCCCTTGCCATGACCCATCAGGATCAGGCGATCGGCGCGGCCGAATGGCCCAAGGCCTCGGCTTTGCCACCCCGTGCGCAGGCGCTGCTGTTTACCGATGGTTTGATCCCGGCTGCGACGCTTTGCGCCGGGCTCGAGCGCCTCGCCTCACGCGGCGCACGCGGGCACTTGCTGCTGATCGCCGATCCGGTGGAGGAAACTTTTCCGTTTTCCGGGCAGACCGTGCTGCTTGATACCGATTCACCGGCGCGACTGCGGGCTGGACAGGCACAGGATTTGCGGGGTTCCTATCAGGCCCGCCTGCAAGAGCACCGGAGCAAAATCGGAGCGACGGCGCTGAAACTGGGCTGGAGTTGGGCGCTGCACCGCACCGACCAACCCGCTGCGGCGGCGCTGATGGCGCTTGCAGGGCGAATGACGGCCATGGAGCGGATGTGATGCCTGCGCTCGGCTTCATCTTTCCGGGTGTGTTGCTGGCGCTGCTGGGCCTGCCGCTGTTGTGGTGGCTGCTGCGGGCGACGCCGCCGCGTCCGCAGGAAATGACCTTCCCACCGCTGAAGCTCATTCTTGATCTGCAGGCCGAACGCGAAACGCCGAAACACACACCGTGGTGGCTGCTGGTGCTGCGCCTCACAGTGGCGGGACTCGCCATCATCGCCATGGCAGGGCCGCAACTCAACCCGCCGCCAGCGGCAACGACCGCACGCGGCCCGCTGCTGCTGCTGATGGACAGCGGCTGGCCTGCTGCACCCGATTGGGCGCGCCGAATCGCCACGGCGGAGGCGTTGCTGCGCAGCGCGGCGCTGGCTGGCCGCCCCGCCGCCTTGAGCGATTTCCGGGCAGCGACGCTGCCACAACTCGCGCCCGCCGCGCGGGTTCTCAGCGAAGTGCAAGCGCTGGAGCCGGTGCCTTATGTTCCCGACCATCGCGTCGTGCTGCCCGCCTTGCGACGTTTTCTGGCCGCGGCGCCTTCGAGCGAAGTGGTCTGGATTCAGGATGGCACCGATCTCGGCCATGCCAATGGCTTCGCGCAGGCGCTGACGCGCCTGACCAAACCACATGTGATGATCACCGGGCATGAGCCGCGCGGCGTGAGCGCTGCCAGCAACGGCCCTGATGGGCTTGCGGCCAGCATCATCGGGCTACCCGCCGACCGGGGCCAGGGCGTGGTGGTGGCGCGCGATGCCAAGGGGCGGCAACTCGCCAAAGCCATGTTTTCGCTCAGCTCAGGGTCACCGGCGACCGCAACATTCGATCTGCCGCTCGAATTGCGCAATCAGGTGGCGCGGCTCGACATTGCCGGTGAGCAATCGGCTGGTGCCGTGCATCTGATCGACGGTCGTCTGGCGCGGCGGCGGGTTGGGATTGTCAATGGCGAGGCGTCGGATGTGTCCGAACCACTGTTGTCGCCGTCCTATTTCCTGCGCCGCGCCCTCAGCCCGTTTGCCGAAGTGCGCGAGAGCCATGGGCTTGACCCGATCAGCGACCTTCTGGCGCAGAAGGTGACGATGCTGGTTCTGGCGGATGTCGGCCAGACGTCGCCCGGCGACCATGCCGCATTGCAGGCCTTCGTGCGCAACGGCGGCGTTCTGGTGCGTTTCGCCGGGCTGAACATGGCGGGCTCCACCGATGATCTGCTGCCCGTCAAGATCCGCACTGGTGATCGGGTGCTCGGCGCGGCGCTCTCGTGGGAGCGGCCCAAACACATCGCCCCGCCCGCGGCCCATAGCCCGCTGGCAGGCTTGAAGGTTGGTGCCGACATTGTCGTGCGGCGGCAGGTGCTGGCGGAACCGGAGCCGGGCCTGACCGCCAAGACCTGGGTATCGCTGAAGGATGGCACGCCGCTGGTGACGGCGGCACGGCGCGGCAATGGCGAATTGATACTGGTGCATGTCAGCGCCGACTCGTCATGGTCGAACCTGCCGCTCTCGGCATTTTTCATCAATATGCTGCGTCGATTCACCCGACTGGCGGCGGCGAGCGGGGTTGACGCGACCTCGGTCGACAACGCGCCGTCCTTGCAACCGCGCCTGACGCTCGATGGTTTTGGTGCCCTTGGCCTGCCCCCCGCTACGGCCCGCCCGATCCCCGCCAAAGTCACAGTGCTTGCCGATGCGACGCATCCGCCTGGGCTTTATGGTCCGCAAGGCAGCGATGTCGCGCTCAACGTGCTGGACAAGGGCGCCAGACTGCGGCCCATGGATATTGCAGCCGCCGGTTTGCGGCCGGAGCATTTCGCGCTGAAGCCGCCGGTTGATTTGCGGCCCTTCGTGCTGCTGGCAGCCTTGCTGTTTTTTCTCGTGGATGCGCTGGCGACGTTGTGGCTGGGTGGAGGTCTCGGCCGAAGGCAGGCCCGGCCCGGGGTGGCGGCCATGGCTGCCTTCCTGGCGCTCGGCCTGATGCTGGGGCCAGCTCTGCCGGGCCATGCCAAAGGCATTTCACAAAAGGACCTCGACAGTGCACTGAACACGCGTCTGGCCTATGTCATCACCGGCAATGCGAAACTCGATCGCACCAGCCGCCTTGGCTTGAAGGCGCTGTCGCGCGAACTGGATGAGCGCACCGCGCTTGACCCGGGAACACCGGTTGGCGTCAATCCGGCCAGCGACGACCTGAGCTTTTATCCGCTGCTCTACTGGCCGATCTGGGCGCAAGCACCGCAGCCTTCAGCGGCGACGGTGCTGCGTATCGCCGCTTACATGAAGCATGGCGGCACCATTGTGTTTGATACGCGCGATGCACTTTATGCAAGGTCTGGCGGGCCGCCCACGCCGCAGGCGTTGTGGCTGCGCCACCTGCTTTCGGGCGTCGATTTGCCGCCGCTGGAACAAGTGCCCGCCGACCATGTCGTGACCAAAACCTTCTTTCTGCTCAATCGTTTTGTGGGTCGCTATGCCAATGGTGCCACCTGGATCGAGGCTTTGCCGCCGCGCACCGGCAACCAAGCCAATCGTCCGGCAAGGGCCGGTGATGGCGTTTCGCCGCTCATCATCACCTCGAATGATCTGGCCGGCGCCTGGGCCATGGATAGCAATGACGAGCCGCTTTATCCGACGGTGCCGGGCGGAGACAACCAGCGCGAAATGGCGTTTCGGGGCGGAATCAATCTGGTGATGTATACACTGACCGGCAATTACAAGGCCGATCAGGTGCATGTGCATGATCTGCTACAGAGGTTGTCGCATTGAGAAGGCAGCAAAGCATCGTTCATGACCCCCGGCGGTGGCAGGCATGAGTGGCCTTTCACTCAGTTTTGCGCCGCTGATCGGCTGGCAGGTCATTGCCGGGCTGCTGGTGGCGGGGCTGGTGCTGCTGGCGCTCGGCCTTCGGGCGCGGCGGGCCTCGGCGCTGCTGCGGGCACTGGCCTTCGGCCTGCTGCTGCTGGCGCTGGCAAACCCGTCGCTGGTGAAGGAAAACCGCACGCCGCTCAATGATGTGGTGGCCGTCGTTGTCGACCACAGCGGCAGCCAGTCGATCGGCGACCGCCCGGCCCAGACCGCAGCGGCGCTGGCTGGCGTGCAACAGCAACTGACCGCGCTCGGACATATCGATACGCGCGTAATCGATGTGCCCAGAAGCGATAGTTTCACGCATGGCACGCGGCTGTTTCGGGCGCTGTCCAAGGGCCTGTCGGATGTGGCGCCAGGCCGCCTTGGCGGCGTCATCATGATCACCGATGGCGTGGTTCACGATATTCCGCCTTCGCTCAAGGCATGGGGTGTTCATGCGCCGCTGCAGGTGTTGGTGACCGGCCACAAGGGAGAGCGCGACCGGCGCATCAAGCTTACCGAAGCACCCAAATATGGCATTGTCGGCAAGGATCTGATCATCGGGGCCGAAGTGCTGGATTCTGGCAGCGATGTCGAGCCGGTGGTGGTGGATATCACCCATGACGGCAAGCCCGCTGGGCAGATCCGCGCTGCCGTCGGCACGCCGCTGAAAATCCACGTCAAGATCGACCACGGCGGCCCGAATATCATTGAACTTGCGGTTGAGCCGGTACCCGGCGAACTGACGACGCTCAACAATCAGGCCGTGCTCACAGTGGATGGTGTGCGCGACAAATTGAAGGTGCTGCTGGTTTCAGGTGAGCCTCACCAGGGCGAGCGCATGTGGCGCAACATCCTGAAATCTGACCCCAATGTCGATCTGGTGCATTTCACCATTCTGCGGCCACCGGACAAGAACGACGGCACGCCGGTCAATCAGTTGTCATTGATTGCTTTTCCGGTGGCTGACCTTTTTGGCAACAAGATCAAGGATTTCGATCTGATCATCTTTGACCGCTATGCCAATTTGAACATTCTGCCCGAGGTTTATCTCGATAATATCGTCGCTTATGTGCGTCACGGCGGCGCTTTGCTGATTGCCGCCGGGCCGGAATTTGCCAAGGCGGACAGCCTGTTTTATTCGCCGCTCGGCGACATTGCCCCTGCCAGCCCCGACGGCCATGTGGCGAGAGGCGCTTATGATGTGACGTTGAGCAAGCTGGGGCGCCGTCATCCCGTGACGCGCGATTTGCCTGGCTGGAATGGGGGCCATCCAACATGGAGCCCGTGGTATCGACGCATCGGCGCCAAAATGATCCACGGCGATGATATTCTTACCGGCGATGGCAAGCCGCTGCTGGTGCTGGCCCATGAGAAAAAGGGTCGCATCGCCATGCTGCTCTCCGACCAGATGTGGCTGTGGGCGCGCGATCACGATGGCGGCGGGCCTTATCTCGAATTGCTGCGCCGCCTCGCGCATTGGATGATGAAGGAACCCGACCTTGAAGAGGAGGCGCTGCGGGCGCGTTTTGTGGGTCAGGACATCAGAATCACCCGCCAGACGCTGAAAAGCGCGGTGCCGGATGTGACGCTGACCGCGCCTTCCGGGCTGACGCGGCGGGTGAAGCTGCACAAGGTCGAGGCCGGACTCTGGCGGGCCGATGCGAAGGCCAGCGAGCCGGGTCTGTATCATCTGGATGACGGTATCCTCACCGCGCTGGTCAATGCCGGTGAGAACAATCCGCTGGAATTTCAGAATGTCATTTCAACCACCCACAAGCTGGCGCCGCTAGCGGAAGCCAGTGGCGGCTCTGTGCGGCGCATCGGCGCCGCTACAGGTGCTGCCATCAGCCTGCCGCGGATCGTGACCATGCACGATTCGCCATCCTATGCCGGATCGGACTTTATCGGCATCCACCGCACGGGGGCGAGCAAACTCATCAGCATTGGCATTTCGCCGCTGGCGATCGGCTTTCTGGCGATGGTGGCGCTGCTCGCCGCCATGCTGGTAGCATGGCTGGTCGAGGGCCGGGCGCGCGAATCATGAAGGGGGCGCAAGCACGCCCCGCAGCGTGCCGCGCGCGCCGATGGATCAAAGCCGATCCCTTTACCCCAGCATGGCTTTCACCAAGGCACTGGCCTTGCCGAAATCCAGCCGCCCGGCATAGGTGGTGCGCAGCAGCGCGATGACCTTGCCCATATCCTTGACGCTTGACGCCCCGGTTTCCTTGATCGCGGCGGCTATGGCGGATTTGGCCTCATCCTCGCTCAAGGGCTGGGGCAAAAAGCCCGTGATGATAGCGATTTCCTCGCGCTCCTGGCCGGCAAGATCCATGCGGCCAGCGCCCTCGTAAATCGTGGCCGATTCCTGACGCGATTTCACCAGCTTTTGCAGCAAGGCCAGAATATCGTCATCACTGACGGTTTTGCCTTGACCGCGTGCTTCAATGTCCTTGTCTTTCAAGGCGGCATTGACCATGCGGATGGTATCGACGCGGCGGCGGTTGCCGGCCTTCATCGCCAGCTTCATTTCGTTCATCAGCGTCTCGCGCATGCTCGCTCCTTGCTTTAGGTGGTTGACGCCCCGGCGTCCAAGGCCTAGATCGCTGTTCCAACCTTGATTTTGACTTTGTGGCTTCCCGGTGCGCTGGCGCGTGCGGGTTGCCTCGGCGCGGATGTGTAGAACGACCATGGCTGACAGGCAAGAACCCGCTCCTTGGAGCCTCGTGACCCCCACCGGTGTGCTGGTACTGGCCGATGGCACTGTCATCAAGGGCATGGGGTGCGGCGCGCAAGGCCACGCGGTCGGCGAAATCTGCTTCAACACCGCCATGACCGGCTATCAGGAAATCCTCACAGACCCATCCTACGCCGGCCAGATCATCACCTTCACCTTCCCGCATATCGGCAATGTCGGGACGAATGAGGATGACATTGAAATGCTGAATGCGGCGTCGCGCCAAGGGGCGCGCGGCGTGATCATGCATGCGGCGATGAGCGGGCCCGCCAATTATCGCGCGACGCGGTCGCTGCAATCCTGGCTCGAGGCGCGCGGCATCATCGGTCTCTCTGGGGTTGATACGCGCGCGCTCACAACCCTCATTCGCGAAAAGGGCATGCCGAATGGCGTGATTGCCCATGCCAGCGATGGCGTGTTCGACCTGGCGGCGCTCAAGGCCATGGCCGCGCAATGGCCCGGAATTGACGGCATGGATCTGGTGCCGGATGTGACGTCGATGCAACGCAGCGACTGGCATCAGGGCAAATGGCAGGTTGCAGGCGGCTATGGTGCTGACACGGCGCCCAAGTTCAAGGTTGTGGCCATTGACTATGGTATCAAGCGCAATATCCTGCGTCTGCTCGCCGCCAATGGCTGCGCTGTCACCATCGTGCCGGCCACAACGGACGCCGAGGCCATTCTGGCACTCAAACCCGATGGCGTGTTCCTGTCCAATGGGCCGGGCGATCCGGCCGAGACCGGGAAATATGCCGTGCCGGTGATCCAGAGGTTGCTTGCGGAAAAGATTCCTACTTTCGGAATTTGTCTCGGCCACCAAATGATGGGCCTGGCGCTGGGCGGGCGCACCATCAAGATGCCGCAAGGCCACCACGGTGCCAACCACCCGGTGAAGGAGCACGCGACCGGCAAGGTCGAGATCGTGTCGATGAACCATGGCTTTGCGGTTGACGCCCAGAGCCTGCCGACAAGCGTGGTCGAGACCCATGTCTCGCTGTTTGATGGCTCGAACTGCGGTCTGGCGCTCAAGGATGCGCCAGCCTTCAGCGTGCAGCACCACCCGGAGGCCTCACCGGGGCCGCAGGATTCGCATTACCTGTTTGATCGCTTTGCGGCGATGATGGCGGCTCACCGGGCCTGACGCAGAACGTCAGGGCTGGCGATTATGGAGGCGACGCTCCCAATCCAGCGCCTGCTGGACGATTTCTTCAAGATTATCGTGCCTCGGCACCCAGTTCAGCCGGTCACGCGCAAGGTCGGCACGCGCGATCAGGCGCGCCGGATCGCCCGCCCGCCGCGGTGACAACCGAACCTCGAAATCCGTGCCGGAAACCTTTTTCACCGCGCCAATCACGTCCAGCACCGAAGCACCGTGGCCATAGCCGCAGTTGCAGACGAGGCTTGTGCCGCCGCGGCGCAGATAGGCCAGCGCCTGCATGTGTGCGGCGATGAGATCGGTGATCTGGATGTAATCGCGAACGCCGGTGCCATCGGGGGTGGGGAAATCCGTGCCGAAGACTTCCATATAGGCATAACGTCCGAGCGCAGTTTGCACGGCGCGCTTGATGAGATGCGTGGCATTGAGCGCCGACTGACCGTGACGCCCGCGTGGATCTGCGCCCGCGACATTGAAATAGCGCAGCGCGACATAGCGCAGGTCATGCGCCTTGGCGGTGTCTTCCAGCATCCACTCGACCATCAGTTTCGAACGGCCATAGGGTGACATCGGGTTGGTTGTTTCAAGCTCCGACACGGCTTCGACATCAGGCTCGCCATAAACGGCGGCGGTCGAAGAAAAGATCATGTGGCGCACGTGATGGCGCACGGCCATTTCCAGCAGGTTGAGCGCGGAGGACGTGTTGTTGCGGTAATAGCCCAGCGGATCGGCGACCGATTCGGGCACAACGATCTTGGCGGCAAAATGCGCGATGGCATCGATCTTGTGCGCCGCGATTATCTGCTGCATCAGGCTCTGATCGCCAAAGTCACCTTCATAGAAGGTGACGTCCGGCGGGACTGCCCAGCGAAAGCCGGTCGAAAGATCATCCACGACCACCACCGCCTCGCCGGCATCACGCAAAGCCAGCACCATGTGTCCGCCGATGTAACCAGCGCCGCCCGTCACCAAAACTGTCATAAAAATCCCTCGATCTGAAAATATCTACCGCGTTTTAATGCTTTTCTGTGCACCGGGTAGCTTGAGCTATCAAATCGGGATTGAAAATGATTAAACGAATTCGCAAGGCCGTATTTCCGGTGGCCGGTCTCGGCACAAGGTTTTTGCCCGCGACCAAGGCGGTGCCGAAAGAGATGCTGAACATTGTCGACCGGCCGATCCTTCAGCATGTCGTCGAAGAGGCCATCGAAGCGGGCATCGAGCATTTCTGCTTCGTTACCGGCCGCAACAAGGGGGTGATTGAAGACCACTTCGATATGTCCTATGAACTGGAAGATACGCTGAAGCGCAGAGGCAAAAACAAGGAACATGCGGCCATGACCGCAATGTTGCCGGCCGCAGGTGCCACGTCCTTCACGCGTCAGCAAGCGCCGCTGGGGCTTGGCCACGCTATCTGGTGCGCGCGCGAAATCATCGGTGACGAGCCCTTTGCGGTGCTGCTGCCCGACATGATCACCATGAGCGCCAAAGGCAGCCAGCGCCGTTGCATGAAACAATGTGTCGAGGCCTATGAGCAGCATGGCGGAAATATCATAGCGGTGGAGACGGTGTCCCCGTCCGAAACGCATAAATATGGCGTGGTTTCGATCGGTGCCGATGATGGCCACAGTTTCGAAATCACCGGCATGGTGGAAAAGCCGCAACAGGGCACGGCGCCCTCGAACCTGATCATTTCCGGGCGCTATATCCTGCAGCCGGAGATTTTCGAATTGTTGGGCACGGTGGGCACCGGGGCCGGTGGCGAAATTCAGCTGACGGACGGCATGAAGGCGCTGGCCGCCAAGCAGATGTTTCATGGCGTGCGCTTTGATGGCCGCACCTTCGACTGCGGTTCCAAGCTGGGATTCCTCTCGGCCAATGTCGCCTTTGCCCTCGACGATGCCGACATTGCCGACGCCTTCCGCGAGGAACTCAAGGGCGCGCTTGAGGGATGATCAAAAGCGTCCGGCGTGAAAATCGGCAAAGGCCTGTCTGATTTCCTCGCGGGTATTCATCACGAAGGGGCCGTGCCGCTCGATGGGTTCGTGCAGCGGACGGCCGGCAACGAGCAAAACCCGCGCGCCCTGCTCACCAGCTTCGCCGACCATGCGATCACCCGCGCCCAACACGCCAAGCTCGCCGTGCCTCAGACTGGTGGGCCCGACGCGAATCTGGCCTTCATAGCAATAGACGAAGGCGCTATGACCACGCGGCAGGGGCTCGACCAGTTGGGCATGTGCATCAAGATGCGCGTCGAAATACAAAGGCTCGGTCGCGATGCCCGCCACGGGTCCCGAGACGCCCTCGGCACTGGTGCCAGTGAGAATTTTCATCGTGAGGCCGGGGCGCGTGACCACTGGCACCGCTTCAGGCGCAATGTCCTGATAACGCGGCGGGGTCATTTTGTCCCTGGCGGGCAGATTCACCCAGAGCTGGAAGCCGCGCATCATGCCGTGCTCCTGCAAGGGCATTTCCGAGTGGATCAAGCCGGAACCGGCGGTCATCCATTGCACCGAACCGGGGCCAAGATCACCTGAATTGCCCTTGCTGTCATTGTGCCGCATCCGGCCTTCCAGCATGTAGGTCACGGTCTCGAAGCCGCGATGGGGATGATCGGGGAAACCACCGATATAGGCATCGGGATCATCCGAACCAAATTCATCAAGCATCAGGAAAGGATCAAGATCGGGGAAAGTCTGCGTGCCGATGATCCGCAGCATTTTGACACCAGCGCCATCGCTGGCGGGCTGGCCGCGCACGGTGCGGATGATGGGGCGGTTGACCTGCGACATGGGAACCTCGCGCAAAACTTGAGCTTTTATCGGATGACCCGATATGACGGCAATTGTAAGATTATAGGAAGACTGGCGGCATGGGGCCAGTGCAACGTCGCCATTTCACCTTGCTTCAATGCCCGAACAGCACCAGTCCAAGCAGGCGCGGCGGCACCGCGGCAAAGCCCCCGGCGATCAGCAGGCCGACATAATTCGACACCATGGCGATGGCGTGGCCGCGAATATTGCCGCGTCGGCGTAGCAGGATGGCGATGGGGATGTTGATGAGCGTGACGACGGAGAGGATGTGAATCCAGCTCAAATGCCCGGCGGTCTCGATGCCAAAGGAGGTCAGTGCGGTCGCCATCATTCCGACGGCAAAAATCCGCCCCAGCACCATGTGCCGGGGCGTGCCCTTGGTGATCACCATCAAGGCCGTGCCGCTGAGGAGGCTGACCAGAGCCAGGGCGCCATGGAGCACATAAAGCAGCGGCGCGCTGGCTATATAACCGGGATGCATGCCCTGCCCTCATGTTGGGCCTTAGTGCGGGCTGTCAGCACCGGGGGCCGGATTATTGCGTGCCTGCATAAAACGGTCGAACTCCTCGCGATCACGTGCCCGGCGCAAGCCGTCAATGTGCTCGGCAAATTCGCGCTCCGCATCGACGAGCTTGCGACGCTGTTCTTCAAGCTTTGCAAGTTCGGACGAACGCCATTCATCAAAGGCGCTGTTGCCAGTTGGTGCTGCCGCCCCACCCCGCTGCCAGCGCGACGGCGCATCTCGCCAACCACGGGCAAAGTCCATGGAGCTGGCTTTGCCGCAAGCCCAACGCCCACTCTGCATGCACAGGCTCTGGGCCGCATCGACCAGATCGCCCTGATGTTCCGTCCGGCGCTGCCAGATTTTCAGACCAAGGATTGCCAGACCAATCG
>JAJZGX010000023.1 GCA_021804825.1 Pseudomonadota bacterium | reverse complement strand
GCTCAAAGCGCCCTGCGGGTCGACACGCAACAAGCGCGCCGCATCCCGCGGGTTTGCCGGCCGCAGGGCAATACGGTCCTTGGGCAGATCGAAATCAAAGGCATCTACACGCATGATGGGATGGAAGCTCTTGTTGTGTTGATCCCTTCTGACACAGCAGGCAGGGGGCGAAAAGCCCCCCTTTCGCAGGCGGGGCCAAGACTGCCGCGAGGTTGCCCCGTAGCGGCCAGCTTGGCCAGATCGTGCTGCGCGCACGAGCCCACCCTACCCCAGTTTGGCGGAAATGATCTTGTCGGGCTGGATCACCGGCTCGCCGCGCTTGATCTTGTCGACATTTTCCATGCCGCTGGTGACTTCGCCCCACACGGTATATTGCCGGTTGAGGAAGCCGGCATCGCCAAAGCAGATGAAAAACTGCGAGTTGGCGCTGTCGGGGCTTTGCGCGCGGGCCATCGACACCGTGCCGCGCACATGCGGGGCATTGTTGAACTCGGCCTTGAGATTGGGATATTTCGAGCCACCGGTACCGGTGCCATGCGGGCAGCCGGTCTGCGCCATGAAGCCGTCGATCACCCGGTGAAAGACGATGCCGTCATAAAAGCCTTCGGAAACCAGCTTCTTGATATGGGCGACATGGCCGGGAGCAAGATCTGGCCGCATGTTGATGACAACCGGGCCTTTGGTGGTTTCAAGCGTCAATGTGTTTGATGTCTCAGACATGATAATTCCTTGAAGAGCGCCGCGTCGCCGCGACATGCGGATGCGGGGTAATGTTTCTGGCCAATCCTAAAGCGGCAACAGGCTTTGGGCAAATGCGGCCCATGGCCGCGCCGTTCTTACTTTTTATCGTCTTGCGCCATCACCATTTTCACGATGATGTCGGGATCGGCGACGGTGCCGCTGCCGCTTTCACCTTTCTTGATCTGATCCACCACCTTCATGCCGTGCGTGACCTGACCGAAATTGGTATATTTGCCATCGAGAAAGCTGGCATCGGCAAAGCAGATGAAAAACTGAGAATTGCCGGAATTAGGGTCGCTGGTGCGGGCCATGCCGACGCTGCCACGCCCGAAATTCGTTTTGTTGAATTCGGCGGGCACGTTGGGCAGCTTCGAGCCGCCCGCCCCGGTGCCGGTGGGATCGCCGGTCTGGGCCATGAAGCCTTCAATCACCCGGTGAAACTTCAGGCCATTGTAAAAGCCCTGCTTCGTCAAGGTCTCAATCTGCTTGACGGTTTTGGGGGCGAGGTCGGGGCGCAGCTGGATCGTCACCATGCCGTGCTTGGTGTAAAGATGCACCACATCCTTCTGGCTGGCGGCAAGGGCGCATGGGACGGCGAGCAAGGTCGCGGCAATAATCAGGGCGCTTCTACGGGACATCATGGGCGATTGGGCCTTTCGATCGAGTTTCTGGTGGTTTCAGGGTTGTCGTCTGGCGCGCAGCGCGGCTGCGACCTGAGGCGGCACGAAGGGCGAGACATCGCCGTCCATCTGGGCGATCTGGCGCACCAATGTTGCAGTAATATGGCCGAAGCCAGGGCTGGCAGCTACAAACACCGTCTGCACGTCTGGGGCCATGGTGCGGTTCATGCCCGCCATCTGCATTTCATAATCAAGGTCGGAGCCATTGCGCAGGCCACGCACGAACAGGCTCGCGCCCTGCGCCCGGGCCGCTTCCACCGCCAGCCCGTCAAAGCTGACCACCGCGAGTTGGCAGTTGCGCTTCGCCAGCAACGCGCCGCAGCTTGCTTCGATGAGTGCAGCGCGCTCCTCGGGCGAAAACAGCGCCGTTTTGCTGGCGTGATGCCCAATGGCAATGATGAGCCGGTCGCACAGCGCCGCGGCGCTGAGAATGACATCGACGTGGCCAAGCGTCAGCGGATCAAAGGAACCGGTGTAGAGCGCGACGCGGCTCATGGCACCTCGCCTGCTTCGCCAGCCTCGTCGCCGCCATCGCCCGCCTCGCTGTTGCCGACATCGCTCAGGCGCTCGACACTGACGACATGCTCGTCTTCTGCCGTCTTGAAGACAATGACCCCCTGCGTGCCGCGCGACACCATGCGGATGTCCTCGACCGGGCAGCGGATCAACTGGCCACCATCGGTCACCAGCATGATTTCATCGTCATGGCCCACCGGCATCGAGGCCACCAGCGCGCCATTGCGCTCGTTGACAACCATGGCGACGATGCCTTTGCCGCCGCGTCCGGTGACTCGGTATTCATAGGCCGAGGAGCGCTTGCCATAGCCATTGGCCGATATGGTGAGAATCACCTGCTCGGCTTCCGACATTTCAGCATAGCGCTCGGTCGAAATCGCCGCGCTGGCACCCTCGCCATTGTCCTCCAGCGCCGGTTCCTCGGCACTGGCTTCGCCGGCAACAGCGCGGCGCATTTTCAGATAGGCCTCGCGCTCGGCGGGTTCGGCGTCCATGTGGCGCAGAATCGCCAGGGAAATGACGCTGTCACCCTCGTCGAGGTTGATACCGCGCACGCCCATCGAATCGCGACCCTTGAACACCCGCACTTCCGGCACAGCGAAGCGGATACACTGGCCCTCGCGCGAAGTCAGCAGAACGTCGTCAGCCTCGGTACACATCAGCACATCGACGATTCTCTCGCCGTCATCGAGCTTCATGGCGATCTTGCCGGCCCGGTTGACGTTGGCGAAATCCGACAATTTGTTGCGCCGCACCGAACCGCGGGTTGTCGCAAACATCACATCCTGCGCTTCCCAGGCGGCTTCATCCTCAGGCAGCGACATGATGGTGGTGATGCGCTCGTCCTGCTCCAACGGCAGAATATTCACCAGCGCCTTGCCGCGCGCCTGCGGGGCAGCCAATGGCAGACGCCAGACCTTTTCCTTGTAGGCCTGGCCTTTGGACGAAAAGAACAACAGCGGCTGATGGGTTGAGGCGACAAACAACCGCGTCACGAAATCCTCATCGCGGGTCTGCATGCCGGAACGGCCCTTGCCGCCGCGCCGCTGCGCCCGATAGGTCGAGAGTGGCACACGCTTGACATAGCCAGCATGTGAAACGGTGACGACCATATCCTCACGCTGGATCAGATCCTCGTCTTCGAAATCAAATTCGCTGTCGAGAATTTCAGTGCGCCGCGGTGTGGCATGGGCGGCGCGCATGGCGGCAAGCTCGCCCTTGATGATGCCAAACAGCCGTTCGCGCGAGTGCAGGATATCGAGATATTCAGCGATTTCCTCGGCCAGCTTGTTGAGCATTCCGGCAATCTCGTCGCGCCCGAGCGCGGTGAGGCGTGCCAGCCGCAATTCCAGAATGGCGCGGGCCTGAACTTCCGAAAGCCGACAGGTGCCGTCTTCGAGCAGCATGTGGCGGGGATCGGCGATCAACATCACCAAGGGCGCCATGTCCCTGGCCGGCCAGAGCCGTGAAATCAGCGCCTCACGCGCAGCATTGCTGTCGGGCGAGGTGCGAATGAGATGGATCACTTCGTCGATATTGGCCACGGCAATGGCCAGACCGACCTGAACATGCGCCTGATCCCGCGCCTTGTTCAGCAGGAATTTGGTGCGGCGGGTGACGACTTCCTCGCGGAAATCGATAAAGGCCACCAGAAAATCTCTGAGGGTCAGGGTTTCCGGCCGACCGCCATTGAGGGCGATCATATTGGCAGGAAAGCTGGTTTGCAGCTGGGTATAGCGATAAAGCTGGTTGAGGACGACGTCGCCGACCGCATCGCGCTTGATCTCGATGACGATGCGCATGCCGTCGCGATCAGATTCGTCGCGCAGATCGGCAATGCCCTCGATGCGCTTCTCACGGATCAGTTCAGCGATTTTCTCGATCAGCGCCGCCTTGTTGACCTGGAAGGGAATTTCCGAAACGATCAGCACCTCGCGGTCGCGCTTGCCCTGCTCGACCGCGACTTTGGCGCGCATCAATATGGAGCCGCGCCCGGTGAGATAGGCCTGGCGAATGCCACCGCGCCCGAGAATGGCGCCCCCGGTCGGGAAATCCGGCCCCGGCACGATTTTCATGATCGCTTCGCTGTCGAGCGCCGGATTGTCGATCAGCGCGACCACGGCATCAATCACCTCGCCAAGATTGTGCGGCGGGATATTGGTCGCCATGCCAACCGCGATGCCGCCAGCGCCATTGACCAGAAGATTGGGGAATTTAGCGGGCAGAACCGTGGGTTCGCGCTCTTTGCCGTCGTAATTGTCCTGAAAATTGACGGTATCGAGATCAAGGTCGCCGACGAGTTCCATCGCGGCTTTGGACATGCGCGCTTCGGTATAGCGCATGGCGGCCGGCGGATCATTGTCGATCGAACCGAAATTGCCCTGCCCGTCGATGAGCGGCAGACGCATGGAAAAATCCTGCGCCATGCGCACCAGCGCTTCATAGATCGCCAGATCGCCATGGGGATGATATTTGCCGATGACGTCGCCGACGATGCGGGCCGATTTCACATGCGGCTTGTCGGCGGTGTGGCCTTCTTCACTCGCCGAAAACAGGATGCGCCGATGCACGGGTTTCAGACCGTCGCGCACGTCGGGAAGCGCGCGCGACACGATGACGCTCATCGCGTAATCGAGATACGAGCGGCGCATTTCATCGACGATGGAAGCGGTGCGGATGTCAGAGCCCGGCGGTGGCGGCGGGTCAGTCGGTTCGGCCAAGAAAATTTGTCCCGTTGGTTTGCAAATCAACCGCAGTCTTAGCCGATTCTCGGCCGCGACGCCACCAGTCGCGCCGGGTTATGCGCCTTAACGAAGGCTTCACCAGATTCGGGAAAATCGCGCGTCATTGGCTGGCAATTAAGACATTGGCGTTACACGAGCAGGCCGAGGAGTGGATGGCTTGCCCCCAAAAATGCCAAAGCGCTTTTACGTGCTCGACACCTATCGGTTTTTTGGGGCTTGCGCGGTCATGCTCGGGCATTTTGCCGGGCACTTCCACCAATTGCTGGGCATCAGCCTGGCCGCCACCGACAGGCTCTATTTCGTCGATTTCTTCTTTGCGCTCTCGGGCTTCGTGTTGATGCACGCTTATGGTGCCCGCATGGCCAGCTTCGACGACATGCGCCGGTTCATGACCCGGCGGTTTGCGCGGCTCTATCCTTTGCATTTTTTCACCACGCTGGCGATGGCGCTGGTGGGCGCGGGGGTGGTGCTTGGCCACTTTCATATTTATGACCCAGCATCGCTTGATCTGCACCTCGTGGTGCCGACGCTGCTGTTGCTGCACGCCTGGGGTGTGACACAGCACACCGGGCTTGATTTTCCGTCATGGTCGCTGTCGGCGGAATTGCTGTTGTCTCTCTTGTTCCCGCTCATGGTGGCGCTGTTGCTGAAAAACGGCGCGCGCGCGGCTTTCATGATGGCGCTGCTGGCGGCGCTGCTCATGGCGCTGGTGCGTGATGCCATGGGGCTGCGTCCCTGGTACGAGGCGACCTATGATGGCGGCGCGTTCCGGGCGATCCCGATGTTTTTTGCCGGCATGGCAGTGGAGGTGCTGGTGCGCGATCTGCCGCCTGTGCGCCTGCCATGGGCCCTGCCGCATCTCTTCGCGCTTGCCCTCATCGGCTTGATGTTGAGCCCCGTGCCGGTCGCGGCCGTGCTGCCGCTGTTTGTGGTGCTGGTGGCGCTGCTGGCGCTTTGCGAGCGTGATGGCCCGCCAAGCCGGCTTGGCAGCGGGCCGTTCATCGCGCTGGGCAATATCGCTTTTGCAGTGTTTCTGCTGCACACGTTTGTGGCAGTGATCATGCTGCATCTGGCGCGCGCCCTGCACGCGACCAGCGTCTCGGATGTCTTGGCTTTCATCTGCCTCGGGGTCGGTGTCACCCTTGGCCTCGGCTTGCTGAGCTATCGCTATGTCGAGTTGCCGCTGATGAACCGGATCAATGCGGCCGCGACCGACCGGCTCAATGCGAAGCTGCGAAAGTCAGCACTATAATCGCCGCTTCGCCCGCAAGCACACCGGCAAAGACCGAGCGGCGGGTCAGCGCAAAGGCCGCGAGGCCAATGAGCAGCGCGCCAAAGCGCGCGACCGGCGGCGCATGTGCCAGTGCCCCTTGTGGGTGGAGCAGAAATTCCGCCGCAATGCCAGCCAGCAGCGCCGAGGCGATGCTGTTGATGAAGCGGAACAATTCGGAATCTTCGTCGATGCTGTGGGCAATGAAAGCGCTCCCCAGCTTCCACCCGATGGTGGGTAGAAAGCCGAAGGCGAACAACACGAAATAGGGCGATCTGGCGCCGTCAAACCAGGCTTGGCTCATGGACCCGCCAGCCTTCGGCGCGTCCGATAGCCCCAGAACCACGCAAGCCCGCCCGCCACCAGTCCCAGCACCAGCAGATCGAGCCCACCCCCGACATAGGCCATGGCGACTGGGGCCAGCGCCATGCCAAGTGCGATGGCCAGCCAATCTGCGCCGACCTTGGCGTTGCGCGCCAGCGCCACCACAAAATACAGCGGCGACAGAAACAGCAGGGCCGCCGCCATCGGCACCGGCACGCGCGAGACAATCTCATAGCCCAGCATGGTCGTGCAGGTCGCGACACCCATGCAGGTCATGGCAAAGCCGAAATAGAACGGCAGACGCATATCACGCGGCAAGGCCGGGGTGCGCCGCAGGCTCTCCGTCCAGACGGTGATTCCCATGAACCAAGAGGCGGCGACCATGCTGGTGAGCCGCGTCCTAGGGGTGCGCAGCAGCGGCAGCAAGGCGATGGTCATCGGCAACATCCGCATCGAGGACAGCGAGGCTGAAAGCGCGATCACCGGCCAGGCGGTCTTGGCGGCGCTGGCCACGAAAAATATCGCCTGCGCCGGCCCGGCCCATATGCCGACCGTGGCCGCAATGGCGACGCCCAGCGGATAATGCGCCGCGCGGGCCAGCCCGCCTATGCCGAACAGCGAGAAGGCCACGACCCATGCAGGGCCCATTACGGCCTGCCGCGCACCTTCCCGCCACCATCCGGCAGGGTGGCGGGTGCCCCCTGCTTGCGTTCCTTCCGCCGAAGTGCGCTCCGGGCCATTTGCATCCATTCCTGCTTGCATTCCCTTAAGGCCGCTATTTGCGCTTCCATTCCCGGACAAGCTTTTGCGCTTGGGCAATTTGGGCTGGTGTCATGTGGGCGGCAAGTTTGTCGCGCATTTGCGCCGCTCGCTCACGGCTTAGCTTCGCTAGCGCACCGCTGAGCTTCCTGCCCTGAGCGGCGGCCAAGTTGAACCATTTATAGGCTTCAACGTCATTCTTCGGCACGCCATGGCCTAAGTCGTACAAAATCCCGAGGCTGGCTTGTGCGTCGGCGTTGCCCCGATCGGCGGCCTTGCGCAACCAAAACACCGCCTTGGCATAGTCCTTCGGCACACCAAGGCCCAGGTTGTACATGGTTCCGAGGCTGTCTTGCGCGGCAGCGACGCCCTTCTCGGCGGCCTTGCGATACCAAGTCACCGCCGTGGCTGAGTTCTGCCGCACACCCAGGCCTAATTCGTACATCATCCCGAGGCTGTCTTGCGCCACGCCATTGCCCTTATCGGCCAGCGGCTTCAAAAGCCGCAACTCGGTCGCATAATCGCCGCGCTTGTAAGCAGCGCGTGCATCCGCCAGACCATTCGCCCGCGCGATCTGCCCGCAACCCAGCGCCAGCAGCACGCCGGCCGCGGCTACCCATCCAGACGCAAATTTCATGGTCGCCCCCAAAATACCTTCCCTTCATGGCTGCCCCCAAAACACCACAGAAGCACAGCTGCCACAATCGCCATAACAGCGGCATCAGCTATGCGGGCGTTCGATCCCCCCAAACAAGGCAGTTGCCCCTCCCCGATCATCTGCCTGTTCAGTCCTTCGCGGGCAGAATATCGGGCACGGGCCGGGGCTTTTCATTTTTGCGCGCTTCGGCTGCAGCGCGCGATTTGGCGCGGCGCACTTCCGGCTCGGCGCGCACGCGCTTGCGCGAGGCCTCGATGATATCCGCCTCGGGCCGCGGCAAAACCGGCCCTTCGGGAAACACAAAGGCAAGCTTGGCCGCGGCGCCCTCGCCAGCGACAATCACGCGCACCGTGCCGCCATTCTTGAGGCGGCCAAACAGGATGTCATCGGCCAGCGGCGTCTTGATGGTTTCCTGAATGATGCGGGCCATGGGCCTTGCCCCCATCGCCTCATCATAACCCTTCTGCGCCAGCCACTTGCGGGCGTCATCGGAAAGCTCGACCGTGACACTGCGATCGGCCAGCTGGGCATCGAGCTGGGCGATGAACTTGTCGACCACCTTGCTGATGACATCATGCGGCAGATGACCAAATTGCACCACGGCATCAAGGCGATTGCGAAATTCCGGGGTAAACATCCGGTTGATCGCCTCGATATCCTCCCCTGAGCGCTTGACTGTGGTGAAGCCGATGGTGTTGCGAGCATTGTCGGCCGCACCGGCATTGGTGGTCATGATCAGGAAAACATTTCTGAAGTCGATCTGCTTGCCGTTGTGATCGGTGAGTTTGCCGTGATCCATCACCTGCAACAGAATGTTGAAAAGGTCGGGATGGGCTTTCTCGATCTCGTCGAGCAGCAGCACCGAATGCGGGTGCTGATCCACAGCATCGGTCAAAAGGCCGCCCTGATCGAACCCGACATAGCCGGGAGGTGCGCCAATCAGGCGGCTGACGGTGTGGCGTTCCATATATTCCGACATGTCAAAGCGCGTCAGATGCAGGCCCAGAGCCGAGGCCAGCGAGCGCGCCGCCTCGGTCTTGCCGACGCCGGTCGGGCCGGAAAACAGGAACGAGCCAATCGGCTTCTCGCCATCGCGCAGGCCCGCCCGCGCCAGCTTGATCGCCGAGGTGAGAATGGCAATTGCTGCGTCCTGGCCATAAACGACACGCTTCAGGGTCTCGTCGAGATGTTCGAGCACTTCGGCATCGTCCTTGGAAACGGATTTGGGCGGAATCCGCGCCATGGTGGAGATGGTGGCCTCGATCTCCTTGACGCCAATCACCTTCTTGCGCTTGGGCTCGGGCAGCAGCATCTGCCCGGCACCGGTCTCATCGATCACGTCAATCGCCTTGTCGGGCAATTTGCGGTCGTGAATATAACGGGCCGACAGATCGACAGCCGCCTTGACCGCCTCATTGGTGAAGCGAACCTTGTGGAACTCCTCAAAATAGGGCTTGAGGCCCTTCATGATCTCGATGGCATCGGGAATCGTCGGTTCATTGACGTCGATTTTCTGAAAGCGCCGCACCAGCGCCCGGTCTTTCTCGAAATACTGGCGATATTCCTTGTAGGTGGTCGAGCCGATGCAGCGCAGCGTGCCTTGCGCTAGCGCCGGCTTCAAAAGGTTGGACGCGTCCATGGAACCGCCCGAGGTTGCACCGGCGCCAATGACCGTGTGAATCTCGTCGATGAACAAAATTGCGTTTTTGTGGGTCTCGATTTCCTTCATCACCTGCTTGAGGCGTTCTTCAAAGTCGCCACGATAGCGGGTGCCCGCCAGCAAGGTGCCCATATCCAGCGCGAACACCGTCGCTCCCGCCAGAACTTCGGGCACTTCATTCTTGACGATCTTGCGGGCAAGGCCCTCGGCAATAGCGGTCTTGCCTACTCCCGGATCCCCCACCAGCAAGGGGTTGTTCTTTTGCCGACGGCAGAGCACCTGAATGGCGCGTTGCACCTCGAGTTCGCGGCCGATCAGCGGATCGATGCGCCCGGCAATCGCCTTTTTGTTGAGGTTGACGCAATAGGTATCGAGCGCCTGCTCTTTCTTTTTTGAATCGCCATTGTCCTTGGCCTCGCCCGCATCCTTGCCCTCTTCCGGGTCGATCGCGCCGCGCGGCGACGCCTTGCTCTCGTTCGAGCCGGGACGCTTGGCTATGCCGTGGCTGATATAATTGACAGCATCATAGCGGGTCATGTCCTGCTGCTGCAGAAAATACGCGGCATGGCTCTCGCGTTCGGCAAAAATCGCCACGAGCAGATTGGCACCGGTCACTTCCTCGCGCCCGGATGATTGCACGTGAATGACCGCCCGTTGAATGACTCGCTGGAACCCTGCCGTGGGCTTGGCATCGTCGGGGCCGTCGATCACCAGATTTTCCAGTTCCTGGTCGATGTAATCGACGAGGCTCTTCTTCAGCACGGCCAGATCGACCGAGCAGGCGCGCATGACGGCGGCAGCATCGGAATCATCCGTGAGGCTGAGCAGCAGGTGCTCCAGCGTCGCATATTCGTGGTGGCGCTCATTGGCGGCCGCCAGCGCCCGATGCAAGGATTGCTCTAGACTGCGCGAAAAGGATGGCATGCGGACTCCCTTGTGAACGGATGGGCATCGATGGCGGGCGCAAGGCGCGCGAAGTCACTTCTTTTCCATAATGCATTGCAGCGGTTGCTGGTGTTTGCGCGAGAAATCCATCACCTGTGTCACTTTAGTTTCGGCGACCTCAAACGTATAGATACCACATTCCCCGACACCATTCTGGTGAACATGCAGCATGATGCGGGTGGCTTCATCAAGCGCCTTCTGGAAATATTTCTGCAGCACGTGCGTCACGAATTCCATCGGCGTGTAATCATCATTGAGCAGCAGCACGCGGTACATGGCGGGTTTCTTGGTGACTGTCTTGGTGCGGGTGATCACCGATGTGCCGACGCCATTGCCGCCCTTGTCATCTTCGCCCTTCTGGCCGGCAGCCACAGGCGCAGCACACCCAGCGGTCATGACCGCTTCCAGGCTGGGGTGTCTCCGCAATTCGTTCTGAAAATTGCCCGTACTCATCGCGCTTGGCCCGCATATCGGTTGTGGCTGGAGACCTAATCTAAGTCGTGCCTTGCCAATGCACCAGTGGTGCCACCTGTTTTAGGCGGCATTTTGTTTGCGGGAGCGGCGCAGCAAAAATAATCGAGCGTGGCCTGATGGCGCTGCGCGAAGCGTCGAAGCTTGAAAATGCAAAAGAAAATAAAAAAGGCCCGAGCCGAAGCCCGGGCCTGTCCTTCATGAAACTCTTGATCGTCAAATAAAGCTTCAGGCGGCCTTCTTGGTGGCTTCCTGCGCCTTGGTGAAGGCGACTTCAACCGGCTTGAAGGCTTCCTTGGCGATGTTGGTGTAGAGTTCGCCAATCTTGGTGGCCTGAGCGACGAAGCTCTCATAGGCGGTCTTGGCGTAATCGCTCTGGATCTGGAAAGCAGCATCCGGGGTCTTTGCGGCAATCAGCTTCTCGAAAGCTGCGGTGCCATTTTCGTAAGCAGCCTTGGAATAATCGGTCGTCTCGGACGCAATCTTCTGCAGGCCCTTGGTCAGCGTCGCGGTGGCGGCGGTGGCGGCTTCGTATTGATCTTTGCTGAACTTCTGGAACGCTTCGATGTTGTTGGTAGCCATGGTACACCTCGAGATGGGTCGGACGCTCGGCGCCGGACGCGGGGATTTGTTTCAAAGAACCGCCAGCCACGCCAGCCCCTCTTTGATGCTGCGGATATACGCACCGCACAATAATTTGTCAATGGATTTTTTGCAGTGCACCATGCGACATTTAGCATCTTTGCCCGACGATTTTCGCCGGATTTGTTAGACATTATCTAAACAAGCGCCTGCCCGGCCGTATTGCCCTGTTCGAGCGGCCCGAAGATTGTGACAAAGGTTTGTTGCAGTGCAATATCAAACTCGGCCATGCCCGGCGCAGCGGTTGCGCCCGCGCGCGCCAGATCATCGAGGCTGGTGACACCAAAGTGCTGTTCGTTGATGCCGCAGGGCACGATACCGCGATAATGTGTCAGATTTGGTACGATGTTCACCGCCAGGCCATGAAAACTCACCCAGCGGCGCACACGAATGCCAATGGCGGCGATCTTGTCTTCGGCAGGGCTGCCATCGGGCGCGGCGGGCTTGTCGGGGCGCTGCACCCAGACCCCGACACGTCCGCTGCGGGTCTCCCCGAAGACGCCGCATTGCGCCAGCGCAACGATCACCCAGGTTTCCAGTGCGCAGACGAAGGCGCGCAGATCACGCCGCCGCCGGTTGAGATCGAGCATGACGTAGACCACGCGCTGGCCGGGGCCATGGTAGGTATATTGTCCGCCCCGCCCTGCAACATGGACAGGAAACTCCGGGTTGAGCAGGTCCTCGGCACGGGCCGAAGTGCCGGCGGTATACAGTGCGGGGTGCTGCAAGGCCCACAGGCATTCAGCGGCGGTACCCTGACTGATGGCTTCGGCGCGCCGTTCCATGGCTGCTAGCGCCGCCTCATAGGGAACCAGCCCGTCAGAAGCGCACCATTGCACCGGCGCAGAACCCGCCGTCGGCATGAATTGAACAGAACGACGCACAATCATGTTTAAGCCCTTGTCACTGGCAATGGCTTTTGTTACACGGTGCCGGGCTAACGCGGAACCCCGCATAGCAGCCTGCGGCCATGGCGGAATTGGTAGACGCGCTAGCTTGAGGTGCTAGTCTTTTAACCGAGGTGGAGGTTCGAGTCCTCTTGGCCGCACCAATTGCCCGTGCGTTTCGATCTTTGGAGGCAACTTCGGGACGGAGCGCTTCGGCGCTGAGATAATCTCAAAAAAATCGGCGCGGTGGGCCTTTCTTTGGACCCACCGCGCCTTGTCCATGCCCACCTCCGTGGCAGGCTGGAAAACTCTCACTCTTTACAAGGCGCCGTTCCAAGCCGACTTTCGCCCCGGAGGAAGGCGCGATGCCGCGCGCTTCATGATGTGATTCGCGATCATGTCCCGGCGAGGAAATGCGTCGGGTTGACCGGCACCGTGCCCTTGCGCAGTTCAAAGTGCAGTTGTGGCGAGGAAACATCGCCGCTCTGCCCGGAATGGGCAATCACCTGACCGCGGGACACCGTCTGGCCGCGTTTGACATCGAGCGCGCCATTGTCGGCATAGGCCGAAATGAAGCCATTGGGATGGCGGATCAGCACGAGATTGCCATAACCCTTGAGCTGGCTACCGGCATAGGCGACCACGCCGCCATCGATGGCGCGCACCGGCGTGCCATTCGGTACCGAGATGTTGATGCCGTCATTCACGCCCGGCTGGAAGCCGCGGATGATGCGGCCGCGCACTGGCCAGGCCATAGCGATGCTGCCGGTGGGCTTGGTGTCGACCTTCTGGCGCATGGGCGCAGCAGCGGGCGCCGGGGCCGGCTTGGCAAGCGCCAGCCTCTTGGCGGCCTGCGCTTTGGTGTGGGCCAGCGCCTCGGCTTTTTCAGACTTTTCCAGCTTCGCCCTGGCGAGCTTGGCCTGTTGCAGCTTCGTGTTGTTCAGGGCTTTTGCCTGCTTGGCTTCGGCCAGCTTTTTGGCACGCAGCATGGCTTCGTGCTGTTGCAGGGCTGCCAGCTTTTTCTGCGTCGCAGCGACTTTCGCAGCACGGACCGCAGCCAGTTTCGGCGAGGCCGTGCGGCTGACTGAAGCTTGTGCCTTGCGCGCCGCAGCGAGTTCTGCCTGCGCGGCAGCAGCTTGGGCCTTGTATTTCTTGATTTCGGCGAGGTCATGCATCCGCGTCAGCGCATAGGCGCCACCGCCGATTGCAGCCGCGCCCACGGCTGCGGTCGCCACCGGGATATGCGGTGTGCCCTTGGCCTGCTGCTCCAGCGAGCGCGGGGCGAGATCGGCGCGCGAATAGGTCAGGCCACCTGCCTGACGCGCCGCCAAAGGCAAGCGCGGCACCCGCGTTGCCTGCGGGGCGAAGGCCACCTTCGGGTGCGGCATCCTGACGGTGGGCGCGACATAGGCCGCCTTTTTATCCTGATAGGGTATGATCAGGTGCGTGCCGGGCTGCACATCGGCCGGGCTATGAAAGCCATTGGCGCGCAACAGGGCGGCTTCGGGCACATTGTAGCGGCGGGCCAGCACGCTTGCCGTATCGCCGGTGCCAGCGACAATGGCAACGCCGGGGGCACCGACAAAACTTGCCGCCGGGGCGCTGGCGATCGGGGTGGCATAGGGCGCGCTGGTTGGAGCTGCCAGCGGCTGCGAGGTGATCGGCTGTGCATAGTGCACGGGAGCATGATAAATGGCCGGGCGATGCAGCGGTTTTGCCCGCCGAATGCTGCCTGTTGCCATGTGGTCCGAACCAAAGGGATTGCTGAAAGGGTCCGAAAGGCGGCTCGAATCGGCGCATCCGGCCAATAATCCCGCAGCGGCACCCACCAAAGCGAGCCGTGAGGCCCAGCGCAGGCAAGACAAACGATAATCTGAAATCATGACCCGAACTCACTGCAACGCTACCGACACTCAGAGAAATACACCATGAGTGTTAAAGGAGCGTTTAGGGTGAATCGATTTTCACCACCTTGCATAAACCGGGATTCACAATTCCGCCGATTTCCCCGGCGTCAGCGCAGTCAAGTGGCACCCGCAGATGTCCAGTTCCTCGGTTTCGCCTGCGCCATTGCGGGACAAGGCCACCAGCCTTTGCCAAGGTTGCAGGCCGTGACTGGCAATGTTGCGCGCGAACATCATGCGCCCACCCTGTTTCATCAAGGGCAGGAATGCCGATGGCGCCCCGACAATCACCGCATGAATGATCACGCGGTCAAAAGAACCGGTCGCCCCGGTCAGCGCAAGGCCATCCGCCCAATGCACCTCGGCATTGGCAATGTGCAAATGCGCGAGCCTTGCCTGCGCAGCCAGAGTCAAGCTCTGGTAGCGCTCGATCGACACCACATGCCCGGCGAGGCGTGCCAGAATGGCGGTGACATAGCCCGATCCAGTGCCGATTTCGAGAACCCGCTCACGGCCGGTCAGATCCAGAGCTTCGGCCATGCGCGCCGCCAGCCACGGCGCAGGCATGGTCTGGCCGCAACTGATCGGGATCGCCAGATCGCGGTTGGCAAGATCGCGGTAATGGTGCGGCACGAAGTGACGCCGCGCGATGCTCTCCATCGCCCGCAGCACGTCGAGGTCGCCAATGCCGCGCCCGCGCAGGTTCAGCACGAATTGCGCGGTTGCTTCGCGTTCGCTTCCGTGATCTTCGCTGCTGTCCTGCACCTGCCTCGCCCTCGCCTGACGCGATGTCAGTCAAACAGAGTTGCAAATTGTGTCAAGGTTGCGTCATCGGTCAGATTGATGCGCAGCGGCGTGATCGCGACCTTGCGCGCGGCGAGGACGGCCAGATCCGTCCCCGGCCCCGGCGAATAGGTCGGCTTGGCAAAGGCCAGCCAGTAATAAGGCAATTGACGACCGTCGCGCCGCTCTTCGACACGCAGCAGGTTGGTATCGCGGCGCCCTTGCGCGCACATCATCGTGCCAGCAACCTCGCCGGGCGCGCAATCAGGAAAATTCAGGTTGAACAGAACCTCGTGGGGAAAGCCCCTCGTGGTCAATTTGCGGATGAGGGCCGGAGCCAGCGCCTCGGCACAATCCCAGCGGATCTTGTCGCGGCCGCTCGGCCCATAGGCCTGCGACAGGGCAATCGAGGGAATGCCAAGGATGGTGCCTTCGATCGCCCCGGCAATGGTGCCGGAATAGGTGACATCTTCAGCGACATTCTGGCCGCTGTTGATGCCGGAGAGGATCAAATCGGGCGGATTGTCTTTCATGAGGTGCTTGACGGCCATGATCACGCAATCGGTCGGCGTGCCCTTGACCGCGAAGTGACGTGGTGAAATCTGCCGCAGCCGCAACGGATCATTCAGCGAGAAGGAATGCGAAACGCCGGACTGGTCGATCGCCGGGGCCACGATGGTGACATCATCGGAGAGTTGGCGTGCCACGCGCTCCAGCGCCTCAAGCCCGGCGGCGTGAATGCCATCATCATTGGTGAGTAATATGCGCATATGCCCCGCCTGCCCTGTTAGCCAATGCGCTTGATGCCGCCCATATAGGGCAGGAGCGCGTCCGGCACCGTGATGCTGCCGTCTTCGTTCTGATAATTTTCCATCACGGCCACCAGCGTGCGGCCGACCGCGAGGCCCGATCCATTCAGCGTATGAACGAAGCGGGTTTGTTTCGCATCCGGCGTCTTGCAGCGGGCATTCATGCGCCGCGCCTGAAAATCACCGCACAGCGAGCAGGAGGAAATTTCGCGATAGCGCCCCTGCCCCGGCAGCCAGACTTCGATGTCATAGGTCTTCTGCGAGGCAAAGCCCATGTCGCCGGAGCATAGAAGCATCGTGCGAAACGGCAGCCCGAGTTTTTTCAGCACGGTCTCGGCGCAAGCGGTCAGGCGCTCGTGTTCGGCCTGCGCCGTCTCGGGCGTGGTGATCGACACCAGTTCCACCTTGTTGAACTGGTGCTGGCGGATCATGCCGCGGGTATCACGTCCGGCCGAGCCGGCTTCGGCGCGAAAACACGCCGTCAAAGCCGTGACGCGAATCGGCAGGGCCGCTTCCTCGATGATCTGCTCGCGCACCAAATTGGTCAGCGGCACTTCAGCGGTGGGAATCAGCCAGAATTCATCACCGGCCGGAAATTGATCCTCGCGGAATTTCGGCAATTGCGCGGTACCGAACATGGCCTCGTCGCGCACCAGCAGCGGCGGGTTGATTTCGCCATAACCATGCTCGGCTGTGTGCAGATCGAGCATGAATTGACCGAGCGCCCGCTCCAGCCGCGCCAAAGCGCCCTTCAGCACCACGAAGCGCGCGCCGGACATGCGGCTCGCCGCCTCGAAATCCATCATGCCCAGCGCCTCGCCAAGCGAGAAGTGCTCCCTGGCCGGAAAGGCAAATGTCGGCACATCACCATACGCGCGAACTTGCACATTATCGTGCTCGTCCTTGCCTTGCGGCACGTCATCATGCGGCAGATTGGGGATTTCAGACAGCCGGGTTTGCAGCGCGCCTTGCGCCGCGCGCTCTGCCTCTTCCATCGAGGGCATCAGGGTCTTGAGCTTGGCCACTTCCGCCTTCAGCACCTCGGCACGGGTCATGTCCTTGGCGGCCATGGCCTGGCCTATCTCCTTGGAGGCGGCGTTGCGGCGCTCCTGCGCGCGTTGCAGGGCGGCAATCGCTTCGCGCCGCGCGCCATCAAGGCAGAGCAGTTGCTGAGACAGTGGCGGCAGGCCGCGCTTGGCTAGTCCCTTGTCAAATGCTTCGGGATTTTCAGCAATCAGGCGAATATCATGCATGGGTCAGCGGCTCTCGATACCATCAAACGGGCCGCTCACCCCTCGTCATCGCGAACGGCCACTGCTTTCCCGCGCTGCTTTTCAATATACATCACGGAGAGGATGGAGAGGCCGTAAAGCATCAAGCCGGGAACAACAAGCGTTGCCATGCTGAAAAGATCGGGCGGGGTCAGCACCGCCGCAACCGCCACGATAATCACCGTCGCGTAGCGCCACTTGCTGATCAGAAACGCCGAGGACACAATCCCGACATTGCCCAGCAACGTCAGCACCACCGGCATTTGAAAGGTGATGCCGAAGGCAAAGATCAGCGTCATCACCAGCGACAAATACTCGCTGACGCGCGGCAGCATTTCGATTTGCGGCTGCCCCGGCTGTTTTGCGACCTGCATGCTGATGAAAAACCGCAGCAGATTCGGCATGACCACATAATAGACCATGAGCGCGCCCAGCGCGAAGAACACCGGCGTCGCAAAGAGATATGGTGCGAAAGCCGCCTTTTCGCGCTTGTAGAGGCCCGGCGCCACAAATTTATAGAGCTGGGTGAACACCACCGGCAGCGAGAAAAACGCCGCTGTGAACAAAGCAACCCGCATTTCCGTGAAAAAATATTCCTGCGGGGCGGTATAGATCAGCTTGGCATCAGGGCCGGCAACCTTGCCGTAGGGCTCGACCAAAAGCCCGTAAATGTCCTTGGACAGCCAGAAGAACAGGACAAACAGCAGCAGAAACGTTGCCAGCGACCAGATCAGCCGCGTGCGCAATTCGTAGAGATGATCCATCAAGGGTGCGCGGGAGGCCTCAATATCCGTCTCGGTCATTCCGCCGCCCTGTCAATCTGCACCATTTCCGGTGATTCTGACGTGGCTTTTGCGCCCTTGCGGGGCGCGCGTGCCGGTTTTTTGGCGGCCTTGGGCGCGGGGTCGCCGGGCTCGCTTGCCGCAAGCTTCGGCTTGGTCTGGCGCGTCTTGCGCTTTTTGACAGGTGCGGCCAGCGTCGGCTCAAGTGGTGCCGGTTCAAGTGGTGCCGGCAGCGCTTCGGGCGTGGCCGTCTCGGAAGGGGTGTCGAAATCGAATTTGGTGGAATCGGTCAAATCGGTGAATTCGCGTTTGACGCTGTCAATATCGGCGTCTTCGAGCGCCTCGGAAATCTGCCGACGAAAATCAGCAGCGAGGCGCTGCAATTTGCCATAACCCTGGCCGAGCTGGCGCAGAACGCGCGGCAGATCCTTGGGCGGGATGAAGATCAGCGCCATCACGCCAACCACCAGCAGCTTTGCGAAATCAAAGTTAAACATCCATCACGATCCCGAAGCCGATCATCCGCCAAGGCTCTGTTGACAGGCAGATCTCAGGCTGATCAGCCAACCTTACTGGTATCGGAGGTTCTATCGAGCGTGGCCCCCGTCTTGGAATCGAGCGTCTTGGCCGCATCTTCCGTCGGCGCCGGCGTGTCCTCCGCCATGCCCGCCTTGAAAGCTTTCATGCCTTTCGCGACATCGCCCATCATGTCAGAGAATTTGAATTTGCCACCAAACAACAAAAAGACGATGGCTGCGAGCGCAATCAGGTGCCAGATACTCAGACCACCCATGAGATAACTCCTTCAAAACACCCGCCCCCTGTGAGGCAGCCCTTCATTGCGTCTTAGCCCTGCACTACGGTAATTTCAAGGACTGTTGATAATTGCGCTATGCGGCCGGCGGATCATCGTCGCTGCCCAGCGGCGGTTGCTCGGTTGGCACCGCTTCGTCATCGGGCAGTGGCGGCATCAAAGGTGCCGTCGGCAATTTGCCCTCATAAAGCCCGGCGGCTTTCAGTTCCTCGAGACCGGGCAAATCATCGAGGTTTTCCAGCCCGAAATGCACCAGAAACTGCGGGCTGGTGCCATAAGTCACGGGGCGACCAGGCGTGCGGCGGCGACCGCGCAACCTGACAAGACCTGCCTCCAGCACCACATCCAGCGTGCCCTTCGAGAGCGCAACGCCGCGGATATGCTCGATTTCCGCCCGGGTCACCGGCTGGTGATAGGCTATGATCGACAAGATCTCCAACGCCGCGCGTGACAGGCGGCGCGGTTCGAGGCGTTCCGGGCCAAGGGCCGAGGCAAGCTCGGGCGCGGTCTGAAAATAATAGCTGTCCTCGACGCGCGCCAGTTGAATACCGCGCCCTGCATAATGGCTGGCGATCAGCGCCATGACCGTGGCAATATCGAGGTGTGGCGGCAACCGCGCGGCGAGCGCACTGGCCGCCACCGGACTCCCGGCGGCAAACAGCACCGCTTCACAAAGCCGCACCGCCTCGGCCCATCCGTCATCATCGGATCGGGGCGGCGTCAGGTCCGGTTGCAATGCGGCGCTCATGGCTCCGACGCAGGGCTTGCGCGAAGATAGATCGGCGCAAAAGCATGCGTTTGACGCAGCCCGATGCGTCCTTCGCGCACCATTTCAAGGCTGACCGCAAACGTGCTGGCGCGCATCGTCCGGCTCACCGGCGCGGCATTGCCATAGGCGCGCAGGCAGTCATCAAGGACGCTCCAGTCGAGCGTCTGCGCCGCAATGTGCTCGAGCGCCGCCCGCGCCCTGGCGATCGACCACACCTGCCGAGCTTGCAGCACGACGCTGCTCTTGGCGGATTTCTGACGCAATGCCGCATAGACGCTGAGGAGATCATAAAGGGTCGCCTGTCTGGGCGCGCCCGGCTCCTCATTCTGTGTGGCGGTTTTGCTGCGCACGAAGAAGTCACGCCCTAGTTGCGGGCGCGCACCAAGATGGGCGGCGACCTTTCGGATGGCATCCAGCTGGCGCAGCCGCAGCGCAAGATCCAGCGCCAGCGCCGCGGCGTCAGGCTCCTCACCGCGCGGCGCTGAAGGCAGCAAAAGCTGTGATTTGAGATAGGCCATCCATGCGGCCATCACCAGATAATCAGCGGCAAGTTCGAGCCGCAGCCCATGCGCCGCAGCAATAAAGCCCAGATATTGCTCGGCCAGAGCCAGAATGGAGATTTTGGCGAGATCGACCTTTTGGCGCCGCGCCAATTCCAGCAGCAGGTCAAGCGGCCCTTCAAAGCCGTCGAGATCGACCCTAAACGCGGTCTCCCCTGTGGCCGTCACCGGCTCACGCACAGCATCATCCGCTATGTGCCCGACATCCGCCATTGACCGCCCACGCCTGAAAACTTCACGTTACAGCATGCTGCCTCAGGTTGGCTTTCGCAAGGATTTCATCGCATGATGCTGCGGCTTCCACAGGATCAAACGGTTTTGGGGCGCCGATCATCGCCAGTGCCGCTTCGGCTCGCGCCCGCGCCCGCCCCTCAAGCCATGGCGTCGCCGATGCCACCTCGCGAAGTTCGCCAAGATCGCCATTGCAATGCAGCGCCACATCAACGCCAGCGGCGAATATGGCGGCGGCGCGTGCCGCAAAGCTCCCCGAAAGCGCCTTCATGGAAATATCGTCGCTCATCAGCAGGCCGTCAAAGCCGATTTCGCCGCGGATGATGCGCTCGACGATGATCGGCGATTGCGTCGCCGGGCGCTGGTCATCGAGCGCGGTGAAAATAATATGCGCCGTCATTGCCAGGGGTAGGTGCCGTGCGGGCGCGAAGCTTGCAAAATCGCTGCCGCTCAAGGTGGCATGACTGGCGCGAACAACGGGCAGCGACAAATGCGAATCAGCCTCGGCGCGGCCATGGCCGGGGATGTGTTTCATCACCGGCAGCACGCCCTGATCCATCAGGCCGCGCGCTGCCGCCAAGCCGCGTCGTGCCACTGTTGCGGCATCATGGCCATAGGATCGGTCACCAATCACCGCATGCGCGCCAGCTACCGGCACATCAAGCACGGGCAAGCAATCAACACTAATGCCCACCTGGCGCAGATCGTGGGCCATCAAGCGGCTGTTGAGTGCGATAAAGTCTTCCTCGGCCATGCCGGCGCCCTGCGCAAGGTCGGCCAGGCGGTTCGCCGACGGATAGGCCCGCCAATGCGGCGGCTTCATGCGCTGCACACGGCCGCCTTCCTGATCGATCAGCACCGGAGCGTCATGGCGCTGGACGATCTCGCGAAATGTGGCGGTGAGCCGCGCCACCTGTTCAGGCGTGCCGATATTGCGGCCGAACAGGATCAATCCCCACGGCGAAATGGCGCGCAGGGCAGCCCCTTCGTCATTGGTCAGTTCCAGCCCGGCGCAGCCGCAGATCAACGCGCGAATGTTCAAAACAAGCCTCCTCGGCGCGCCGCAAAGCTAGTCGGCGCTGATCCAGCACGACCCGCTTTTGGCGCGAATGGCCTTGCAGATCGACAGCGCCGCCACCCGATCAACATGATCGACCCGCACGCGGAACACATCATGCCCGTTGACGCTCACCCGATGGTAGCCAAGGCGATGGCCCTGCAACGCCGAACCATAGCGCGCGGCAAGGCGCGCCATCATGGTTTTGGCGCCAGCCTCGGTACCAGGGGCCGCGAGTTGCACCGCAAAAAAGCCTCGCGCCCCGGCAGAAGGCTTGGCAATGCTTGCAAGCTGCTGCGGCTTTTGACGGGCGCGTGCCGGTGATGGCACAAGTTGCAGCGGTGCATTGTGCGGCGGCGCGGCCTGCACAGGCTTGCGCAAGGCCAGTTGCGGCTTGGCCTTGAATTTGGGCTTCACATCATGCGCCTTGACGGCTGCGGTCTTGGCAACATGCGCGGCGGCAATCTGGTGCGGCGTCGGCTTGGCCGGCGCGCCAATCGCGACGGCGGCAGGTGCTGCTGTAGCGGTGGCAGCTGGTGCGCCCACCGACGAATCAGGCTGCACCAGCACGGTGCGCACCTTGTGCACATCGGCGCTGGTATTGGCATTGGTATCAGGCGCCGCTGCGACGGCAGCGCCCTGCCCTTGATCAAGCTGGGCTTGCGGATCGGGTGTGGCGGTTGCGCCAACGGCGGGCGGTGCCACCACAGCCGATGTCACCGTCTGGGCGCTTGTCTTTGGTGCCTTGGCGGTGGATTTCGGCAAGGCATTGAGATCATCAGGCTGCTCCTGATTGGCGACAACCTTATCATTGGCCAGATTGGCGGCATCGATCGCCTTTTGCTTGCCGCTGTCCAGAATATCGGTGTTCTGGTTGGCGATGACGACGCCTTCCGGCTTGGCAGGAACAATGCGCACCGGGGTCGAATCGGCCTTGATCAGCGGCACCCCGCCCATCTGGGCGTGAGCTCCACCATGGCGGTAAGCAAAAATGCCCCCCAGCACCATGAAGCTGACGGCAAATATGGTGCCCATGTAAATCAGCGGCGACGCGCGGCGCTGGTTCGTGGCACCGACCTGCGATGCGGCATAAACACTGGGGCGTTCGGCTTGCGCTTCGGGCGCGGAGGACGCTGTCTCGTGACCCCATTCGCGCTCGGCCGTCATATCCGGCGCGGCACCGACGCCCGCTGCGGCAAAGGAATCTTCAAAACCGCGCAGTTGCATTTCAGAATCGTCGGCATGGGCATGCTGCGTCTCGGCGTGCAGCATCTCGTGATCGTCATCGGCGGGCGCATCGAGAGGCTGGCCCTCGACCATGGCACGGCGCATGGCGTCATGATGAGCGTGCAAGGCGCGCAATTGCTCGGCAAAATTCTGTTGAACGGACGGCGTCTTGAGCGGGGCCGCTGCGGCAACCGGGGCTGCAGCCGGGGCCACAACCGGGCGCAGCACGCGGGGCGGGCTGCGTGTTTCGCTGCCGGTCGCAAACAGTCCCTGACGGCTGTTCTGGCTCTTGCCTTCGTCGCCCACGAGTTGCGCCAGCGCGGCCAGAGGGTCCAGCGCAGCCGCACCCGAGGGTGCCGTCGGCGCGCGCAATCGCCGCTCGAATTCTTCCAAATTCACTGCGAAGGGCGCGCGTGTGGATGGTTCAGCCATTCGTTCAACCTTTCAAACCCGACGACCCGCGCCATATCCGGCTCCGGATCGTATCTTCGGCAAAGTCGCGGTGAGGTCGCCATGAGCAACCAACAGTTTCAAGCCTTGCCGCAATAGCTTCAATCAACGCATCTCGTCGGGCGCACTGACCCCTAACAGCGCCAGGCCCGTCCGCAATATTTCCGCCACGCCTGCCACCAGCGCCAAGCGAGATTGAGTCAATTGTCTATTTTCTTCATTAACAAAGCGTAAGTGTGGCATATCTTTGCCGGCCGTCCAGTGGCTGTGCAATGCGCTGGCCAGATCATGCAGGAAAAACGCCACCCGGTGAGGCTCGTGCGCACGCGCCGCCTGATCTATCAGGCGCGGAAATTGCGCCAAAATCCGCAAAAGTTCAAGTTCTGCCGGGTGCGTGAGCAGGTGCAGGTCGCTGGCTGCCAGCGCGGCAGCGGAGACATCCATCGCCGGGAACACCTGCGCCGCCTGACGAAACGCCGATTGCGTGCGGGCATGGGCATATTGAACGTAGAAAACCGGATTCTCGCGCGATTTCTCGATGACCTTGGCAAGATCGAAATCCAGCGGTGCGTCGTTCTTGCGAAACAGCATCATGAAGCGGACGGCATCGACGCCAACTTCGTCGACAACCTCGCGCAGAGTTACAAACTCGCCCGAACGCTTCGACATCTTGACCGGCTCGCCGTCGCGCATCAGCTTGACCAGCTGACAAAGCTTGATATCGAGCTCGCCCTTGCCATCCGAAAGCGCCGCCACCGCCGCCTTCATGCGCTTGACATAGCCGCCATGATCCGCGCCCCAGACGTCGATCATCGTGGCAAAACCGCGCTTCAGCTTGTCGGCATGGTAGGCGATGTCGCTGGCAAAATAGGTGTAGCTGCCATCGGATTTCATCAAGGCGCGGTCAACATCATCACCAAACTGCGTCGAGCGGAACAGCGTCTGCTCGCGATCTTCCCAATCGTCGGGCAAGGCGCCTTTCGGGGGCGGCAATGTGCCCTGATAAATCAGGCCGCGCGCCTGCAAGGCCGCAATGGCGGCGCGCACCTGATCTCCAGCGCTGGCGTTGCGGGTGAGCGAGGCTTCGGAAAAAAACACGTCGTGCCGAATGTTGAGCGCGGCCAGATCGTCGCGGATCAGGGCCATCATGGCATCAATGGCCGCCTGGCGCACCACGGGCAACCGTTGGCCTTCGGGCATGGCCGCGAGGGCATCGCCGTGATCGAGCGCCAGTTTCGCGCCAATGCCCTTCAGATAGTCACCCGGATAAAGGCCCTCGGGAATGGTGCCGATGTCGTCTCCGCGCGCCTCGCGGTAGCGCAGGAAGGCCGAGCGGGCGAGAACATCGACCTGCGCTCCGGCATCATTGATATAATATTCGCGCGTGACTTTGGCGCCGGCAAACTCCAGCAGCGCCGCCAGAGCATCACCAAAGACGGCACCGCGCCCATGGCCGACATGCATGGGCCCGGTCGGATTGGCCGACACATATTCGACGTTGATTGCGGGCTGTTGCGCACCCGGGCGGCCGAACTGCGCCTTTTCCAGCAAGGCTGCCCGCAACACGCCAATCAGCGCCGCGTGCTGCAAGCGGATGTTGATGAAGCCCGGCCCGGCGACTTCGACCGCCGCCACCAGCGGATGCTTGCCGAGTCTGGCGGCAATTTCGCTGGCAAACTGACGCGGCGAGGTGAAGGCCGGGCCGAGATCGCGCGCATAGACCATGGCGATGTTGGTCGCGATGTCGCCGTGGCTGGCATCACGCGGCGGTTCGACGCTGAAGCGATCAGGTTGCAACGCCCCATTCAGGCGGCCTTCCTGTTGCAGGGCTGCAAACTCGTTTGTGAGCGCAACGGTGATCTCATCAAACACATTCATGCGCGGGGCCGATCCAAATTTCACAAGGTTGCGGGTTCTTGGCGCGTTCGCTAGCGGATTCGGCGTCAAGGGTCAAAGATATCCGCATCGGCTTTGCGCCCTTGAAGCTAATGTGGCATGAACCATCTCGAAGAGTTCACCCGCCTCACATCGAGCGGCGTGCCACCTTGAAAGTGCGGCCGGTGCGCGAGCACGGTCTGCGAGGAGACGGCATATCATGATTCATTTCCGTAATGTTGCAGGCCGCTGGCTGGCGATGGGCTTGGTCTGTGGTGCGGCGCTGATGGCTGCAGGCAGCTTCGCCAGGAGCGCCAGGGCCGACGAGGCCAGCTTCTCGCCGGCCCAGACGCAAGCCATTGGTGCGATCGTCAAGTCCTATCTCGTCAACCATCCCGAAGTCATTGAAGAGGCGGAAAAAGCCCTGCTCGCCAAGCGCAAGGCCGAAGCAGCCTCCGCCCAGAGCGCGGCGATCAAAGCCAATGCGGGGGTGATCTTTACCTCGGCGCATCATGCCATCCTCGGCAATCCCAATGGCAAGGTCGTGCTCGCCGAATTTTTCGACTACAATTGCCCCTATTGCAAATTGAGCATGCCGGTGCTGGCCAAGCTGGTGAAGGCCAATCCGGATCTGAAAATCGTCCTGAAGGATTTTCCGGTGCTGGGGCCGGGCTCCGTCGAGGCGGCGCGGGTCGCCGGGGCTGTGCGTCAACAATTGTCGGCGGCCAAATTTGCCGACTTCCACAATGTGCTGCTCGGCAAAAAGGTGCATGTCGGCAAGTCCGAGGCGCTGGCGGTCGCCAAACAGGAGGGCGCCGATCTGACCAAGGTTCAGGCCGACATGAACTCCACCGACGTCAAAGCTGGCATCAGCGCGGTCATGGATGTCGCCGACAAGCTCAACCTGACCGGCACCCCGACCTTCGTGCTCGGCGATGATGTCATTGTCGGCGCGGTGGGTTATGACGAATTGCAGACCAAAGTCTCCAATATGGAGAAATGCGGCAAGGTCGCCTGTTCGTAAGTCGGCAGGAAGCCTTCCCAAGTGCTGCGCCACGCTCTAGTGTGGCGCCAGTTGCATGAGTTGATCACGGCGGATTTCGGCAAGGGATAGAGTTGAGCATGGTTGATACGTCAGCGCGGGCGGGAAACAAGCCCAAGGCGAGCGCCAGCAGCGCGACCGCCACCAAGGGCGTGGCCTCTGACGCCATTGATACGGCGCTCGTGGCGCGGTTGGCAAAATTGCTCCAGGATACGGATCTGGGCGAAATCGAAGTCGAAAAAGGCGATCTGCGCATCAAGATCGTCCGCCAGATTTCGGCGGCGATGATGCATCATGTCGCGCCTGCGGCGCCGGCACCGCTGCAGGTGGTGCACGCGCTCCCGGCCGGCAAGGCACCCACCAGTGCCGCAACCCCGCGCGAGGCGGCGGTCGAGACGGGTGAGGCCGTGCCGGCGCCAATGGTCGGCACCGCCTATCTGCGCGCCAGCCCCGAAGCCAAGCCCTTCATCGAGATCGGCTCCAGGGTTGCCGCCGGTGATCGCATCATGCTGATCGAAGCGATGAAAACCTTCAACGACATCCTCTCGCCGCGAGCCGGTACGATTACGGCAATTCTGGTCAATGACGGGCAACCCGTCGAATATGGCCAACCCCTGATGATCATCGAATGACCCACGCCGCCGGACTCCAGCGCCCCGATGTTTGACAAAATCCTCATAGCCAACCGCGGCGAGATTGCGCTGCGCATACTGCGCGCCGCCCGTGAACTGGGCATTGCCACCGTCGCCGTGCATTCGACCGCCGATGCCGAGGCGATGCATGTCAAACTGGCCGATGAAAGCGTATGCATCGGGCCGCCCGCCGCGCGCGATTCCTATCTGAACATCCCTGCCCTGCTCGCCGCCTGCGAAATCACAGGGGCCGATGCCGTGCATCCGGGCTATGGGTTCTTGTCGGAGAATGCCGGGTTTGCGGATATTCTGGCCGAGCATGGCATAGCGTTCATTGGCCCGAAAGCCGATCATATCCGCATCATGGGTGACAAGATCGAGGCCAAGCGCACGGCGCGGGCATTGGGTATCCCCTGCGTGCCAGGATCGGACGGCGCCATTACCGAAGATACCGAAGCGCTGCGGGTCGCGGAAGCCATTGGCTATCCGGTGCTGGTCAAGGCAGCTTCCGGCGGCGGCGGGCGCGGCATGAAGGTGGCGCATTCGGCGGGCGAACTCTCCGATGCGCTTGCCACCGCCCGCACCGAGGCCAAGGCGGCGTTTGGCGATGACGCGGTCTATCTCGAAAAATATCTGATGCGTCCGCGCCATATCGAAATCCAGATTCTGGGAGATGGCCAGGGCCGTGCGATCCACCTCGGCGAGCGCGATTGTTCGTTGCAGCGCCGCCATCAGAAGGTGCTGGAAGAAAGCCCCTCGCCGGCGCTCAATGATGGCCAGCGCCAAGAGATTGGCGAAATCTGCGCCGCCGCCATGCGCAAACTCGGCTATTCGGGCGTCGGCACCATCGAATTCCTTTATGAGGATGGCGCGTTTTATTTCATTGAAATGAACACCCGCATTCAGGTCGAGCATCCGGTGACCGAGATGGTCACGGGGTTTGATCTGGTCAACGAACAGATCCTCATTGCAGCGGGCAGCCAGCTCAGCATCACGCAGGCCGATGTGCATATGCGCGGCCATGCCATCGAATGTCGCATCAATGCCGAAAATGCCGCGACCTTCAGGCCCTCGCCGGGCAAGATCGCCTATTATCATCCGCCGGGCGGTCTTGGTGTGCGCGTCGATTCGGCGGTCTATCAGGGCTACACGATCCCACCCTATTATGATTCGCTGGTGGGAAAGCTCATCGTCCATGGCCGCAACCGCAATGAGGCGCTGCTGCGCCTGCGACGTTCGCTGGGCGAATTCATCATCGATGGCATCGACACCACCATCCCGCTGTTTCGCACGCTGGTGCAAAACCCCGACATCCAGAACGGCGATTATGACATTCACTGGCTGGAGCGTTTTCTGGCCAACGGAGGCATGGGCGGCACGTCATGAGCGCGCAAGATCACCCCTATCGCCGCCGCACGCAATTGGTGCATGCCGGGCGTGATCCGTCAGCCCAGCATGGCTTTATCAACACCCCGACCTACCGCGGCTCGACGGTGCTATCGCCGACTGTGGCGCATCTGAAAGCCCGCGAAGGCTATGTCTATGGCACCCATGGCACGCCGACGACCAGCGCGCTGGAAGCCGCCTGGACCGAGCTTTCCGGCGCTGCCGGCACCGTGCTGCTGCCTAGCGGGCTTGCGGCGATTTCGCTGGCGTTGCTCAGCGTCGTCAAGGCGGGCGACGATATTCTCATCACTGATTCAGTCTACCGCCCGACGCGTAATTTCTGCGCCCACGTGCTCGCTCGCCTCGGCGTCACCGCGCGCTATTATGATCCCTTGATCGGCGACGGCATCGCTGCGCTGATCCAGCCCAATACCAGTGTCATCTTCACCGAAGCGCCGGGTTCGCAAAGCTTCGAGATGCAGGATATTCCGGCCATCGCCGCCGCCGCCCATGCGCGCGGTATCTGCCTGATGATGGATAATACCTGGGCGACGCCGCTGTTTTTCCCACCCCATGAGCGGGGCGTCGATCTGGCGATCGAGGCTGGCACCAAATATCTTTCCGGCCATTCGGATTTGCTGCTGGGTCTGGTTTCGGCCAATGCCGCCTATTTCCCGAAGCTGCGCGACACCTTTGATGCGATGTCGCCCTGTGCCGGGCCGGAGGATGTGTTTCTGGCTTTACGCGGCTTGCGCACCATGGAATTACGCCTGCGCGAGGCGGAGCGTCAGGGGCTGGCCCTGGCGCGATGGCTGCAAGCGCGCCACGAGGTGTTGCGCGTGTTGCATCCGGCTTTGCCCGAAGATCCGGGCCATGCCCTGTGGCGGCGCGATTTTTCAGGCTCATCGGGCCTGTTCTCAGTGGTGCTGAAACCGGTGCCGCAGGTGCGGGTCGAGGCCATGCTCGATCATCTGAAATTGTTCGGCATGGGCTATTCGTGGGGCGGGTTCGAGAGCCTAGTCATTCCGTTCGACTGCTCGACCTATCGCACCGCGACGCACTGGGCACCCGGCGGCCCGACGCTGCGCTTTCAGGTCGGCCTCGAAGACATGGCTGACCTACAAGACGATCTTTCCCAGGGATTCATGCAACTCGCAGGATGAACGCTCATGATGTGCTACTTGAACTGTTTGCGACAAGACATTGCATGATCAAGAATTTTTCAGACCATGCCGCTAATGAGCGCACGTTTCTGGCTTGGGTGCGCACCGCCATAACGGTGATGGCTTTTGGCTTTCTGGTCGAGAAATTCGATTTGTTTCTGTCACTCGCCGGGCCAAGTTTTGTCGGCCGCAGGCTCTCGGTTCCGGGAGAGAAATTCGGCAATATCGCCGGTCTGTCGCTGATCGTCACTGGAACCTTGATGGTGACGGTCGCGACCTGGCGCTATGTCAAAACCGAGCGGGATCTGCGCAAGGATGCCGCCGCTGAACCTCCCAGCCTCGCACCCAATCTCATTCTTGCAGGGCTGATGATCGTGCTTGGCATTGCGATGTTTCTGTATTTGTCGCACGCTTTGACACCCTTGGCTGCGACGCCAGCCCATTCCTGACCAGCTTTCGGAGCACGCCATGACGATCAACCACAAAGCCTTGCGCATCGGCATTCTGGGCGCTGCCAATATCGCACGGCAATTTGCCCGCGATGTCAGCGGCAGCGAGATGGTCACGCTGGCCGCCATAGCCAGCCGTGATGGCGCCAAAGCGAAGGAATTTGCAGGTGCCTTCGGGATAGCCCAGACCTTTGCCAGCTATGAGGCCATGCTGGCCAGCGCCGACATTGACGCGATATACCTGCCCTTGCCCAATTCGATGCATGCCACCTGGGCGATCAAGGCCGCCGAACATGGCAAGCATGTGCTCTGCGAGAAGCCGCTTGGCATGAATGGCACCGAGACTGCGGCGATGTTTGCCGCCGCGCGCCGACACAAGGTCTTTCTGCTGGAGAGCTATCCCTATTGGTTCCAGCCGCAAACCACGGCGATGATGAGCTTTATCGACGGGAACGGCGGCTATGAGATCGGCCCTCTGCGTTTGATTCAGGCAGCCTTTGGATTCACGCTGCAAAAGCCCGATGGCAACATCCGTATGAATCCGGATCTCGGTGGCGGGGCCTTGATGGATGCCGGTTGCTACCCCTTGAGCCTGATCAGTCTGGCGATGCGGGCTGCGCCGGTGCGGGTCGAAGCCCAATCGATCTACGCGCCATCGGGTGTCGATATGTCGACCATGGCGACCTTGCATTATGCCGATGGCCGCAGGGCGCAATTGGCCTGTGCCATGGATGGTGCGAATTTCCGTCAGGCCCTTCTGGTGGGCGCCAGGGGCACGCTTGAAACCGAATATCTCAACCATTGCAGCGAAGATGTCGCTCACCCCCATGGCTATCTTCCCAGCCTGATGCGGTTGCGGCGCGGCATTGCCAATAGCGTGCCGTTCGAGGTGATTACCTCGCCCAGCGGCAGCGGCTTTCGCTTTGCGGCCGATGCCTTTGCCACCATGGTCGCCAACCGCGATCAGGCGATGATGGATGAATATGCCGCTGTCAGCCAGAATATCGCCGTCACCCTGGCGGCGATAGCGCAAAGCGCCCGCGAAGGCACCAGCGTCGCGCTTTAATGGCAGGGCGCGGCAACAGGCAGAAGCTGCAAGTGCACCAGCTTTCCCGTGAAGGCGAAAGTGCCGTAATCGAGCTTCAGATGCCGTGAGATGCCATTCTCATAGAGATCAAAGGACAAGACATAATCAGGCTTGTCCTTGTGGCTTTCGTGGTCAAAATAGCTCACCGTCACCGGCCAGCGCGGCACAGTTCCCAGATCACCGATCTGGGCGACCTTGTTGGCCGCCTCACCGACCTTGACCTTGCCGATGACCGTGAAGGTGTCATAGGTCTTGTGGCCTGATTCAGAGCCATCGTAAATTCGCGCGCTCAGCGTCTTCTTGCCGTCGAGAGCGGCGGCGATGATGTGCTGGATATGGCCTGTCGGAAACAGCACATCCGGCTTGAAGCCGAATTGTTCGGGCTTGGGGCGTTGCAAGCTGACTTCGACCTGCCCTTTGGCACCCACTGTTGCGCTGCCGTCAATGTCCTGATCCGTGCGGTCGTTGATCGTGGAATGAAGCTTGAAGTGGAAGCTCTTGCCGTCACCATCCTCGAAGGTGTCGCTCACGACATCCGAGAGCCGCGTCGCGGCCCCGGCGGGATTGATCAGGGTCATCTGCCGATATTTCGATTGATAGCCGGAGCAGCTGGAACCTGTGAATCGATAAACGATGCGCCCGCGCGCCCCGGCTGGCGATTGCGGCCCGGCGCCCGGCACCAGCGCCAGATCATAAACCGCCTGATGGGCGGCCAGCGGCATGACCTTGGTTGCCAGAGCCACGGGTGGGGCAGCGAGGGCGGCAGGGGCCATGATGATGAAGGAGCCGATGACGCACCCTTTGAAAAGCTGTCGCATATTCCTTTGGCCTCCGTGCGCACATGCTGCTAGCATAACATATCTTAACAAGGGCTCACGTGTTCAGCACCGCCCGTGACCGATGATCGGAACTCTCCAGAATGTCTATAATTGCGGCAAAATTGAAGGAGTTGGGCTTGACCCTGCCCCCGCCAGTCAGCCCCATCGCCAATTACGTGCCCTGCGTGCGCAGCGGCAATCTGCTGATCCTTTCGGGGCAACTGGCGAGCGGGCCGGACGGGCTTGCCGCCGCGCATCGCGGCAAGCTCGGGGCAAGCGTTGATCTTGCGGCCGGACAGGCAGCGGCAAGGCAATGCGTGCTCAACATTCTGGCTCTGGTCCACCATGAGCTTGGCTCTCTTGATCGTGTGCAGCGCTGTGTGCAATTGCGCGGCTTCATCAACACCGCGCCCGATTACCAGCACATGCCGCAGGTGATGAATGGCGCGTCCGATCTGATGGTGGCTGTTTTCGGTGATGCCGGTCGCCATGCGCGCTCGACCATTGGCGTCGCTCAGTTGCCGCTCGATAGCGCCGTGGAAATCGAGGCCATTTTTGAGGTCAAGCCATGAGCTGGCCCTGGCTCACCGCGCGTCCCATCGCCCATCGCGGCCTGCATGACGCGGCGGCAGGATGTGTGGAAAACACCGGCGATGCCGCCAAAGCGGCGATAGCGCGCAATTTTGC
>JAJZGX010000111.1 GCA_021804825.1 Pseudomonadota bacterium | reverse complement strand
CGGCCATTTTCGCACCGGGCGGCACGCAGCAGTTCTGCCCCGGCTCCGGCTCCAGCTATGTCATGCTCAGCCTCAATTATCCCTTGCCGACCCTGTTCCCGCTCCTGACGGGCTGGGTGACCAATGTCGGCCTCTCCACTGCCAGCACGACGGTTGACAGCAGCGGCCATCCGGTTCGCATGCTGGAGAGTTCGATCGTGCTGCGCAACGAGCCGTTCACTTCAACAACAACCCTTCCGGGGTGCTGATCATGGCTGAACGTCTCACGCAACTCCGCGACCAAACCATGGCCATGCCCATGCGGCTTTGGAAGCAAATGCCCCGGTTCCGCGCCGACAAAAAGGCGATAGCGGCGGTGGAATTCGCACTGATATTCCCCTTCATGCTGCTGATGTATTTTGGCTCGGTGGAGATCGAGCTTGCCGTGTCCGCCGGCCACAAGTTGGAGGTGGTCGCTGACGAAATGGCGCTGCTGCTGGGCGCCGAAGTCAGCCAGAACCTGCAAGACAGCGACATGAAGGCCGTTTTCGACGCCGCGACGCCAATGATGTATCCCTATGACATCACCAACGGAAAGCTGGCCATTACATTATCGAGTGTCACCTTCGAGCCGGTATCGCCGGGCAGCACGACTTATAATGCCATGATGGATTGGTCGGTGACCAACAGCGGTTCGAAATCGAATTTGCGCCTCTGTACATTTAATCCGCTCAGTCAAACAGCCGATGGCTCAACCCCGAGCATGACGTCGATTCACACCGGCGTGGTGCAGGGTGGCTCGATCATGGTGGCCGATCTGGTTTACAGCTACCCGTCGCCTTTGAACATTCAGAACTTTTTTTATCATTCGCAGCCGACGATCACCATGCGCCGCACCGTGGTCGATGGCGTGCGTGATTATGGCTATCTGAATTACGGTCCCGGCGGGGCTTACACAAATGACGTGTGCACGCCGGCCAACGCCCATTCCTGAGAGTTGAAGCTGCGTCAGCCTTGCGTGCCAAGGCGGCATCGAGTCCGCCCGCCTGATGGCGTCACGGCACAATAATTGTGCAATGCACAAAATATGGGCTGGCTGCGGTGCGACGCTGCGGCTCGGCCTTGACCGCCTCATGACGTGAAAGGCCGACAGGCCCGTCAAATCTGACTTCTCTGTCACTTGGCCTTGCTCTTGCTTCTCGTTGCCGGGGGCCTGAAGCGAGCCTTGGGTCGATTGATGAGCACCAGATTTATGCGCAAGACATTGGTCATAGTCGGCAATGGCATGGCGGCGGCGCGGCTCTGCGCGGAACTGGTGGCGCAAGCGCCGCATGGCTATGACATCATGGTTCTGGGGGCGGAACCAGATTCGGCCTATAACCGGGTGCTGCTTTCATCCGTGCTGGCCGGGGAAATCGACGAAGGTGCGCTCTGCCTGCATCCGCAAGATTTTTATGCCGCGCATCACATCAAGGTTCAGACTTCCGCGAAAGTCGTGGCGCTGGACGCAGAGGGCCATAACATCACCCTCGAGGATGGCCGGACGATGGCCTTTGACAAGCTGGTGCTGGCCACCGGCTCGCAGCCGCTGATGCCGCCGCTGCCGGGCATGGGGCTGCAAGGCGTCATGGCCTTTCGGGATCTTGCCGACACCCGTCGCCTGCAGGCGCTGGCGACACGCGCCGCTGAGGTGATGGTGATCGGCGGCGGGTTGCTGGGGCTCGAAGCCGCAGCGGGTCTGGTGCGGCGTGGTGCGAGAGTGCGGCTGCTGCATCTCATGGATCGCCTGATGGAGCGCCAGCTCGACCGTGCCGGGGCCGCGCATTTGCGCCGGGCGATGGAGCGACGGGGCATTGTCGTCGAGCTGGGTGCCTCGACATCCGGGATTTTGGGCGAGAACCGTGTCGAAGGCGTGGCGCTGGCCGATGGACGCAGCTTTGCGGCGGAAGCCGTGGTCTGGGCGATAGGCATCAAGCCGGAAATTGCGGTGGCCCGCAATGCGGGACTGGAAATCGGCCGCGGCATCAAGGTCGATGACCAGATGCGCACGTCCCATGGCGATATTTATGCGCTCGGTGAATGTGCCGAGCACCGCGCCCAGGTCTATGGGCTGGTGGAGCCGGCCTATGCGCAAGCCGTGGCCTTGGCCAGCCACCTTTGCGGCGGCGATACCAGCTACGAAGGTTCGGTTCTGGCAACACATCTCAAAATCGCCGGTGTCGGCATATTTTCGTGCGGCGATGTGCAAGGCGCGCCCGGCACCAACAGCGCTGTTCTCGAAGATGCCGCCAGCGGCATCTACCGCAAAGTGGTGACCGACGGCGACAGATTGTTGGGGGCGGTGCTGGTGGGGGACACCGATGATGCCGGCTTTTACCGTGATCTCGTGGTGCAGGGCACCCCGATCGGCGCGTTTGGCGCTGATCTCGTGTTTGGCCCGCAGTTTTTCAGCGCAGCCTCGCAGGTGGCGGCATGAACGCCGAAGTGATGATGACCCAGGACCTTTCGTCCGAGCAGAAGCGCTATCTCGAGGGCTTTGCCTCAGGCATGGCGATCGCGCGCAATGCCGCCGCACCACCCGCCGCCGCGCCGCCACAAGGCCCCGATGCCGCGGCATTGCGGGCCATGGACGAAGCCGAGCGGGCTGGCAAAAAGCTGGCTGATCAGGAAAAATGGAAGCGCAAGGCCCATCCTTTCGATGAATACCCGCGCTTGCAGGCGCAGGCACTCGCAGGAACGTTCCCGTCGCCGGAAGACAATTTTCGCTGGCGCTATTACGGGCTGTTTTATGTCAGTCCGGCGCAAGACAGCTACATGCTGCGGCTGCGCATCGCCAATGGCATTTTGCGTGCCGACCAAATGGCCGGACTGGCGACGCTGGCTGAGCGCTTCAGCAGGGGTGCCGCGCAGGTTACAACGCGCGCCAATCTGCAGATGCGCGAAATTGTTGCCCATGACGCGACCCTTGTGGTGGAGGCCGTGCAGGATCTCGGCCTGACGTCGCGCGGGTCGGGTGCGGATAATATCCGCAACGTCACCGGGTCCCCGACGGCGGGAATCGACGCGCAGGAACTGCTCGACACTCGCCCCCTGGCCCGCGCCTGGCATTTCCATGTGCTGAATGATCGCTCGCTCGCCGGTCTGCCGCGCAAGTTCAATGTCGCCTTTGATGGCGGCGGGGCGTTGCCGGTGCTGGAAGAAACCAACGACATAGGGTTTCAGGCGGTGGAAGTGCCTGATGGTGTTGCGGGAATCGCGCCGGGCGTGTGGTGTCGGCTCGTGCTCGGCGGTATCAGCGGTCATGGCGATCTGGCGCGCGATACCGGCGTGATTTGTCGCCCCGAGCAATGCTCCGGCCTCGCCGACGCCATTCTGCGGGTGTTCATCGACAAGGGTGATCGCACGAACAGAGCCAAGGCCCGGCTGAAATATGTGCTCGATGGCATGGGCTTTGCGGCCTTTCTTGAACTGGTTGAAGCGCGCTGCTCCTTCAAGCTGCAGAGGATTGACGCGGCGCTCCTGAAGCCACGCGGCCCGCAGTTGCGCAACGGCCATATCGGCGTGCATTCTCAGAAGCAGGCGAGATTGAACTGGGTCGGCGTGGCGCTGCCCGTGGGGCGGCTGAGCGCCGCTCAGATGCGCGGATTGGCAGACATTGCGCAAAAATTTGGCGATGGCGACCTGCGGCTTACCGTCTGGCAGAATTTGCTGCTGTCCGGCGTGCGCGATGAAGATATTGCCACTGTCGATGCTGCGATCACCGAACTTGGTCTCGCCACTCACGCCAGCGCCATCGCCTGCGGGCTCGTCGCATGCACCGGTTCGGCGGGCTGCAAATTTGCGGCTGCGGACACCAAGGCCGATGCGCTGGCCATAGCCGCTGCGGTGGAAGCCGAACTCGCCTTCGACACGCCGCTCAATGTCCATGTCACCGGCTGTCATAACAGTTGCGCCCAGCATTATATCGGCGATATCGGCCTGATCGGCGCCAAAGTGCCTGTCAATGACGAGGGCGATACGGCGCCGGGATACGACATGGTGGTTGGCGGCGGCTACGGAGCCCAAGCCCGCATTGGGCGCGTGCTGCGCGAAAAGATCCGCGCTGACGAAGCCCCTGCCCTTGTCACGCGCATGCTGGCCGCCTGGCTGGCGCAACGCAGCGATGGCGACGAGAGCTTTGCCGCCTTTGCCAATCGCCACGACGACGCAGCCCTGCTGAAAATGCTCCTGCCGATGGACGTCACGGAATGAACATGTCGTTGCGCCCCTTTGAGATCACGCCCATGCCGCAGGTGCGCCTGCTGCCCGACACGGCGCCGTTCAGCGCCGAACAGCGCGATTGGCTGAACGGGTTCTTTGCAGCCTTGCTGGCCGCGCCACCGGCGGGCGTTGCCGCGACCGAGCCGGAACCCGAGATCACCTGGCATGACCCCGCGCTGACACTGGATCAGCGCATGGCGCTCGCCAAGGATCAGCCGCTCGATCTGCAACTCTATGCGGCCATGGCCCAGCAGGATTGCGGCCAATGCGGCTATGTTTGCGCCACCTATGCCGCCGCGCTGGCCGGCAAGTCCGAGGCGCGGCTGAACCTTTGCGCACCGGGCGGCAAGGACACGTTTCGCATGGTCAAGGCGCTGATCGGTGATGGCGCGGCCGCGCAAACGCCCATCGCAGCGCCCTTATCGATGCCGCCGACCGGCATTGGCCGCGACAATCCGGTTCCGGTGCGGTTTCTGGCGCGCCAGCGGCTCACTCTGGCTGGCAGCCAGAAGGAAACCTGGCACATTGAATTTGATCTTGCAGGCAGCAACCTCAGCTATCAACCCGGTGATAGTTTCGGCGTGTTTCCGCGCAATGATCTGCGGCTCGTCGATGCCATCATTGCGCTCATAGGTGCGCGGCCCGAGGCCATGATCACGCTTGATGGCCGCGAGATGCGGCTGCGCGATACGCTGACTGAAGCCACGTCGCTTGGTGCCGCGCCTGACACCTTGTTCCAGTTGATCTCCTACGTCACCGGCGGCGATACGCGCCTCAAAGCCAAAAAGCTGGCAGAGGGCGAAGACCCCGATGGCGATCTTGACCGGCTCGATGTGCTCGGCGCCCTGCATAAATTCGCGGGGGTCAAACTCAGCCCGGAAGCCTTTGTCGAGGCACTTGAGCGCCAGCAACCGCGGCTTTACTCGATTTCTTCATCGCCCCTGACGTCGGAAGATCGGCTGACCCTCACCGTTGACAAGCTGCACTATCGGCTCGGGCAGCGCGAGCGTTTCGGTGTCGCCTCGACTTTCCTTGATGAATTGGTGGTGCCAAGGCAGACGATGATGGCCTATGTGCAAAAAGCTCATGCCTTTGCCTTGCCGAGCGATGCCAGCCTGCCGGTGATCATGATCGGCCCCGGCACAGGCGTTGCGCCATTCCGGGCCTTTGTGCAGCATCGCGCTGCCGTGGCGGCTCCCGGCAAGAACTGGCTGTTTTATGGCCATCAGCACCGCGAAAGCGACTTTTTCTACGAAGCGGAATGGGCGCGCCTGCAAAAGTCTGGTGTGCTCAACCGGCTGACGCTGGCATGGTCGCGCGATGGCGACGAGAAAATCTACGTGCAGGACCGCATGCGGCAGGTCGGTCATGATTTGTGGTCATGGCTGGAGCAAGGCGCACATGTCTATGTGTGCGGCGACGCCAAGCGCATGGCGCGCGATGTCGAGCGCGCGCTGGTCGATGTGGTGGCAGCCCACGGCGGGCGCTCGAGCGAGGCCGCCATCAGCTATGTCGCGGGGCTCAAGAAGTCCGGGCGCTATCAGGCGGACGTCTATTGAGTCTGGTCGGCCCGGTGCCCGGCATCCGCACCACCTGCGCCTATTGCGGGGTGGGATGCGGCGTCATCGCCCGGCCTGACGGGCGCGGCGGTGCGGCGATCAGCGGCGATAGCGACCATCCCGCGAATTTTGGGCGGCTTTGCGTCAAGGGTGCGGCGCTGGGCGAGACGGTGGGCGTCGGCGAGCGCGTGCTGCACCCGCTGATCAATGGTACGCGCACGACCTGGTCGCGAGCGCTGGATGCTGTGGCGCGCGGCTTTCGCGAGACCTTGCAAGCCCACGGGCCTGACAGCGTCTCGTTCTATCTTTCCGGCCAGTTGCTCACGGAAGATTATTATGTCGCCAACAAGCTGATCAAGGGCTTCATGGGCAGCGCGAATTGTGACACCAATTCGCGGCTGTGCATGGCCTCCACCGTGGCCGGTCAAAGGCGGGCGTTCGGAGCCGACGTGGTGCCCGCGTCCTATGAAGATATCGAAGCGGCCGATCTGATCATTCTGGTTGGCTCCAATGCCGCGTGGTGCCACCCGGTGCTGCACCAGCGGATGCTCGCCGCGCAAGCGGGCCGTGGCGCCAAGCTCATCAACATCGATGTGCGCCGCACGGCAACCAGCGTCGATGCCGATCTGAACCTGACCTTGGCCCCCGGCACGGATAGTGTGCTGTTTTCATGGTTGCTGGTGCAGATCTGCGACAGCGGCGGGCTGGATCCGGATTTTGTCGAACGCCACACCACCGGCCTTGGCGAAGCCCTGGCGCAGGCCCGCATGATCGCGCCTGATCTTGCCCATGTTGTCCGCGCGACCCGCCTTGCCGCAGCGGACATCACCACGTTCGTTGCGTGGTTCATGGCGTATCCGCGCACGCTCACCTGTTTCTCGCAAGGCGTCAATCAGTCGGCGCAGGGCACCGACAAGGTCAATGCCATCCTCAACTGCCATCTGGCCAGCGGCCGTATCGGCAAGCCCGGATCAGGCCCGCTGTCGCTGACGGGCCAGCCCAACGCCATGGGTGGGCGCGAAGTCGGCGGCCTCTCGAATCAACTCGCTGCGCATATGGGTTTTGTGCCCGATGACATTGCCCGCGTGCAGCGCTTCTGGGGCGCGCCGCAGATGGCGCGCCGCGAGGGCCGCAAAGCGGTTGACATGTTTGATGCCGTGGCACGCGGCGACATCAAGGCCCTGTGGATACTCCACACCAACCCGGCGGTGAGCATGCCGCGGGCAGATTTCGTGCGCGGCTCGCTGGGGCGGCTCGATCATCTGGTGGTGTCGGAAGCCTTTGCCGGTGTCGATGGTCTGCTTGAGCGTGCGCATGTGGTTTTGCCAGCCTCGCCCTGGGGCGAGAAAGACGGCACGGTCACCAATTCCGAGCGCCGCATTTCACGCCAGCGTCGCTTTGTCGAGCCGCAGGGCGAGGCCAAGCCGGATTGGTGGGCGCTGAGCGAAGTGGCACGGCGCATGGGCTTTGCCAAGGCCTTCGCGTATCAATCCGCCCATGAGATTTTCTGCGAACATGCCGCCTTGTCGGCTTTCGAGAACAATGGCAGCCGGGCCTTCGACATTGGTGGTCTGGCGACATTGAGCCGTGCTGCCTATGATGCGCTCGCCCCGGTGCAATGGCCGCTGCGGGCGGGCGAGAGTCCCCAAGAGCGGATGTTTGCGGCGGGCGGGTTTTTCACGCCTGACCGGCGCGCGCGCCTTGTCGCGGTGGACAAGCCTTCGCTGCGCGAGCCGACGACGCCGCGCTTTCCGTTGATTTTGAACACGGGCCGGGTGCGTGACCATTGGCACACCATGACGCGCACCGGCCTGAGCGCGCGCCTTTCGACCCACATCCGCGAGCCATTTGTGGCGGTCGCCCCCGAAGATGCCGCAGCCTTGGGCTTGCGTTCCGGCGATTATGCGCGGTTGCGCAGCGCGCAGGCCAGCGCCGTGCTGCGGGTTGAGATCACACCACAGCAGCCGCAAGGTCAGGTGTTCGCGCCAATCCACTGGAATGATGCCACCGCCGGACAAGGCCGGGTCAGCGCGCTGATGGGTGCGCATGTCGATCCGCTATCGGGCCAGCCCGAGAGCAAGGCCGCGCCTGCCCGGCTGGAGAAGGTGGACATGCGCTCCTACGGGTTTTTGACGACGCGGCGGCACCTGCCCTTGCCGCGCTGGCTGGTGCATGCCCGCTTTGCGATAGCCGGAGGCGAGGGCGTGATGTTTGCCTGCGAATGTCCGCCCGCCGATCTTTATGCGCTGATTGCCAATTACCTGCCCGATTCGGGCCAGCGGGCGACCCTGCGCCATGAGGGCGCCGGGCGCTTTCGCACGCTGGTGACAAGCCGTCTCGGCATTGAAACGCTGCTGCATATCGGCCCGCAGCGCGATGAAGCGGCGCTCGATCTGGCGATCCGCCATTTTGCGACACCCGAACATGATTCGGCGTTGCGCCGTGCCCTGCTGGCCGGACATGCGGCGGAAGCGGTCGATGACCGTGGCCCCGTCATTTGTGTCTGCAACAATGTCCATGCCGGAACCATCCGCGAGGGTATCATGGCCGGGGCGCGTGATCTGGCTGCCATTGGCGCTGCCTGCAAGGCTGGCACCACATGCGGCTCGTGCCGCCCCGAGATTTCTGTAATCTTGGCGGAATCTGCCGTTCTGGCACCGCCGATGGTGCCAGCCGAGTTCAGCCATCAAAGCTCATGACATTCGCGCCTGATCTGACTAAGGTCTGAGGCAATGTTCATGGATTTGCTGAGCTTGGGGAGTGGCTGCCGTTGACTGACCCGCGCGACCTGCTGGCCCGCATGTTTGAGGCCGCTGTTGGCGCCGCTGCACCCGAGCTTTGTGTGCCGGGGCACCTGCCAAAGCCGCCGCGTGGGCGCACTCTGGTAATCGGGGCCGGCAAGGCCGCCGCAGCAATGGCGCAGGCGGTGGAAGCGCATTGGCCGAAGGACAAGCCGCTCGGCGGACTGGTGGTGACCCGCTACGGGCATGGCGTCGGCACATTGCAGCATATCGAGGTGGTGGAGGCTTCCCATCCCGTGCCGGATGAGGCCGGCCGCGCTGCGGCGGGACGCATGCTGGCGATGGTCAAGGGGCTGAGCGCCGATGATCTGGTGCTGTGCCTGATTTCCGGGGGCGGCTCGGCGCTGTTGTCACTGCCCGCACCGGGTCTCGACCTCGCCGCCAAGCAGGCCCTCAACAAGGCTTTGCTGCGCAGCGGCGCAACGATCGACGAATTCAACTGTGTGCGCAAGCACTTGTCGGCGATCAAGGGCGGACGGCTCGCGGCCGCCGCCGCGCCGGCGCGTGTTGTCACGCTGATGATTTCCGATGTGCCGGGCGATGATCCCTCCGTCATTGCCTCGGGGCCAACGGTGCCGGACGCGACCA
>JAJZGX010000022.1 GCA_021804825.1 Pseudomonadota bacterium | reverse complement strand
AAACACCTTGACGCCCGGAATTGCTGACATTTTCGTGCCATGTGCCAAAAGCACCGCGTCTCTGGCGGCTTCACGACCGAGCACGCGCACGTCCTTCCAGACCGACAGGGTCTGCTCGCCACGTGCCACGCGGTTGAGCGCAGCATGGTCGCCATCCTGACCCGTCAAAGCCACTGTGCCGAGCAGGCCTTGCGCTTTCAGCGCTGCCGATGCACCGGTCGCCATGCCGTCGTTTTCCGACATCACGGCATCGACCTTGTTGTTATCCTTGGTGAGGATCTGTTCCATTTCCTTCTGCGCATTGTCAGGCTTCCAGCCATCGGTGAAGGTTTCGCCGACGTTCTTGATCGCGCCAGACTTGATCGCCGGGCCAAGCACCTGCATCATGCCGGAATAAAGGAACCCTGCATTCGGATCACCCTTGTCACCCTTGATGAAGACATAATTGCCCTTCGGCTTCACGGCCATGACGGCCTTGGCCATCAGGCGGCCGACGCCGACATTGTCAAAGGTCAGATAAAGTACGCTCGGATCTTCGATTTCGCGGTCATAGGCAATCACCGGGATGCCGGCGGCATTGGCCTTCTTGACGGCGGGAATGATCGCCTTGTCGTCAACGGCGAGCAGGATCAGCACGGTCGCGCCTTGCGCGATCAGGCTGTCGACATCGTTGAGCTGCTTGGTGGCAGAAGATTGCGCGTCAGCCGAGATATATTTGGCGTGATCCTTGGCCAGAACGCCCTTGATCGCCGCTTCGTCGGTCTTCCAGCGTTCTTCCTGGAAATTCGACCACGACACACCGACAACCACCGGCTTTTTCGCGGCGGCCATGGCACCGAGGCTGGTGACGCTGGCCGTGGCCAAAAGCGCGGCACCAATGACCATCTTGCTGCTAAATCTCATTTCAACATCCTCCCAAACGGCCGTCCGCTGCAAGGCGGAAGGTCCGACGTGATTCTTCGAAGTTGATCAGGTTTCCCAACCAACCACGATGCGAGATTGGCTTTTTGGAACGATCTTGTCAATCGCATCGAAGGCACATAAGATCAATTTAATCGGGCTCGGGACTCAAGATCAGCAAGAAGCAGCTCGCAACCGGGGAGTGTGGATTTTGCGCAAGATCACGGCCGGAATATTGCTGGGGGCTGGCATGGTGGCGCTGGCCAGTGGGCTGGCCTTGGGTGCGAGCTGGGACGAGCGGGTGTTCACGCCTGACCATCCGCATCTGCATTTTGCAGACATCGTCAAGCAGGGCGCGGCTGGCATCAAGGGGCTGGTTGCTCGCGGCGGCGTATTGTTCACCGCGAAATTCACCCGTGCCGATGGCGCAGGCCGACCCGATGCGACACAGGCCATCATCCCGACCAAGCGCGTCCACGGCACCAATCCTCGTTTCAGCCGCCTCAGTGGCCCGGACTCGAGTGCTTGTGCCTCGTGTCACAATCAACCCTTTGCCGGCGGGGCAGGTGACACGGTGGCCAATGCCTTTGTCTCGGAGGGTTTCGAGAGCGCGCAGTTTGATTCAACCGACCCGACCTTCTCAAACGAGCGCCATACCCAGGCCATTTTTGGCGATGGACTGGTTGAATTGCTCGGCCGTGAAATGACGGCTGACCTGCAAGCCGAGCGCGAAACGGCGGTGAAGCAGGCTTGGGCTTCCGGCAAGCCGGTTTCGGTTGATCTTGTGAGCAAGGGGGTGCGCTTCGGCTCGATCACCGCCAAACCCGACGGGGTTGTTGATCTTTCGCAGATCAAGGGCATCGACAATGACCTGATTGTCAGGCCCTTTGGCCGCAAGGGCGTCTTTGCCTCGATCAGGCAGTTCACAATCAATGCTCTCAATGCCCATCATGGCATGGAGGCGTCGGAGCGCTTCGGGGCCCGCTGGACCGGGACGGATGATTTCGATGGCTCGGGCGTGCCGAATGCCATAACCCGCGGCGATGTTTCGGCGCTCGTGGCCTGGCAGGCGACACTGCCACCGCCGACCGTCAAGGCGCATCTGCCCCAGGATTGGAAGGACGCCGCCGCCAAGGGCGCCAAAGAGTTCGATCACCTCGGCTGCGCGCTCTGCCATGTGCAGACTTTGCCACTCAAATCGATGCTTTTCACCGATCCCGGCCCCTATGACACGGCAGGGACGCTGCGGGCTGGTGAGGTGAAGGCGCCGATTGTGATCGATTTGGCGAAGCAGCCCTATGCGGCATCGCTCAAACGCAACGCCAAGGGCGAATGGCTGATCCCGCTGTTCAGCGATTTGAAGCGGCACAATATGGTGGATGATCAAGTCAAAGCGCTCGGCAATGAAGTGCTGGCGCAGCGCTTTGTCGAGCGCGATGTGTTCATGACGCCGCGCCTCTGGGGCGCGGGCTCAACCGCACCTTATGGCCACAGAGGCAATTTCCACACGCTGGAATCGATCATCGCCGCGCATGGTGGCAGCGCCCGGTTCGCGCGCGATGCCTATCTCGCCGCAACGCCTGCCGACCAGCAGGACGTCATTGCCTTCCTGCGTGCGTTGCAAATTGTCGACCCCTGACCGACTCGCGCCCTTGCGCAATTCGTGGACACACCTTGCGGCCCCAGCTGACAAGCTGGGTTCGCGGTGTCTCAGGTCAAGTCATGGCGCCGCAGTGACATTGTAGTCTTGAAAATGAAAATCCGTATTGACCAGCGCCTTGTCGTTCGTAAAGCTCCCACCAAATCCGAATTTGTTAGCTCCGTCAGGCATTTGCGCGCGAATGACCTTGATCAGTTTGCCATTCACATAAGCAGAGATCTTTTGATCCTTCACAACCACGCGGAGCGTGTTTGATGCCCCCGGCGTGATGTTTACGGCATCCGAACTCGGCACGTCCCAGATGTTGGTGAAGACGTTTTTTACAAGCTTGCTCAGAAATACGTCTTTATCGGTGCCGACATGCAGTTCGAAGTAATTCTGGTAATCAGTGGCCCAGAAGTCAAGGCGAACCGCTGACGGGTTCTTGGGATCGGCCGTGCCGGCCGGAAATTTTCCAACCACGCAGAAATCGCCGCTGTCGGCGTTGAATGTCTGGTTGAAATCGTCGGTCAGGTAACTGCCTTTTGGCAGAGTTACGACATAATCACCGGCTTTGGCCCATTTGCCCTGAGCTGGATCCCAGCCGCCGGTGTCATCGGAAAAATTATCAGAAAAAATAACCTTGCCGGTTTGTCCGGGGCAGGCCAGCACTCTTGTGGGCATGGCAGTAAATGCCATCAAGCACGCGGCTACAACTAAGACTTTCATGGGCTGCAACCTTTTCAGAGAAGGACATTGCAAGTCTTGTCTGTGACAAAGCCACGCTGTTTCTGAATTTCTAGGTCAGTTTCTCTTTGGGTTTAACATTCCAAGATTGCATCCAAGTCTAGCGAGCCATGTCTATTCGGGCCCTCAATCTTCAGGGGCGCAACCAAGTTGCATCGAAGTCACCAACGTGTCTTTACCACCAGACTGAAAGCAGGCTATCATACTAAAGACGAAGGCGCAAGCTTGAGCTTGCCCGAATTTTCAGCAATTGTCAGTGTCTTTCGGCATTCAAGCACGTCGCATCGGGCTGCTCTTTGGCGCCGATACGCCATTCAAGCCATCATCTGCCCCAGCCGTCCTGCCAGATCCTGGACAAATTGCCATGCCGTGCGGCCTGACCGTGAGCCGCGGGTGGCGGCCCATTCCAGCGCCTCGGCATCACGTGCAGCCTCATCGAGCTTGAGATTGAAGGCTGCGGCATAACCGGCAACCATCGCCAGATAATCATCCTGCGAGCAGCGATGAAAGCCGAGCCAAAGGCCGAAACGATCGGACAGCGACACTTTCTCTTCCAGCGCCTCGCCCGGGTTGATGGCTGTTGAGGCCTCGTTATCCATCATGTCGCGCGGCAGCAGGTGGCGACGGTTCGAGGTCGCGTAAAAAATGACATTGTCGGGCCGCCCCTCGATGCCGCCCTCCAGCACAGCCTTCAGCGATTTATAGGAGGTGTCGTCGTGATCGAACGACAAATCATCGCAAAAAATGATGCAGCGGTAGGGCGCGGGCCGCACAAGCCCCATCAACAGCGGCAGTGAATCGATGTCCTCGCGATGGATCTCGATGAGTTTGAGCCGGTTGGCTGCGTCTGCCGTGGCGTTGATCGCCGCGTGAACGGCCTTGACCAGCGAGGATTTGCCCATGCCGCGTGCGCCCCAGAGCAACGCATTATTGGCGGGCAGGCCTTTTGCAAAACGCTCGGTATTGGCGCCGAGTTCATCGCGTACGCGGTCGATGCCCTTCAGCAGGCCAAGATCGACACGATTGACCTTCACGACCGGTGCCAGCGCGCCCTCTTTCGGGTGCCAGACAAAGGCATCGGCAGCAGCAAAATCGGCGGTGGCGGCAGGGGCAGGCGCCAGACGCTCCAACAGTGCCGCAATGCGGGCAAGGAGCATGGTTTCGTCGCTGTTCACAATGTCACCCACCAGCTTTGAACGAGGAGACGCCGCCATGCGCCGCCGACCACGCCGCTGGTTCCGCCAGAAAGCGCTCGACTTCGGCCAGCACCGGTTTTGCAAATGCGCCTTTGGATTTCGCGACTTTCAGCACATCGTGCCATGTCGTCAGGGCATGCAGCCTGATGTCGTGCTTTGCGAGATCCGATTCAGCTTCGGCAAAAATGCCATAATAGAAAAACACCAGCGCATCGGTGCAGACTTGGCCGGATTCACGGATGGCCTCCACGAAATTCACCTTGGAACGCCCGTCGGTGGCGAGATCTTCGACCAGCAGCACCCGCGCGCCATCGCGAACTTCGCCCTCGATCCGGGCATTGCGGCCAAAACCCTTGGGTTTCTTGCGCACATATTGCATCGGCAAGGCCAATTCGGTAGCCAGCCAAGCGGCATAGGGAATGCCGGCGGTCTCGCCGCCCGCGATCACATCGAGCGATTCACAGCCGATGTTTTCGCGGATGATCTCGGCGGCGGCGGACACCAGCGCCGTCCTGGTGCGGGGAAACGCGATGACTTTGCGCATGTCGGTATAGACCGGGCTTGCCCAGCCCGACGTGAAAATGAAAGGCGGCTCGGGTCGAAACAATATCGCGCCGATTTCGAGCAGCCACTGGGCGGCGAGTTCAGCAATGCGGCTCTGGGCCGGGCTGCGGAGAGGCGGGGTCATGCTGCTTCCAAGGTTAGGCAAAGATGGCCCGTTGTGGCGATTGACACGCGTGCCGTCAACTGGGGCGGTGGGCATCGCGCGCGGCATGCCACGTTGATCTTGACAAGCGAGCAGGGCAGCTTAGAAGGAAGGTAACGTCCTGTCGGCGGTGTCGGCGGGGTTTTTGTGCTGAAAGCCAGCACAGCCCGAACATTGGATTTTATCATGGCAAAAGCCGCCACCATCAAGATCAAGCTGCAATCCGAAGCCGGCACAGGTTTCTTTTACGTCGCCAAGAAGAATGCCCGCACCAAGACCGACAAGCTCGAGATGATGAAATATGATCCGGTGGCGCGCAAGCATGTGAAATTCAAGGAAACCAAAATCAAGTGATCATCCGCCGCGGCTTCAGGCGGCGGCTTTGGTAACTTGATTGCGCCCGTTGGATTTCGAGCGATAAAGCGCAATATCAGCGCGTTTGAGAATTTCGTCGGGCGCGGCGCTGGAAGAATTGTCGGCGATGCCTATCGACACGGTGATCGGCAGGTTGCGACCGCCCTCAACCGGAAATAGTGAGCCCTCGACGCTGCTGCGAACCCTCTCGGCAATCATGGCGGCGTAGTCGATGTCGGTATCGGGCATGAGAATCACAAATTCTTCACCCCCCAGGCGACACATCAGATCGACCGCGCGGATCACCTGACGCACGCGCTGGGCGAAGCCTTTCAGAACATCGTCGCCTGCGCCATGGCCATAAGTGTCATTGACCCGCTTGAAATGGTCAATATCCAGAATCATCAGTGAAACCGGACGGCGGCGCGCCTCTGCCTTTTGCAGCACATTGCCAAGCTGGCTTTCCATATAGCGACGGTTGTTGAGCCCGGTCAGTGGGTCAATCACCGCCATTTCAATGGTCGCCTGCATGCTCTCGCGCAAGCTTTCGGTATAATATTTGCGCCGCAATTGCGTGCGCACCCGCGCGCGCAGCTCATTGCGGTCGAGCGGGCGCATCAGATAATCATTGACACCCATTTCGAGACCACGCAGCACCCGCGCCCGATCCTCGGTCTCGGCAATGAGCAAAATCGGTGTCTGCCGGGTTTTTTCCATGGCCCGAATCTGGCTGCAAAGCCGCAAGGGATCAAACAGCCGCACTGAAAGCGCGACAATCACCAGATCATAATCCTGCTCTCCGAGATTGTGCTGGGCCTCGGCGATGCCGGAGACAATGTCGATCTTGTGGTGCTCGGTCAGCGCCGCAGCAACGCGCTCGGACGAACTTGGACGGTCATCGACCAGCAGGATATGGCCACCCAGCGCTTCCCTGTCGGCGGATAATTGCAAGAGTTCGAGCGTGCCGATCTTGTTGGAAGCCTGCGCCCGCGAACGCAATTCATCCATGAAAACCTTGAGGCGGGTCAGCGAGCGCACGCGCGCCATCAGCGCCATTTCATCGACGGGCTTGGTCAGAAAATCATCGGCGCCCGCCTCAAGACCACGCACCCGATCACGCGCTTCATCAAGCGCGGTGATGATGATGACCGGCAGATGCGCCGTCAGTTTGTCGGCCTTCAGGCGGCGGCAGACTTCGAACCCATCTATGCCCGGCATCATGGCATCGAGCAGCACGATGTCACAACGTCCGGCACGGCAGATTTGCAGGGCATCGACACCATTATTGGCGACAATAACCTCAAAATACTCAGCAGATAGCCGCACTTCGAGCAGCTTGGTATTGGCAGCTAAGTCGTCAACAACGAGTATTCGTGCAGTCATGAAGCGGCGGCCCCGGGGGAGTCACCAAGATAGGTCTTCACTGTTTCCAGAAACTTAACGACCGATATTGGTTTTGACATGTAGGCATCACAGCCGCTTTGCCGGAATTTTTCTTCGTCGCCCTTCATGGCGAAGGCCGTAACCGCAATGATTGGTATATGCGCAAGGGCTTTTTCTTGTTTGATCCATTGCGTGACTTCAGTGCCTGAAGCACCGCCAGGCAATTGCATATCCATCAGAATCAGGTCAGGAACTTCAGCGCGCGCCAATTTCACGGCATCGACGCCATTGCGGGCTTCGAGAATGCGATATTGCAGCGATTCAAGCAGGTGCCGGAACAACTTCATGTTCATCTCGTGATCCTCGACCACCAGCACGGTCTTTGTCATCGTCTCTTGATCCTGCTTGGCCAGCGGACACGGCACTGCCGACCGCACGCGGGGTTTCCACTTTGTCCTGATAGGCGATAATAGTTGACGAAAGCAGTGTTGTGGAGGCGAAATTGGGGCATCGTAGTGGAAAATCCCGCGAACCGCACTTTAAGTTACAGAATGCTTGCGCTCTCGTGCTGGCAACTCTGGCCGATACGCCGGAAGATCTGGAGCGGTTTTTGGCTTTGAGCGGCCTTGATGCCAGCCATCTGCGGGCGGCATCGCGCGATCCGGGGTTTTTGCAGGGTGTCGTCGACTATGCCTTGAAAGATGAGGCTTTGCTGCGCCTGATGGCGGAGCGGGCCGGAATGACACCCGAAGCCCTGGCGGGGGAACTCATGCACATGAGCGCACCGCAGGGCGAAGCTTTTGAGGAGCACGATGTCTGGATCGACCCCTGACGGGCGAGTGCTGTGCCGTGACTGCCTGAATTTCAGCGCCGCGCTGGCGCAACGATGCGAGCACTGCGGCTCACCGCGCCTGTTGCGCCATCCCGAGCGCGACACTTTAAGTGTGGCCCATATCGATTGCGACGCCTTTTACGCCACCATCGAAAAGCGCGACAATCGGGAACTGATGAACAAGCCGGTCATCGTTGGCGGCGGCATTCGCGGCGTGGTCTCGACTTGCTGTTATATCGCCCGCACTTTCGGGGTGCGCTCGGCCATGCCGATGTTCAAGGCCCGCCAATTATGCCCCGATGCCGTGATCATCAAGCCGGACATGGCCAAATATGCTGCGGTAAGCCGCCAGATGCGCACCATGATGGAAACCTTGACGCCGCTGGTCGAGCCGGTGTCGATTGATGAAGCCTTTCTCGATCTTTCGGGAACCGAAGCCCTGCATGGTGCCAGCGCGGCGCACGCACTGGCACGCCTTGCCCGCGTTATCGAGGACGAACTCGGGATTACGGTGTCGATCGGCCTCAGCGACTGCAAGTTTCTGGCGAAAATCGCCTCCGACATGCAGAAGCCGCGCGGCTTTACCATCATCGGGCGCGCCGAGGCGGTCGGTTTCCTGCGGGCAAAACCGCTCGGCCTGATATTTGGGGTTGGCGCGGTGACGCAAGCACGACTCGAAAAGGCCGGCTACCGGCTGATCGGTGATTTGCAAGATGCCGGGCCCGCGCGGCTGGTGGCGCAATTCGGCGATGAGGGCCAACGCCTGGCGCGCCTGGCGCTTGGTGATGACAAGCGCCGCGTGACGCCGTTTCGGGAAACGAAAAGCGTTTCGGCGGAGACGACCTTTGCGCAGGATCTGAGCCGGCTCGAGGAACTTGAACCGATCCTGCTGCGCCTGTGCGAGCGGGTGGCCTTGCGCCTTCGCCGCGCCGATCTTTGCGGGGGGACGATCACCTTGAAACTGAAAACCGCGCGTTTTGCCAGCCGCACCCGCGCGCTTAGTCAAGCCGATCCCACCGCGCTGTCAACGCGGCTGTTTGCCATTGGCCGCGACCTGCTCAAGGCCGAACTCGACGGCACGCCGTTCCGCCTGATCGGCATTGGTGTCTCGAACCTGCAAAAACTGGAGGCGGCCGATCCACAGACCCTGCTCAATCCCAATCTGGCGCGCGAGAAGGCGACCGAACTGGCCGTCATGCAATTGCGCGCCAAATTTGGTGATGAGGCGGTCAGCCGCGGGCTTGCGTTCCGCCCCAAGAAAAAATGAAACAGCTTGCTTGGGCCGTGTCGCGCAAATCAATGCGCGGAGCCCTCAAGCGCCATCACTATTTTTGCAAATAGCGCATCGCCTTGGGCGGAAAGGGCGGTTCGAGATTGCGCCTTGCGGCTGGCACGAGGCTTTTCGAGCATGGCTTGCAAATAGGCGTCAATCAGCGGGTGGCGGGCCGTCCGGCCTTTCTCATGGGCTGACGCTTTGGTGGCGAGCAATTGCGCCATGTCTGCCAACAGAGCGGGTTGCAAGCTCAGATCCGCAACGAGGCTGGCCACGTCCATCGGCAGCAGGCCCTGATGATTGTCGAGCCAATCCAGTGCAAGTGCACAGCGTAGCCCATAGCAATAGTGCTTGACCGACACCAAGGGATCGCTATGTGAGATTTGATCCCATCGCAATCGGGTTTGATTGATGTAATGATAGCGAAGCGCGCGTGGGTCGATCGCGACGATAGCCTGCTGCACCAGTTGTTCGACCCATGGCGACACGGCAAGGTAGCGCACAGGCGAGGTGAACCATTCGATCAGCATGGGATTGGAGCGCGTGAGCAGTCCCAATGCCTTGCGCAAATCCCAACCATTGATGTCAAAAGTAGCGTCTATCGGTAATTCGAGGACATCGCGACGCGGCGCCAGCGTCAAGTAATCGGCAAGGCGCCGGACATAAATGAAGCGAACATCATAATCGCTGTCTGGGGAGGCAAAACCCCAAGCGCGGCTGCCCGATTCAACGGCCAGCACAATCTTGACGTTCTCGTCGCGCTCGACGCGGGCAAGTTTCTCCATGATGGCGACGCGGATCGCCGGGGCAATCGGGTGGCGTGCTTTAGTCGGGCTGTCCATAGCCCATCTCACGCCGCGCGTCTATCCAGCGCCGCCAGCACCGCATCGCCCATCTGGCTGGTGGTGGCCGCGCCCCCGATATCGGCAGTGCGCACACCGGACGCCAGCACGTCGGCCATGACGGCCTCCAGCCGGTCGGCGGCTTCGCCAAGGCCAAAGGAATAGCGCAGCATCATCGCAAACGAGCCGATCATCGCCAAAGGATTGGCTTTGCCCTGACCCGCAATATCGGGCGCGGAGCCATGCACCGGCTCATAAAGTGCCTTGCGCGTGCCGGTCACCGGATCGGTCTCGCCAAGCGAGGCGGATGGCAACATCCCGAGCGAGCCGGTCAGCATGGAAGCGACATCCGACAGCATATCGCCAAACAGATTATCGGTGACGATCACGTCAAACTGCTTGGGCGCCCGCACCAACTGCATGCCCAAAGCGTCAGCGAGTTGGTGCTCGAGCTGCACATCGGGATAATCGCGCTTGTGCAGGGCGACAATGACTTCGTGCCAGAGCACGCCGGATTTCATGACGTTGCGCTTGTCGGAGGACGTGACCTTGTTGCGGCGCTTGCGGGCCATCTCGAAGGCGACACGGCCAATGCGCTCGATTTCATAAGTATCATAGACCTGCGTGTCGATACCGCGCTTCTGGCCATTGCCGAGATCGCGGATTTCCTTGGGTTCGCCAAAATACACGCCGCCGGTGAGTTCGCGCAGGATCATGATGTCGAGACCCTCGACCAGTTCACGCTTCAGCGACGAGGCATCGGCGAGCGCCGGAAAACAGACGGCGGGGCGAAGATTGGCAAACAGCCCCAGATCTTTGCGCAGGCGCAGCAGCCCTGCCTCCGGGCGCACTTCGTAAGGCACGCTATCCCATTTCGGGCCGCCCACCGCGCCAAACAGCACCGCATCTGCGGCTTTGGCCTTGGCCATATCGGCTTCCGAAATCGCTGCACCATGCGCATCATAGGCACAGCCCCCGACCAGCCCGCGCTCAAGATTGAAAGCAATGACCTTGTGGCGTTGATGCCAGTCGATCACCCGTTCGACCTCGGCCATCACCTCGGGGCCAATGCCATCACCGGGAAGCAGCAGAAGAGAGCGCGTTTGCATCAGATTGTCCTTGAAAAAGCACGAGAGCCAGAGGCTTTGCCTTAGCCAATGGCGTGCGGCATGGCAATAAGGGTTTGAAGCGTGGCAACGCTAACCAAAGCGCAGCAAATTCATGCTAGCTTCGCCATTATGCAGCGCTCCTCCCTGACTTTTCCCGCCGCCGCGCCCGATCTTGCCGACGCCGCCCGCCTGTGGCTGGCGCATCTCGCAGGTGAGCGCCGCGTCGCCGCGCACACGCTGGAGGCCTATGCCCGTGACGTGCGCCAGTTCCTTGAATTTCTGCGCGAAGCTTCCGGCGCTCTGCCCGATCTTGCAGCGCTGCAGGCGCTGCGTGCCGCCGATTTGCGCGCCTTCATGGCCCAGCGCCGCGCGAGCGGGGCGGGCAGCCGCTCGCTATCGCGCCAATTGGCCGGCCTGCGCTCGTTGATGCGCCATTTGGAGCGCGAGGGCCTTGCCAAAGCCGCAGCCTTTTCGCTGGTGCGCATGCCGAAACTCGCCCGCAGTCTGCCAAAGCCCCTGAGCCCCGAAAAGGCATTGGCCGTCGTCGCTCCCGAGGCGCTACAGGCGTGGATCGAGGCGCGCGACCACGCCGTGCTGGCTTTGCTCTATGGTGCTGGCCTGCGTATTTCCGAGGCCCTGGGCCTCAACCGCATCGATGCGCCGGGGCCGGGTCGCGACGTGCTGCGCATCGAGGGCAAGGGCGGTAAAATCCGCCAGGTGCCGGTGATCGCCGCAGTTCAGGTGGCGGTTCAGGCCTATCTGACGCTCTGCCCGCATGCCCTGCCAGCTCATGGGCCGCTGTTCATCGGCGCGCGTGGCGGGCGCCTGTCACCGCGGCTGATCCAGCTTGCGATGGAGCGGGCACGCGGCGCGCTCGATCTGCCGGACAGCGCCACACCGCATGCGCTGCGCCATTCCTTTGCGACGCATCTTCTGGGGCAGGGTGGCGATTTGCGTTCCATTCAAGAGTTGCTTGGCCATGCGTCGCTGAAGACGACGCAAGGCTACACTGCCGTCGATGCCGCAAGGCTGCTGGAAGCCTGGAAATCCGCCCACCCGCGCGCCTGAGCGCAACGCGGCGACGCTTCAAGGCGAAAGCTCGCTTCTGTCGGCAATACAGGCGCGGCGGATCACGTCAGAAACATGCAGCAGTTGCTGCGTCAGGGGACTGGTTTTGCGCCAGATCATGCCAATGGTACGCGAAGGTCTGGGGGCGTCGAACCTTGCGATCGCCACCTTTGCCGAGCGCGTTTCCACAGCAACGGCCATGTCGGGAATGAGCGTCACACCAATTCCGGCGCTCACCATTTGCACAAGGGTCGAGAGCGAACTGCAATCCATCAGTTCGCGCGGCCTTGTGGAAGGCATATTGCAAAAGGCCAGCGCCTGATCACGAAAGCAATGGCCCTCTTCGAGCAGCAGTAGCCGCATTTCCCGCAACATCCGGGCATTGGGCACGGGTTTGGCGGCATCATCCAGCGGGCGCACCAAGACAAAATCTTCGGAAAACAGAGCGACTTCAACGAAAGCCGGTTCGGAAACCGGCAAGGCCACCAGCGCGGTATCGATTCTGCCCTCCGCCAGCTCGTGCAGCAGCGTCGGCGTCAGGGTCTCGCGAACATTAACGTCGAGGTCGGCATAGGCTTGCGTCAGGCCGTTGAGGATGCTGGGCAGCAGATAGGGTGCGATGGTTGGAATGATGCCGATGCGCAAGCGTCCCGACAGGCGATCACGCGAGGCGCGCGCCAGGCCTTCCACTTCAAGCACCGAGCGCGAAATGATCTGGGCGCGCTGCGCGAATTCCTCGCCAAAACTGGTGATGGTGACCAGCCTCGCGCCGCGCTCGAACAGCGCCGCGCCCAAGGCTGCCTCCAGTTCCTTGATTTGCTGCGACAAGGCCGATTGCGAAATCGCGCAGGCCTCCGCCGCGCGCCCAAAATGCCGATGTCGCGCCAAAGCCTCGAAGTAGCGGATTTGCTTGAGGGTGAAATTTATCATTAGATCATCTAATCAAGGCTATCATAAAATACAACTTAATCTTATGGCACTGACTTGGTATGACGCTGCCATGGCGTCGTTGCACGACGGCGGATCGGTCATGAACCACGTGAGGAGAGAGTTATGGACGCAGTTGTTGACTCAAGCGGCGGCAAGTGCCCGGTGATGCACGGTGCTGGTTCCAATGCGACCTACCAGAGCCGATCGAACAAGGATTGGTGGCCAAACCAGCTCAATCTGAGGATTTTGCACCAGAACACGGCGCTGTCGAGCCCGTTGGTCGAGGGATTCGATTACGCCAAGGCCTTCAAGGAGCTTGATTTGCAGGCCTTGAAGCGCGACCTCGTGGCGCTGATGACGCAATCGCAATCCTGGTGGCCCGCCGATTATGGCCATTACGGCCCGCTGTTCATCCGCATGGCGTGGCATAGCGCCGGCACCTATCGCACGGGCGACGGGCGAGGTGGCGCGGGGGCAGGCACCCAGCGGTTTGCGCCGCTCAACTCCTGGCCGGACAATGTCAACCTCGATAAGGCGCGGCGTCTGCTGTGGCCGATCAAGCAGAAATACGGGAACCGGATTTCATGGGCCGATCTGATGATTCTGGCGGGCAATTGCGCCCTTGAATCGATGGGCTTCAAGACCTTCGGCTTTGGTGGCGGACGCGCCGATGTGTTTGAGCCGCAAGAGGATATTTACTGGGGTCACGAAGACACCTGGCTCGGTGACAGCCGCTATGCCGGTGACCGCGAACTCGAAAACCCGCTGGCCGCCGTGCAAATGGGCCTGATTTATGTCAATCCCGAAGGCCCGAATGGCAAGCCTGATCCGCTGGCATCAGCCAAGGACATCCGCGAGACCTTCCTGCGCATGGCGATGAACGACGAAGAGACCGTCGCGCTGATTGCCGGGGGTCACACCTTCGGCAAAACCCATGGCGCGGGTGATGCGGCGCATGTCGGGCCGGCACCCGAGGGCGCCAGCATCGTCGATCAAGGCTTCGGCTGGATCAGCAATTTTGGCAGCGGCAAAGGCGTCGATACGATTTCAAGTGGCCTCGAAGGCGCCTGGACGCCGAATCCGATCGCCTGGGACAATGGCTATTTCGACACGCTGTTCGGCTTCGAGTGGGATCTCGTGAAAAGCCCGGCCGGTGCCTATCAATGGACCCCGCGAAACGGCGCCGCGGCAGACGCGGTTCCCGATGCGCATGATCCCAAAAGGCGCCACGCGCCGATGATGGCCACGACCGACATTGCCTTGAAAGTCGATCCAATCTATGCGCCGATTTCCAAGCGCTTTCATGAAAACCCGGCCGAACTTGCCGATGCTTTCGCGCGGGCTTGGTTCAAGCTCACCCATCGCGACATGGGCCCACGCGCGCGTTATCTGGGATCGGACGTCCCGAGCGAGGTGCTGATCTGGCAGGACCCGGTGCCAGCCCGCACCCACGCGCTGATCGATGCGCAGGATATTGCTGCGCTCAAGGCCCGGATTTTGGCGACGGGCCTTGGGATCCCGGCGCTGGTGACGACGGCATGGGCATCGGCTTCGACCTTCCGCGGCTCCGACAAGCGCGGCGGTGCCAATGGCGCGCGCCTGCGTCTCGCCCCGCAAAAGGATTGGGCGGTGAACCAGCCAGCGAAATTGGCCAAGGTTTTGACGGAGCTGGAGGCAGTGCAGGCTTCGTTCAATGCTGCCCAGACCGGCGGCAAGCGGGTTTCCATGGCTGATCTGATCGTGCTGGGCGGCGCTGCGGCGATCGAGCAGGCGGCCAGAAATGCCGGACATCAGGTCGATGTGGCCTTCACGCCGGGGCGCACTGACGCAACACAAGCCGAGACGGATGTCGAGAGCTTTGCAGTGCTGGAACCGATCGCAGACGGGTTCCGCAATTATCTGAAGGCCGGTGTCGCGGTGGCCGCTGAGGAATTGCTGGTCAACAAGGCGCAATTGCTGACCCTGACGGCCCCTGAAATGACGGCGCTGGTCGGCGGAATGCGCGTCTTGAACGCCAATTTCGATGCGGCGCCGCAAGGCGTTCTCACCGCACGGCCAGAAGCGCTGACGCAGGACTTCTTCGTCAACCTGCTGGACATGACGACGGTGTGGAAGCCGGTCGGTGATGGCGACGCGCAATTTGAGGGCCGCGATCGCGCCACCAACGCGCTGAAATGGACGGCGAGCCGGGTTGATCTGGTGTTAGGATCAAATTCGCAATTGCGCGCGCTGGCCGAAGTCTATGCCAGCGCCGATGGCGAAGCCGGTTTCGTGCATGCCTTTGTGGCGGCCTGGAACAAGGTGATGAACGCCGATCGCTTTGATCTGAAGGCGTAATCTTCGCCGCACGAGTGCGGACCAGATGCAAAGCGGAGCGTCGCGATGGCGCTCCGCGGTGATGGGTTCAGGCGCGGTGATGCACCGGCATCATGCCATAGACCGGCGTCGCAATCTTTTCCATGCGGGCCTTTAGTTGCAGCGACAGGAACTGCGAATAATGGCGTGACTGGTGCAGGTTGCCGCCATGAAACCAGAGGCCGGGCTGGTGCGTCGGCTTCCACATGTTGCGCAATTCACCCTCCCAGGGGCCGGGGTCTTTGGTGGTGCTTGAGCCAAGCCCCCAGCATTTGCCGACCTTGTCGGCGACATCCTTGGAAATCAGCCGCTCGGCCCAGCCATTCATCGAGGAATAGCCGGTGGCGAAGACGATGAGATCAGCCGGCAGGTGCGTGCCGTCCGCCATCACCACGCCATTCGGCTTGATCTCCCTGACCTTGCCGGATTTGAGCTTGATCTTGCCGCTGGCAATGAGTTCGCTGGCACCGACATCGATGTAATAGCCGGAGCCACGTCGCAGATATTTCATGAACAGGCCGGAACCATCCTCGCCAAAATCGAGGCTGAACCCGACAGCCTTCAAACGCTCGTAAAGCGAAGCGTCACGTATTTTCATGGCCTCATAAATCGGCTTCTGGGTTTCGGCCATCATGCCATAGGGGACGGACGCGAAAATCATATCGGCCTTGTCGGTGGTGATTCCGGCCTTTGTGGCAGCTTCGGAATAAAGTCCGGCAAGGCCAAGTTCCATCAGGCTCGACGAGCGCGCCACCAAGGTCGAGGAGCGTTGCACCATGGTGACATCGGCCCCGTGTTCATAAAGATCGGCGCAAATATCATGGGCTGAATTGTTGGAGCCGATGACAACGCAGGTGCGACCCTTCCAGCCATCGCTGCCCTTGTGCTGGCTTGAATGCACAACTATGCCCTTGAAACTGGCCTGACCGGGATAATCCGGCATATTGGCCACCGCCGACATGCCCGTGGCCAGCACCAGTTGCTTGGGGTGCAGCACCATGGGTCTGCCCTCGCGCGTGACATGCAGCGTCCATTCGCCCTTGGCTTCGTCATAGCTCGCCCGATCGCAAACCGTGCTGCTCCAATAATTCAGCTCCATGATCTTGGTGTAGCTCTCGAGCCAATCGCCGATTTTGTCTTTAGGCGCGAACACCGGCCAATCATCGGGGAAGGGCAGATAGGGCAGGTGGTCATACCAGACCGGATCATGCAGGCAGAGCGATTTGTAGCGGTTGCGCCAGCTATCACCAGCCCGCGGATTTTTCTCGATGATGATGGTGGGCACACCGAGGCGTCGCAACCTTGCGCCAAGAGCAATGCCGCCCTGTCCGCCACCGATGATGACGCAATAAGGCTGGGTCGAAACACCGAGGGTCGCAAGTTCTTCGGCCCGCCGCTCGGCATAGGTCTTGCGACCGAGTTCCGCGCCATGCACGACGCCAGGATCGCGCGCTTCGCCGGTTTTTTCTTCGTGGCCTTTGAGTTCGGCCATGGTGGTGAGCAAGGTGGTGCATTTGTCGCCCTTCAGGCGAACATGGCCGCGCCCGCGCGCCACTGCGGTTTCAAAAATTATCCAGGCTTCGGCGATGCCATCGCTCTGGCTGACCTTGCCGTCGATCTTGAAATTGCGGGGTTTGACATGCGGCAGGCAGGCTTCGATCATGGCCTTGATGGCAGGCCTGCCCTCCATGGTGCGAATGTTCCAGGTGAAGCTCACCAGATCGCGCCAATAAGCGTCAGGCGCAAAAAGCCCGGCGGCAGCCTTGGCATCATCTTCAGCTAGAGCTTTAGCAAGAGCGCTTAAAAACCGGCGCATGGCGCTGGTTGCAGACGTGACGGCCATGGAATCCTCCCGCGGCAACCCGCGCTGCATGGCGGCGGGTCTTGGCGGTCAGACTGGGCAATAAACTGCTGGTCGTCAACTGCCCCGGTTGGGGCTGGGAAGCTTCTGCGCCCACGTCTGCGTCACGGGAGCAAAATTCCGGGATGAGATCATCAGTCTTCGCGAGGCAATTCGCACACGAAGCTTGTGGCACTTTCAATGTCTCCGCCCTTGTAGCGGGCAATTTTTGGCCATGGACACAAGGGACGCGTGCGTTTTGGACTCCAGTCGGCCGGAACTTCCCTGTTGGCGGCGCGCACGTGCGCTATCAGACGATGTGGGACCTTGCCCTTTTCTGCCCAATCTACCACCGCGCTGAGCGCGTCAAACCCATCGGTCGCCGGGCCGCCTTCACAATGATTCATGCCCGGCACGGCAAAAAGACGCGCAAATTGCGCCGCCTTGCCCTTGTCGTTGGCGTTGAGGTGCTCATACCAGCGGGTGATTGAATCAAATGAAAACACTGGATCGCTTTGCCCCTGATAAATGATCAGTTTGTGCCCAGAGGCAGCAAGCGCGGCAAGATGCGGATTGTCCACATGCGGTGGTGTCATGAAATCCCACGCAGAATCGCGGTAGGTGATCACTTTGCCATCAACCGTGTAAGTGCCCTTTGCATAAATCTTCGGGGCATCCTTGTCGAAATTGAAATGAGCCAAAAAATTCACCAATGCGACCGGATCACCTGTCGTTGGTGTCGGCGGCGTCGTGAAAATTGAAGCGAGCGAGGCCGCGCCCATGACGGCAATCAGCGAATTGTTGCCCCAAGGCGCAATGCCGCTGTAAAGCTTCCAAAACCGCCAATTTCTGCCGCCAAGGCCGCTATCGTAGGGCCATGTTGCATAAAGCTGCTGGCCTTTGCTGTTCCTTGGGCCACCAAATGCGCGGGTCAGAGCTTTCACCTGGGCGGGGGCGAGGCACGTATCAGTCTTGGCACCCTTGCATTGCAAGCTGCTGAGGTGAAATATCTTTTGGCAAGCGCGAATATCTCCGACAATGCCGTCGGCAACACCATCGAGCTTGTCGCAAACTTCGACAACCTTGCGCGAGATCAACGCCAAATCGGTGGGCGAGAAGGCTTTCTGCACATCGGGATTGGCGATCATGAAGCTCTGCACATCCCAGGCGTGCTGCAAGGCGGCGCGCGGGAGATCAAACCCCGGATCGCCAGCCACGAAGCCATTGTAACGACCGGGAAAACGTGCCGCCGCGACCATGGCGTGCCGTCCGCCATTCGAGCAGCCGACCATGTAGGACGTCGCCGGTTTCACGCCATAGAACCGCGCAATAATGGCCTTGCCGAGCGGGCCCAAAGTTGCGTCGCCGACGTAGCCATAGTCATCGCGCGCTTGCGGGTCGATCCCAAAGGCCGTGCCTTGCCCGAGACGCCATGACGCATTGGCGGCATCCTTGCCCTGATGACCTTCGTCACTGCTCAACACGGCAAAGCCGCGCGCCAATGCCGAAACACCGCCAACGGCATTGAGAAGCCCGCCGCCACCGTCAGCCTTGACGACCTTGCCATCATTGCCACCATTCACCTGGTGCAAAAACCGCCCGTTCCAGGATTTTGGCAAACGCATTTCAAAATCGAGCGCATAGGCCTTGCCGTCAGCACCCGTACGAGCATCCGCAGCGCCCTTTACGATGCAGGCAGGCACATCGCCTTTGCCTGTGGCGTCCTTGGCAGACTTGATGGTGACATCGCTTTGACCCAAAATCGCAGTCGTGAATTGTTCACAGGCCATTGGCTTGGCCTTCGCCGCCGCCTGCGCGGGGGTTTCCGCGGCATGGCCGCCTGATACGGTCAAAGCGCCAACCACGGCGCTGACAATGCTGATTTTTGTCAACATGCTTGCCTCCTGTTTTGTTTATAGTTATCAATAATAACTAAAACAGGATTGCCTGCAAGCCCCGATCAAGGCGGCGCATCATAATTCGGCCTGAGCCGAACTTCTCGCGCTAAGCCTGCGGCACCATTGCCGCGGACGTCAGCCACACAGGGCCTGTTTGGCAGCCTGATATTCGGAGGCGAGGCGCGCGACCAGCGCTTGCGTCGAGACCACCTCGTGCACGGCGCCAATGCCTTGGCCGCTGCCCCAGATATCGCGCCAGACTTTGGCGTCGCCCGCACCGCCCGACGCGAAATTGGTATGGCTGGGGTCGCTCGCCGGCAGATGGTCGGGATCAAGCCCCGCACGGACAATCGAGGGGCGCAGATAATTGCCGAATATGCCGGTAAACAAGCTTGAGCCTTGAATGTCGGCGGCGCGGCCTTCGACAATGGCTTGCTTGTAGTCGGCCACCGCACGCGCTTCCTGCGTCGCGATGAAGGCTGAACCAATATAGGCGACATCCGCGCCCGCCGCCTGTGCGGCAAGAATGGCACCGCCGCGCGCAATGGCCCCCGAGAGCGCCAGCGGCCCGGAAAACCAGTCACGTATGTCTTGCAGCAGAGCGAAAGGGGAGAGTGAGCCAGCATGTCCGCCAGCCCCGGCGGCGACAGCGATCAGCCCATCTGCGCCTTTCTCGATGGCTTTGCGCGCAAAGCGTTCGGTGATGATGTCATGCATCGTGATGCCACCCCAGCCATGCACGGCATGGTTCACATCTTCGCGGGCGCCGAGCGAGGTGATCACCACCTGCGGCTTCCATTTTTCGCAAAGTGCCATGTCCTGATCGAGGCGATTGTTGGTTTTGTGCACGATCTGGTTGACGGCATAAGGCGCAGCGGGCCTGTCCGGGTGTGCCTTGTCGTGGGCTGCCAAGGCTTCGGTGATCTGGTGCAGCCATTCGTCGAGTTGCGAGATCGGCCGGGCATTAAGCGAGGGAAAAGACCCTACCACCCCCGCCTTGCACTGGGCGATCACCAGATCGGGATTGGAAATGATAAACAGCGGCGCGGCAATGACGGGAATACGCAATTTATGTTGCAGTTGCGGCGGCAGAGCCATCGGCGGGATCCTTGCAGGAGAAAGACACATTATGCGGGCAGAAATCCCCTGACGCAATTGATTGCGTGACCTGTGGCAATGGAATTTCGCCAGGCAGCGCCACCAGTTTATGTCGCATTGGCAAGCTAGCTTGCGTCTTCGCTATCGGGGCGGCAGACGGCCTCTTTGAGCAAGGCTTGAGCTTCGGCACGCTGATCCGGCTGACTGATCAGCACGTGAAATAGCGCATAGCCGCGATGATGCGGGCTGACGACCCGAAGATCGGGGGAGGGATGATCGGGATCATCGTTGGCGCCAATATCATCAATCTGGCTTTGGGTGCCGAGCACCAGATTGATTTGCCCCTTGTCGGCGGCCTGATCGGTGACGGAGAAATAAACCGGCCCACCGGTCTCGTGAAACGAGATCGACATGAATTCATCGCCCGGAACGGCGGTGATGATACGCAGGGGGCCTTGCTTCAAATCAAACCGGCAGAGCGCCGAAATGATATTGGGGTCGCGGGTCATCTCGCCGGGTGGTGCGATTTGTGGGGCGCTGGCCGCCGACGCCGCCGTGAGCACCGGCACGACTACGGCGCTTTTGCTGAAATGCGGCAACATCAGAATCGAGGTGAGGTGCACAATCCCCGCAAGGCAGAGCGTGCCCAAAACCCATGATGGCCAACCTGTGCGCTCGAAAGCTGGTTTCATGGCCAAAACCTCGGCAGCAATGGCAGTGGAGCTAGCGCGATCATGGGCAGGACACGCGTTGGACTTTTGGCATCGAAGGCGCCGTTGATGGGCCAACAAAGGCCGCACCCGTATCATATAGCCGCAGTTTGATAGCAAAGGTGGCATCATTGGCCAGCGCCAGCCAGTTGCCGGGCTGGGGTTGGCGCGAAATAGCGACTGCAATGGAATCATGGCGCTGCCAGACGGCCTCGCCGGACGTCAGGCTGCCGGAAAACGCGGCGTCCACAGCGGCGCGCGACGTCGATGTCACGGGCTGGATAGCGGGTTGCCTGGCTGTGGCGGTCAGCGTCCAGAACCGCGCAGAAGGCATATCTCCGGTCACGCGATAGGTGCAGGCCCCTGAAAGCGGCTGTCCGGAACTGTCGTGTTTCGCGACGAGCACGATACCTTCACCAAGGCCAAGCGGCACCGTGCCGGAATGCGCCAAATAGGCCCGGCCATAAGGATCTGCTGCCAGAGTGGCATTGGCAGGGGTGGCGCGCCACGGCCCTATGGCGACATAGGACACTGATTTCACATGCCGCACGCTGTACCATGTTGCCGCCAAACCGAGCGCCGTCCCGAGAAAGCCAGCTATCAGGAGGCGAAAAAGCGACCACACGACAATAACCCAAGGTGCGAGGGCACATCAGCCCGCGCTGTCATGCCTGCTGCGGCCATAGCAGAATAGGGCGGCAAAATAAACCTTGTGCCAACGCCAGATGCGCAGGCTATTGGATGGTGATGCGCCCGCCCGGCATGATGATGCCCGCATGACCGCTCTGGCGCGAGGCCTGCTGCGTGCGCATGTGCCGCTGTCGCAGCCAGCTGGCCCTTCGGGGCTTCACCTGATCAATAAGAATATTGAGATTTTTCAGAGCTTTAGCTGAAACTTTCGAGAGCCGAGGCGGTGCCACGGGCGCGCCGAGGGCACTGGCGAGGTCAGTTGCCGTGCCTGAGGCAGCATTAGCGGCTGCAATCCCTTGAGCGGCAACCGGTTCGGCGCCCGGGAAATTCACCAATTTCACGCCATGATGCGCGTAAACCATGACATCATGCCAGGTGGAAGCCGATAACAGGCCGCCAACAACCTGCCGCATCGGTGAATCATTATCATTGCCGTACCAGACGAGGCCGACATAATTGCCGGTAAAGCCATTGAACCACGCGTCTTTGTAATTGTTGGTTGTGCCGGTCTTGCCTGCCGCCGGGGTGAAGCCGAGAAAGGCTTTGCGTCCGGTGCCGGTCTCGACGACTTTTTGCAGCATGAAGTTCAATTGCGCGATGTTCTGCGGGCTGACGACTTGCACCGGGGGTGGCGCGTCACGATCATGTTGGTAAATCAGGTTGCCGCGACTGTCATGAACCTCAATCACGGCATAGGGAGGTGCTTTCTTCCCGCCATTGGCGAAGGTCGTATAAGCCGTCGCTTCATCAATCATTTTGATGGCATCGGCCCCGATGGGCAACGAAGGCGTGTCTTCAAGCGGCGTGGTGATCCCGAGCCGGTGCGCCATGGCGATGATGCGCTTGCGCCCGAGTTTGGCATCATTCCAGGTATTTGACCGGAGGTCGGCGCCAATCAGGATCGACACTTTGACGGCGCAGGTGTTGATGGATTCAGCAAGGGCCTTCCAGGCCGGCACCGGGCCAAGATAACGCTTTTCGAAATTATGCGGGCACCAATTGCCAAGGCACACCGGGCTATCGACGATGATGGTATTTGGATGCAGCCGTCCGGTTTCGATGGCGGTGAGATAGACATAGGGTTTGAACGAAGAACCCGGCTGGCGCAGCGCCGACGTGACGCGGTTGAACTGGCTGGTGCCATAATCGCGCCCGCCGACCATGGCCCGGACGGCGCCATCGGGTTTCAGGAAAATTGCGGCAGCTTCCGACACATGCAGGGCTTTGCCCGACACGCGCAGATGGTCTTGTATCGACGATTCAGCGACCTTTTGCAGCGCTGGATCCAGCGCGGTGCGCACCACCAGAACGCGGGATTTGCCGAACTTGCCCTCGTTGGCGAGGTGTTGCACTTCGCTGAAAGCCCAATCGAGATACCAGTCGGGCGGGCTGACTTGTGGGCGCTCGATCGGCGTTGCCGGGGCAAGGCGGGCGGCATGCATCTGACCTTCGGAAATATAGCCGGCCGCCACCATATTATCGAGAACCCGCGCCGCACGTCCGCGCGCTGCCGACAAATTCACATCAGGCGAGAATTTTGTCGGGGCCTTGAACAGGCCCGCCAGCATCGCGCATTCACTCAAGGTGAGGTCACGCACCGATTTGCCGAAATAGAATTTGGCGGCTGCCTGCACACCAAAGGTGCCACTGCCCATGTACATGCGATCAAGGTACATTTTCAGGATCTGGCGCTTGGTGAGATGTTGCTCCAGCCAGATCGAAATAAAAGCCTCATTGACCTTGCGCTCTATGGTGCGCTGGTCATTGAGAAAAAGGTTCTTGACCAATTGCTGGGTGAGGGTCGAACCGCCCTGCACATGTTTTTTGCCGGTGGCATCGACCGTCACGGCCCGCAGGGTGCCGATGATGTCAACGCCGAAATGATGGTAAAACCGCCGATCTTCGGTGGAAAGCACGGCATCGATGAGATTGGCGGGATATTGGCTCAACGGCACGCTGTCATCATGCAGGATGCCGCGCTTGCCGACGACGCGGCCATAACGATCAAGAAAGGTGATGGCGAGGTCTTCCTTGCGTGGCCATTTCTGCTGGGTGATCTGGAACGCGGGGCCAGCCATGATCACGGCAAAGACCGCACCTGCCGAGCCGAGCGTCAGGCCTTCGCAGGCAACTTCGACCAGAAATTTGCGAAAGCCCGAGACATGGAATCGGTCCATGAAGGTGACGAATTGTTCTAGCATTTCGCGGCCATCGCGCCCGCCTTCGAACAGCCAGGCCGTGATGGCAGCATCAAGGGCCAGGAAAAATCGAGACAGGCGGCGCATCAGCTGCGACTGGGCGAGCCATTCACGCAAGCTCTACACTCCTTAACAAGCCCCGCCCCGATCAGGCTGTGATGTGGCACAGGGTTAAGACTTTTTCAACACATGATGTCGGCAACCTGACACATGACGGTGCAAGCCTTGACCGTGATGCCGAAACAGCAAGTGGCGTGCCAGTTGCAACTGTGCTGAAATGGGGCGCGAAGTCTTGAGGTATCAAGTGTGACGATCAATGGCGGCCATGCGGCGAAAACGGGTGAGTTCTGGCACGACGGACTGGAGGCTCTGACTCCGGAGCAATGGGAAGCGCTTTGCGATGGCTGCGGGCGCTGCTGCCTCGTCAAACTGGAGGATGAAGATACCGGCAAGGTGCATTTCACCGATATTGGCTGCAAATTGCTGGATGGACACACCTGTGCGTGCCGAAATTATCCTCAACGCCAAAACCTCGTGCCCGATTGCATCGCCCTGACGCCGGACAAGCTGCGCGATATCGGCTGGTTGCCGCCGACCTGCGCCTATCGTCTGGTCGCCGAGGGGCGTGATCTGATGTGGTGGCACTATCTCAAATCCGGCTCGCGGGACAGCGTGCATGAGGCGGGCATATCTGTGCGCGGCAGATTGCAAGGCCACGAAGAGGACATCGAAGTTGATGATTTAATTGATCATATTGTCACATGGCCACGTCGCATGCCGCATCTGGCAAAAATGCCGCCACGAAGAAAACTAAGAAAAAATTCCTAAAATAAGAAAATAATCCTTGACTTCCGCACGCTGGTCGGCTAGTGAATGGGCATGGTCGATGACTGTATCGACACGACATTGCCCGAACACAAAGGGAGTGGCCATGGTCATCAAGACAACGCAGGATTTCAATGCCATCATGCTTGTTGGCGCCGAGGCGGCGGCTGATCTGCTGGGTGATGCCGCAGACGCGCAACCGGGCACGACACCGCAGCCGCTGGCGGTGCGGGTTTTGCAGGTGATCGAGCGCGAGGAGGACGGCATTGCCGTGAAGCCGCGCCCGAAAAGAGTGTCGCCCAAACCTGTCGATGACGCCTATTGGCCGGTTGCGACCGACGTGGCGATGTGAGCGCGCCGGCCCCGCAGGGGTGGCCGCAGATCGATGGGGAATTTCGCCGGATGCTTCTGGCAGCCGTGCGCGACGGCCACTTCGAGGCGCTGGTCGCCGGGCTTTCGGCCCATGAACTTGAATGTTTGATGTTTGATTGGTGCTTGTCAGGCCGGGCGGATCAATTGCCGCCTGCGGGGGCCAGAGACGGTGCACCCTGGACGACCTGGCTGGTGATGGGCGGTCGCGGCGCTGGCAAAACCCGCACCGGCGCCGAATGGGTGCGCGGGTTGGCTTTGGCCTTGCCGGGCTTCGCCGAGGTGGCTCCCCAGCGGATCGCGCTGATTGGCGAGACCCATGAAGATGTGCGCAATGTGATGATCGAGGGCGTTTCGGGCCTGCTATCCGTGCACCGGCGCGATGAGCGGCCCTTGTGGGAACCCTCGCGGCGTCTGCTGACATGGAAAAATGGCACGATTGCCCAGGTGTTTTCCGCTGAACAGCCCGACAGTCTGCGCGGGCCGCAATTTGAAGCCGCATGGTGCGACGAGTTGGCGAAATGGCGGCAGGCTGAGGCAACCTGGGACATGCTGCAATTCGGGCTTCGGCTCGGCCGCTTCCCGCGCCAATTGGTGACGACGACACCGCGCCCGACCGCGCTGGTCAAACGCCTGATGCAGGACCCGCGCACCGCCGTGACCCGTGCCGCCACCGCCGCCAATGCCGCGCATCTGGCACCGGGTTTTTTGGAAGCCGTGCTTGCCCGCTATGGCGGCACGAAATTGGGCCGTCAGGAGATCGATGGCGAAGTGATCGAGGATGTCGCGGGCGCGCTCTGGACAAGAGACATGATGGAGGCGGCCCGCCTTGCGGTGGCACCAGCTTGTCGCAAAATCGTGGTCGCGGTCGATCCACCGGCGAGTTCCAGCAAACGTGCCGATGCCTGTGGCATCATCGCCGCTGGTGTGACCGCGGACGGTCTGGTGATTGTGCTGGCTGATGCCTCCTTGACGCAGGCACGCCCGGCGCAATGGGCGGCAGCGGCGGTGGCGCTCTATCACCGCTTCGAGGCCGATGCCCTGGTGGCCGAGGTCAACCAGGGTGGTGAGATGGTGGCGGCCGTCATTGGCGAAGCCGATGCCGGCGTGCCGGTGCGCCCGGTGCGGGCAACCCGCGGCAAATATCTGCGCGCCGCGCCGGTGGCGCAGCTTTATGAGCAGGGCAGGGTGCGCCACGCCGGGGCCTTTCCGGCGCTGGAAGACGAAATGTGTGCCTTTACCCTCGAAGGCAAGGCCGATGGCCACAGCCCTGACCGCCTCGACGCACTGGTGTGGGCCGTCACCGCCCTGGCGCTGGTCAAGGACGCCGCCGAACCAAGGATGCGGCGGTTGTAGAGGCGAGAATGGTTTTAACGCCTGGCATGGTGATGCCGGGACGTTGGAAGAACAGCACGACCATTTGAATGGTTCTGAGGCGCTGCGGGTTATTCGCCCTTGGCGGCAATTTTACGCTGCGCTGTGATCATCGAGCATGCGAGACAATGACGAAATTTGAGGAGGACAAGCCCGCTTCAAGGGGCACACGCCCTTCTCGAAAGGATGATCATTGAGGTGTCTTTGCTCAACACGTTCCAAAACTGACGGCTCAAGATGTCTCGGCACGTGGTGGGCGAAGACGCGATATTGCTTTTTCGCCAATGCAGGGCCGCGCTTCGCGATCTCAAGCCTTGCACCCGCCCTACCCGGCGGGTTTTTTATTGCCTGCCTTCAGGGAGCCCCATCTCATGTCGTCCTTCTTTTCACGCCTTTTCGGCGGTGGCGGAGCCTTGCCTGGTTTGCCGGAGACCAAGGTCTCGCGCGCGGCGCGGTTGCTGGCTTTGCACTCCATGGGCCTCGCCCGCTGGACGCCGCGCAATTATGTCACGCTGACCCAGCAGGGCTATGAGCGCAATGCCGTGGTATATCGCACGGTGCGGATGATCGCCGAAGCGGCCGCTTCGGTGCCATGGCTGATGTTTGAAGGCCGCAGGGAAATCACCGAACATCCGCTGCTTGATCTGCTCGCGCGCCCCAACCCAACGGATGTTGGCCCGACATTTTTCGAGGCGTTGTTCACCAACCTGCTGTTGTTTGGCAATGGCTATGTCGAAGCGACGCTGGTCGAAGCCCTGCCGCGCGAACTCTACGCGCTGCGCCCTGACCGCATGAGCCTCGTGCCTGGCGCGACCGGCTGGCCGGTTGCCTATGATTACATGATCGGCGGCGACAAGGTGCGCTACCCCGTCAATGCCGAGGGCATGGCGCAGATCCTGCACCTGAAGCTGTTTCATCCGCTCGATGATCATTATGGCTTCTCGCCGATTGCGGCAGCGCAGGTGGCGCTCGACATCCACAATGCCGCCTGCGGCTGGAACAAGGCCTTGCTCGACAATGCTGCGCGACCCTCCGGTGCGCTGGTCTATGCCGGCCCGGAAGGCAGCCAACTCAGCGACGAGCAGTTCGACCGGCTCAAGGCGGAACTCGACGACAATTTCTCGGGCCTCACCAATGCCGGACGGCCACTGCTGTTAGAGGGCGGACTCGATTGGAAGGCCCTGTCGATGACGCCACGCGACATGGATTTCATGGCGGCCAAGGATGGCGCGGCCCGCGACATAGCGCTGGCCTTTGGCGTGCCGCCGCAAATGCTCGGCATACCGGGTGACAACACCTTCTCCAATTATCAGGAAGCCAACCGCGCCTTCTGGCGTCAGACGGTCATTCCGTTGATCGCCCGCACGCAAAAGAGCTTTGCCGCGTGGTTTGCCAAGGCCTATGGGCCTTTCACCTTCGACTATAATGTTGATCGCATAGACGCTCTGGCCGAGGAACGGCAAATCGAATGGGCGCGCGTCGATGCGGCGAGCTTCCTGACCATCGATGAAAAGCGCGAGGCGCTGGGTTACGGCGTCCTGCCACGCGGGCAGGTGCCGCAGACGGGGTCTGTCAGCCCGGCCAAGCCATGAACGACGTCATCTCAACCATCATCGCACGCGGCGATCTGGCGCATTTGGCGCTGTTTCTCTGGGCGTCGAGCGCCTCCGGTCTGCTGCTCGCCACCTTGCGCGAACTGGCCGCCGCCAACCGCCGGTTTGACTTGTTCGTGCGTGAACTTTCCCGCTTCAACCGCCAATTTGGAGATGAACCATGATGTTTCGCCGACGAGAACGCAAGAGCCGCTCCTCAAGCGCCGAAGCCGAGCGGGTGCTGGCCACTTTCCTGATTTTGTTGGGCAAGCTCACGCCGCTGCCTCGCAGCAAGGCCAAGGCGCCGCGCGCCGCCACGCCGGAGGTGATCTGATGGGGAGACAGATTCCAAAGCTCGAAACGGCGCATATCACCGCGGCGCTGGAAACCAAAAATCTCCCCGGCCAGATTTCCGGCCTCACCCAGGATGGCTCGTTCGTCGGCTATGCCAGTCTGTTCGGCGTGGTTGACATGGGGCGCGATCTGGTCATGCCGGGGGCCTTTCGCGCATCGCTGGAAAAGCGTGGCGCTGCGGGCGTGAAAATGTTGTGGCAACACGATGCTTCGCAGCCGCTCGGCGTCTGGACATCCATCATCGAGGACGCGCGCGGCCTCAAGGTTGAGGGGCAACTCAATCTGGCGGTGGCCCGCGCCCGCGAGATCCATGCGCTGATGCGCGATGGCGCGCTCGATGGGCTTTCCATCGGGTTTCGCACGCAAAGCGCCGTCACTGACAAGTCAACCGGCATACGCAAGCTGATCCGGCTCGATTTATGGGAAATCTCGATCGTCACTTTCCCCATGTTGCCGCAGGCGCGGGTATCCGCCGTCAAGCGCGCCCACCTTCCCGTCAAGCCCGAAGGCCTGGCGCGCGCCATCCGCAAAGCTGCCGCAGCATTTCGCTGAAGCTGCCGCGCAATCGCAAACTTCCTCTCATGAAAGGCATGATCATGAACGCTGAAACACGCACCAAACCAGCACCCGAGACCAAAGCCATCGGCAATGATGTCACGCAGGCCTTTGAAGATTTTCACCGCACCTTCGCCAGCTTCCGCGACACCAACGATGAGCGGCTCGATCAGATCGAGACCAGACTTTCCGCCGATGTCGTCACCGAGGAAAAGCTGGCCCGCATTGACCGGGCGCTCGACGACAACAAGCGTCGGCTCGACACCATGCTGATCGAAAAAGCCCGTCCGCAAATCGGCCGCAGCGAGATCATCAGCACCGATGAGCGCGAGCACAAGGCGGCCTTCACTTCCTACATGCGCTCTGGGGAAGCCATGGGCCTGAAGGGGCTCGAGGCGAAGGCGCTTTCGGCTGGTTCCGGCCCGGATGGCGGCTATCTCGTGCCGGTGCCAGCCGAACGCGAGATATTGCTGCGCATGGCGAATTATTCGCCAATCCGCACCATCGCCTCGGTGCGTCAGATTTCCGGCGCGCAATTGCGCAAGGCCTTCTCGTTCAATGGCCCGGCATCGGGATGGGTGGCGGAAGCTGATCCGCGCCCGCAAAGCGCCACCCAGCAGATCGCCGACATGCATTTTCCAGCTTTCGAGCTTTATGCCATGCCCGCGGCGACCCAAACCCTGCTCGACGATTCGGTTGTCGATATCGAGCAATGGATCGGTGAGGAAATCGCGCTGGCTTTTGCAACGCAGGAAGGCACGGCCTTCGTCAATGGCACCGGCGTCAACCAGCCGCAGGGCTTCATGAGCGTGCCGAATGTGGCGCAGACCAGCTGGGCCTGGGGCAGCCTTGGCTATCAGGTCACCGGCGTTTCGGCGGGCTGGCCTGCCGCGAACCCGTCCGATGTGGTGATCGATCTGATCTATGCCCTGAAGGCTGGATATAGGCAGAAGGCGCGTTTTGTCATGAATCGGCGCACGCTCTCGCAGGTGCGCACCTTCAGGACCAGCACGGGCGAATATCTCTGGGCACCACCGACCACCATTGGCGGGGCAACGACGCTGATGAATTTTCCTATGACCGAGGCCGAGGACATGCAGGACATTGGCGCCAATTCACTGTCGATTGCCTTTGGTGATTTCGAGCGCGGCTATCTGATCGTTGACCGACTCGGAATCCGTGTGCTGCGCGATCCTTATTCTGCCAAGCCCTATGTGTTGTTCTATTCGACCAAGCGGGTCGGCGGCGGCGTGCAGGATTTCGATGCCATCAAACTGCTGAAATTCGGCACGGCGTGAGGGGTGACGAACTCATTGCCAACTTTGCAGGACGTGGCTGATCCAGCCGCGTTGCGGCGCGATGAACGTGCCTTGTGTGAAGGCGCCGCAGACGTGTCGGTCATGACCATCCGCCCAGGCGGTGATGGCGATGGCTTGGCGTGTTTCGGGATCGAAAATCGGCGCGCCAGAATCGCCCTCGCAGGCCCCGGCACCATCATGGCCGGGGTCTTCGGCCCAGATGAGGATGTGTGACAGGGGCGCGCGGGTCTCGATTGTGGCGACGCGCAACACGCCTGTCGAGGCCGGATCGTGCTCGCGGCCCATGCCATATCCGGCGATGAGGAATGGCTCGTGCAGCCGGGCTGATGCCCTTGTGCTGAACCTTGCGGGCCGGAAGCTGTCGGGCAGCGGCGTGGCGCTCTCGACCAGCGCCAGATCGACCGTGCGGGTGCGCTTTTGCTGGGCATCGGCGCGATAGCCGGGGTTGACCGCGACGCGCGCCACATCAAGCATCACGGGACGGCCATGGTCGCGGTAGAACAGCTTCATCTTGTCGGGCTTCGTGACGCAATGGGCGGCGGTCAGCACCGCGTTGCGCGCAACCACCACGCCACTGCAAAACCCCGCAGCACTGCCCTGGCGCATCAGCACCATGATGACATGCGGGCCGAGGCCGGGATCACGAATCGTCGGGCCGACAACGGCACCGGCGGGCTGGCTTGCAAGCAGCACCAGAGCCGCTGCGACAAGCATCCTGAATGCAGACATGATTTAATCTCAACGACATGAAGCGCGGGGCGGCAGGTTGATCCTAGCAGCCGCTGCCCCTGACTTCCAGCACTCTCCTGCAACATTCGCACCATCCTGCCGCAAAGCGATCCGCCGCAGCCCTTTGGCTGTTGTCGGCGGAAAGGCTTTGGCATCACGCTCCAGATGAGGCCCCCATGACCCCTGTTCTCCTTATCCAGCCCGCGGTTGAGCCGGTGGCGCTGGCCGATGTCAAGAGCTGGTTGAAAGTCGACAATACCGACGATGACGGCCTGATCGGCGGCTTGATCACCTCCGCCCGCATGATCATCGAGCAGGCGACGCGGCGGCGATTGATCACGCAGGGCTGGCGCCTGATCCGTGATGCCTGGCCAGAGTCAGGTCTGATCCCCATCCCGCTGGCACCCTTTGCGGCGCTCACCGCCATCACGGTGTTTGATGCCAGCAACAACCCGCAAAACCTTGCGGTCACGCTTCCCATCATCGACACGACGCCTGACGCGGCGCGGCTGTTGTTCAGCGCTGCACCGCTTGCTCCGGGGCGGGCCATCGCCGGAATTTATCTCGATGTGACTATTGGTTACGGCGCGACAGGAGCGGCCGTGCCGCAGCCATTGTTGCAGGCGCATTTTATGTTGATCGCCCATTGGTATGACAACCGCGGCGATGTGCTGGCCGATTCCGGCGCGGTGCGCTTGCCAGCGTCCGTCGCCGCGCTGATCGCCCCATTCCGCGCCGTGAGGCTGACATGAAGCGCCCGGCGAACGGTGCGCTGCGCACGCGCTTGACCCTGCTGCAACCCGTTGACAGCTCGGATGACAATGGCGGCTTCACGCAGAGCTTCGTGCCGCTGGCAACCTTGTGGGGCGAGATTGTGCCGACCCATGCACGTGACCGTTTTCGCGCTGGGCGGATGGAGGTCAGCATCACCCACCACATCACCCTGCGCGCCTTTGCCAACTTCACCGGCGAAATGCGGCTGGCGACCGCAACCCGCAGCTTTGTCATTCATGGCTATGAGGATGTCGACACGCCGGCGCGCTTTGTTCTTTGTCATTGCGAGGAAATCCGTCCATGAGCGTCTCACCTGTGACTGCGTTGCGTGCCGCCATTCGCAACGCCTTGCTGGCGGACGCGAGCCTGAGCGCCATGCTCGGCGGCCCCAACGTGTTCGATGAAGCACCGCGCAGCGCCAACCCGCCCTATGTCACCTTCGGCGATGCGCTGTGGCGCGACCTTTCGACCCGATCCGACATTGGCGCCGAGCAGTTCGTCATTCTCAACGCATGGTCATTGCAGCGCGGAAGCCACGAGGCGCTCGATATTGCCACCCGCGTGCTCGCGCTCGTTCAAGACCAGCCGCTGGTGCTGACCGGCTTCAATCTGGTCAATCTGCGGCTGGTGTCGCTGGAGACCAGGCGCGAGCACAATGGCCGTTTTGCCCGCGCCAGCCTGAAGCTGCGCGCCTATACCGAGGCGCTTTGAGCGCTGACATTCATCTGGAGATTTTCCCATGGCCGCGCAAAAAGGCAAAGACCTGCTGTTGAAACTTGATGATGGCACCGGCACCAACACCTTTGTCACAGTGGCAGGGCTGCGCACCCAGCGTTTTTCGCTTACCACCGACAAGGTCGATGCCACATCCGCCGACTCGCCGGGCCGCTGGCGAGAACTTCTGGCCGGGGCGGGCGTATTACGGGCCTCGATCACCGGTGCCGGCATTTTCAAGGATGCGGCCTCGGATGCGCTGATGCAGCAAAATTTCTTCAACGGCATTGTCGGCAACTGGCAGGTCGTGGTGCCGGCCTACGGCACCATTCAGGGGCCCTTCCTGATCAGCACGCTGGATTATCGCGGCGAGCAGGCTGCGGAAGTGACCTTTGACATTTCGCTGGAATCGGCAGGCGCGCTGACCTTCACCCATGTTTGAGGAAGCGCCGCTTGTCGTGCCCGGGTTTGGCGCCCCAGTTGCCGCCTTTGCGAGCGCCCAACCCGCGTCATTGCGAGCGACTTCCCTCCGTCATTGCGAGCGCAAGCGAAGCAACCCAGGGGTTTCGCGGCATCACCACCG
>JAJZGX010000110.1 GCA_021804825.1 Pseudomonadota bacterium | reverse complement strand
GATTTCAGGTTCATCGACAATGCCTTCCTCTACACCTTCACCGATTATGCCGACAGCGTCGCGCCCAGCCGGTTCTACCGCTTGAACAACGGCGCCTTTGTCGATGAATCGGCGAACGCTTCGTTTCGCCCCTATTTCGAGCAGGAGATGGCGCAATTTTTGCCGGGCTGTCGCGACGGTCAAAATGGGGCTTGTGCTGCCTATGTTGCAGCGGCAGCGCGGGCTGGCAAGTTTTCGGCGGCATGGCGATTCATGTTGGCGCACTTCAACCGCACCAGTTCGTGGGACATTCCCGACTGCGCGCCGCATGAGGCCGGGTGCAACGCCACGACGCGGGATTTTGTCGGCGCCCTCGCCAAATTCTTGCGGGCACAGGGCTACATCCAGTGATGTGCCCGGTGCCAAGATGCATCACGCGTGGATGATAAGTTCGGGTATTGCGGTCACGAACTTGCCGCCCCAAGTGCGCAAGTCCGCCATTTGCTGCATGATCTCGTCAGCGAGGTTCCACGGCAGGATCACCAGATAATCCGGCTTCACAGTGGCCAGCATCTGCGGTGCGAGAATGGGGATGTGGCTACCGGGTAACAGGCGCCCCTGCTTGGCATCCGAGCGATCAAACACGCATGCGATGGCCTCGGCCGTCACGCCGCAAGCGTTGAGGAAAGTGTTGCCCTTGGCCGCTGCGCCATAGGCCGCGACCTTCTTGCCCTGTGCTGCGGCCTTGTTCAAAAACGCCTGGAATGCCGCCTTGACCGCCTCAACCCGGGCCGGGAAGCCGTCATAGGTGGCGATGGCATCCAGTCCGGCATCATGCTCGCGTTGACGCATGGCAATCAGCGCAGGCGAGGGCGCACGCGGGTTGGCGGCCTTGACGGCGTGCACCCGCAAGGAGCCGCCATGGGTGGGGAGGTCTTCGACGTGAACGGCCTTCAGGCCGCCAACCGCGAACACCCGCTCCACCGCCAGCAGCGACAGGTAGGAAAAATGCTCGTGATAGATGGTATCGAACTGCACCTTGGCGATGAGATTGAGAAGGTGTGGAAATTCAAAGGTCGCGACACCATCGTCTTTCAGCAGAATGGCAAAACCCGCGCAGAAATCGCCAATATCCGGCACATGCGCCAGCACATTATTGGCGGCCATGAGATCGGCCTTGACACCTTCGCTGGCGAGCGCGCTGGCCGTCGCCTTGCCGAAAAATGCGACCCTGGTGTCGATTCTGCGTCGCAGCGCGACTTCGGCGACATTGGCGGCTGGTTCAATGCCGAGCACCGGGACATTCTGCGCCTTGAAATGCTGCAACAAATAGCCATCGTTGGACGCAATTTCGACCACCAGTGCATCCGGCCCCAAGGCCAGTTCGCCAATCATCTTGTGCGCATAGCGGCGCGCGTGTTCCACCCAACTGTCGGAAAATGAGGAAAAGTAAGCGTAGTCGCTGAAAATCGCATCAGGGGAGACCGGCGCATCGGCTTGCACCAAAAAGCAAGCCTCGCACACCCGCACTTTGAGCGGAAAACGCGGCTCGTTAGCCTCCGTGCCCGGCACCACATAGCTGTTGGCGGCCGGTTGCTGGCCAAGATCGAGAAAAACATGCCGCAGCGGCGTGCTACAAAGGCGGCAGGTTGGTTCAGGCATGTCAGCATCTCGTTGGTGTGGGGATCAGCCTTTAGGCGACAGAGCGCCAAATATCCAGAGCCTGCGATTGTGCACGGGTGAATCTTTGTTTAGGCCGGGGCCGATGCGTCCGCGCCGCGGGGGCGCGACAGGGGAGCCAAGGCGGGGACTCATGGCCAGCACACAGAATTTCGGACGCTTCCTGGAAGATTTTCATCAGGGCGACACCATTCGCCACGCCACACCGCGCACGCTGACAACGGGCGATCAGGCACTTTATACGGCGCTCTACGGCAGTCGCTTTGCTGTGCAATCGTCAGCCGAATTTGCCCGCGGCATCGGTTATGGGGCCATGCCGATGGACGATCTTCTGGTCTTTCATGTGGTTTTTGGCAAAACCGTGCCGGATATTTCGCTGAATGCCGTCGCCAATCTCGGCTATGCCGAATGTCGCTGGCTTCGCCCGGTCCATGCCGACGATACCCTGACGGCGACATCGGAGGTTTTAGGCGTCAAGGAAAATTCCAACCGCCAGGCCGGTGTGGTGCATGTGCGCTCGCGCGGGTTCAACCAGCGCGGCGAGGTGGTGCTGGAATTTGTGCGCTGGGTGATGGTGCGCAAGCGCGATGCGGCATCGACCATCACACCGGCCGCGCCGCCGTCGCTGCGGGCGGGCCTCGGGCCGGAGGATATTGGTGGCGCGGTGCCAAGGCTCAACCTTGCCGCTTATGACAATGGCCTGGCGGGCAGCACGCAGCGCTTTGGCGAATATGCCCTCGGCGCGAAAATTGATCATGTCGATGGCATGACGGTGGAAGAAGCCGAGCACCAGTTGGCGACACGGCTCTACCAGAACACCGCCAAGGTGCATTTCAACCAGTTTGCCCAGGCCGGGGATCGGTTCGGCCGCCGCCTGATCTATGGCGGGCACGTCATATCGCTGGCGCGGGCGCTGTCGTTCAACGGCCTTGCCAATGGCTTTCATGTCGCGGCGATCAATGGCGGGCGGCATGTCAATCCGCTGTTTGCAGGCGGCACCGTGTTTGCGTGGAGCGAAGTGCTGGACAAGCAGCGCCTGCCGGGCCGTGATGACATCGGCGCGCTGCGGCTGCGCACCATAGCCACGCAAGACCTGCCATGCGCGGCGTTTCCAGTGCCCGGCAATGCTGAGAGCGAGGGCCGCATCCTGCTTGATCTCGATTGGTGGCTGGTGGCGCCTATCTGATCTGTTGCGAGAAACCGAAAATCAGGCGGGCGGCATCCACCCCGGTCGGGCGATGGCGTCCAAAACGGCCCTTGGGACCAAAATGCCGTCCCGGAATGACATGACCGCCGCCGACCACCGTGACATCCTCAACCGGCGCGCGGCAGCCGATGTGCCGGTCAATGCGCACGCCCAGCCTTGATTTCGGGGCCAGCGGCACAACCAGCTTCCTGCCGACCTGCTCCTTGCATTGGGCTGCCAGCATGAAGGGTTCAAGCGTCGCAGCGGCCGAGAGGACAGGGCCGGGATAATCCAGCTTGAGGGTAGGGCCGCCCGCAAAGGGCATCATCTTGTCACCGGTGGCATTGATCAGCAGCAGCGGGGTCGGGCGTGGCAGCTTGCACTGGCCTTTGAGGGCGGCGGGCATATTGCCAAGGACGGCGCTATAGCCGACGAACATCGAAGGGGCGCGGCACGCGATCGCCAGCGCCATGCTGCCGCCGGTCGAAACACCTGCCAGAAAAATATGGTGCGCCTGGGCGATGCCGCGCCGCACCAGACTGTTGCGCAGCGCCAGCAGAAAATGCAGATCGTCGCCCTTGCCGAGCGCAGCCCCCGCGACATTCCAATGGCCCTGGATGGCATTGGGGAAGACCAGCACGACGCCGCTGTAGCCAATCAGGCGATCGAGCGCCAGGCGTTGGCGGATGCGCGCTCCCGAACTGTGGCTGCCATGCAGGACGATGATCACCCGGCGGCGTTGGCGTTTCAGCGGCTCGCGCTCCACCACGACTGCGGTGCGCATCTTGCCATCGACCCGCAATGCCAGCAAACCGCGCGCCATCGCACTGCCGGGTGCCAGCAGGGCAGCAACAGACAATGTCAACAAAAGCAGAGCGAAAACAACAATTTTTCGAATACGTTTGACGAGAGCCATCCGCAAGTCCCCCGCGCAGTGCAGAATCAAAATATCTTGAGCTAAACTGGATTCCACAAGCGCGCGAGGAAGGCAAGACTCAGGGCCTCATCAAAGCGTGACTGGCTGGTGATCAAGGTCGGTGGCCACCGCAGCGCTCAGGCGGCGCGGGTGGCTTTCAGCACGCTGTCGGGCACCGGAGCTTCCGGATCCAGTTGCGGCATGAGCGCGATCACGCGGTCAGGCGGGAACACGGCAATGGCGTCGGTGCCCTCACGCGGTTTGGAGCGCAAAATCAACGTGCCGCCGTGCAATTCCAGCAGACCCTTGACGATGGGCAGCCCGAGGCCGGTGCCTTCTTCGGCGCCCTTGATGGCGGCGGAACCGCGCCCGAACGTGCTGAGCACGAGCGGTATTTCCGCTTCGGGAATGCCGGGGCCGCTGTCACGCACCATCAGATATTGTCCGCCCGGCTGCGTCCAGCCGATCTTGACCGTCACCGTGCCATGCGCCGGGGTGAATTTCACGGCATTGGAAAGCAGGTTGAGGATGATCTGGCGCAAGGCCCGCTCATCGGCCCAGAGCTTGGGCAAATCCGCTTCAAAACTTTCGATGATGGTGATGTCGCGTTTGGCGGCGCGCATTTTGATCAGATGCAGGCAATCGCGCGCCACTTCGGCCAGCGGCAGCGCCTCTTCGTGCAATTCCTGACGACCGGCCTCGACGCGTGACAAATCGAGGATTTCATTGATCAGGGCCAGCAAATGCTCGCCGGAACTGTGAATATCGCGGCTGTATTCGGCATAGCTGTCGTTGCTGTGCGGCCCGAAAATCTGATCCTTCATCACTTCTGAAAAGCCGAGGATGGCGTTGAGCGGGGTGCGCAATTCATGGCTCATGGTCGCCAGGAAACGGGATTTGGCGAGACTTGCTTCTTCGGCGCGGCGCCGTGCTTCTTCGGAATTTTTGCGTGCCTGATCGATTTCGGCGATCAATGTGTCCTTTTCCTCCTGCAATTCAATGGCGCGCAGATCGTGGCGATAGGCGCGAAGCCCGAGCAACAAGAAAAAGGTCGAGGCCCCAAAACACAGAACCAGCACCAGCAGGCCAGCGGCATGATCGCGCAGCGCAAACGTTGCCGCCGCCAGCAGCAACGGCAGCAACCAAGCATAGAGCGCCTGCGGCACGGATGACACCAGATTCGAAGCCAAAGCCCCTTCGATCAGCACCAGAAAAAGCGCAAAGGCAGCGCTGGCATTGCCTGCGGCCATATTGGCGAACACCACGATGCTGGCGAAAATGGTGCTTTGCAGCAGCGCCACGCCGACCACCATGCGCCGTGATTGTGCCACGGCGGCACTATCAGGCAGGCGCGCACAAAAGCGGCGGCTGATTTCGAGATTGGCGAAAATCGCCGCGGCGGCAGCCAGCAGCCACAAGAAAATGAAACCGGGGCGCAGACATTGCGCGGCGAGCAGCGCCGAGGGTACGAGCAGGACCAATTGAGCCAGCGTGGCATGGCGCTGATTATGGGCATAGAGCCGCATCAATTGGATATCAAAGCGCCGCTGGCCGGAGCCGATCGAGGTCAGCGCTTCGCGGGCCGCGCGCACCCGCGTCGCCAGCTTGCGCCGTTGCTGCGCCTGCGCAATGTCGGCGACACCGCGGCCACGCTCGATCATTTCTGCGGTGACTTCACTCATTTTGGTGCGGGGGCCCGTCTCTCATCCAAGCTGCATAGAGCCGCAGAATGCTTAACTTTGTCCTTCCAACGACGCTTCAGGAATTATCGTTCAGGTCGCAGATGCGCCTAAAACCGGCCCGTGCCGCTTGCAAAGCGATGACCCGCAAGGCAAATTGGCTTGGCGGTGCCCGCGCGCCTGATTGGGGAGACCATGCCATGCTGCTTTACACGACCGCCCGGGCGCCCAATCCTCGTCGGGTTGAAATCTTCCTGCGCGAGAAGGGCTTGTCGATCCCCTCCAAACATATCGATATCGGCCGTCTGGAGCATCGAAGCGAAAGCTACACCAAGGTCAATCCGGTGCAGCAAATGCCGAGTCTCGAGCTGGATGATGGCACGGTGCTGACCGAATCCATCGCCATTTGCCGCTATTTCGAGGAATTGCACCCCGAACCGGCGCTATTTGGCACAAGCGCACGAGGGCGCGCCGAAATCGAGATGTGGCAGCGGCGGCTGGAAATGGGGCTGCTGCTGACGGTTGCCTCGGTCTTCCGCCACAGCCATCCTTTCATGGCCAAGGTCGAGGTGCCGCAAGTGCCCGAATGGGCTGCCGCCAATCGCCCCAAGGCCGAAAGGTTTCTGCAGCTTTTCAATGAGGCGCTTGCCGAGCGGCGGTTTGTGGCTGGCGATGAGTTTTCGGTGGCCGACATCACCGGCATTGTCGCCATCGAATTCATGCGGCCGGCCCGCATCACGCTTGATCCGGCCCTGACGCATGTGCAGCGCTGGTTCGGCGACATGTCCAAACGCGCCTCGGTGATCGAAAATCCGCCGCCGCCGCCATCACAGTCCTGAATCACATTCAGGCCTTGTTCATAGCGCCTGTTACATGGTCGTGGTTCAATTACCTTTGAGGAACAAAGCACATGCGTCGATCCTTATTGCTGGCCGGAACGATTTTGGGGCTGATGGGCCTTGGAGCAGGGGGGCAGGCGCAAACCGCCGCGCCGCCACCAACGCGGGTCGCTCTGGTGATCGGCGAATCGCATTATGCCGCCGGAACCCTGCCAACCACGCTGAATGATGCCGGGCTGATTGCCTCCAGTCTGACAGCGGCCGGTTACAGTGTCGTGGGACTGCCGGATTTGACTGGCGACAATCTGCGCAAGGCACTGACCGATTTTGTCAATCGTGCCGGTGCGGCCGGGCCGCAGGGCAGCGCCGTGCTGTATTTTGCCGGTGAGGCGGTGCAATATGCCGGCGAGAATTATCTCGTGCCGGTTGATGCCAACATCCCCAATGATGTCAGTGTGCCCTTGCAGGGCATTAAACTGTCGGATTACACGCGGGCGCTGGCGTCATTGCCGATCCAGACGCGGATCGTCGTCGTGGATGGCGCACGCCCCAATGGCTTTGCGCGTAGTGGCACACCGCTGGCTGGCGGGCTTGCGCCGGTCAAGGCCTATCCGGGCGAATTGATTGCCTTCAACGATGCCCCCGGGACGGTCGCACAAGACAATCCCGGTGCCACCTATTCTCCCTATGCGACGGCGCTGAATGCTGCCATGAACCAGCCGGGGCTGCCGGTCGCCGATGTGTTCTCGACGCTGCGCCTGCAGGTGAATACGCAGACCCAAGGCGCGCAAATTCCCTATGATTCCGACGCCTTGCGTGCGCCCTTCAGCTTTTTTGCGCCGGCCCCCGGCACACCGCCGGCAGCGCTGCTGGCGCCGCAAATCGCCGCACGGCGTGCGCGTCCGATTCATAGTTTTTCCGTGGACGATGCCTATCAGGAGGCGATCGAGCGCGACACATTCGCCGGTTATGAGCAGTTCTTGCACGCCTATCCGCGTTCAGCACTGGCGGCGCGGGTGCGCAACATTCTGGCAGCGCGGCGCGAGGCCCTGACATGGGAGCGGGTCTATGATGCGGATACGCCCAATGCCTATTGGACTTATCTGCAGCGCTATCCGGGTGGTCTGCATGCCCAGGATGCCCGTCGTCGGCTGCGCTATCTCGATGCCGCGCTTCAGCCACCCCCGAGCTACGCGCCTTTTGTTTATGACGTGCCGCCGCCGCCGCCCGATGAATATGTTTATGTCGATCGCCCGGTGGTGGTGTTTGACGAGCCGCAGTTTGCGCCACCACCGCCCCCGGCTATAGCCTTTGCGGCGGCGCTCGGTGCCGTGTTCCTGCTGCGGCCGCCACACCCGCCCCATGATTTTGACCGGCATGACCTGCCTGTGCCGCAGCCCATGCTGAGCCCGTTTGCACGGCGCGTGGCACCAGCCGCCCCGCCGCCGCATCCGGTGTTCCCGACCTTGCAGGTCAACCCTGCACAAATCGGCCGGTTGCAGCCCGCTGCAGTAACGCCTGCCGCAGTGACACCGGCTTTGCTGGTCAAGCCACCGCAACCGCGCGCACTCGTCGTGCAACCGGGGTTGAAACCGGTTTTGGCGCCGAAGCTCGCACCGGCCGTGGTCGCGCCGCATGTGACGACGGCGCCAGTTGCGCCCAAAACTCTGCTGGCGCCCAAAACTCTGGTGGCACCAAAGCCCTTCGTGGCCCCGAAGCCGCTGGCGGCACCAATCGTTCCTGTGCAGCCCAGGTCGCTGGTGGCACCGAAACTGCCGGTTCCACCCAAGGCACCTCTGGCACCTAAAGCTCTGGTGGCACCAAAACTGCCGGTTCCGCCCAAGCCGCTCGTCGCCCCCAAGCCGCTGGTGAAACCGGCATTGCCCGTGCCGCCGAAAGCGTTTGCGGCCCCCAAACCCGTGGTCGCTCCCAAAGTGCTGCCGCGGCCCGTGCCGATCAAGCCGAAACCCTTGGTGCGACAGGCACTGCCGCCGCGTCCGATCGTGCGTCAACCGCCGCCACCGCACCCGATCGTGCGCCAGCCGCCACCACCGCGTCCGGTTGTCAGGCGGCCGCCACCGCCGCGGCCGATCGTGCGTCCCGCGCCGCCACCGCGCCCCGCCGTGCGTATGGCACCGCCTCCGCGGCCCGTCGTCAGGCAAGCACCGCCACCGCGTCCGGTGATGCGCCCCCCGCCGCCGCCGCGCCCTGTCGTCAGGCAGGCACCGCCGCCGCGTCCGGCACCGCCCAAGGGGCCTTGTGGCCGCCCGGGCTTGCCAGCCTGCCACTGAGTGGCGTGGCGCCTGGCTAGTCGAGCAGGGTGATCAGGCTCGAAGTATCGTGCCTTTGCCCGCCTGCCTGTTCGATCCGGGCATAAAATTGATCGACCAGCGCGGTGACCGGGAGTTGCGCCCCGGTCTGGCGCGCGGTTTCGAGGCAGATGCGCAAATCCTTGCGCATCCATTCCACGGCAAAGCCGAAGTCAAACTTGCCTTCGGCCATGGTTTTGTGGCGGTTGTCCATCTGCCATGATTGCGCGGCACCCTTGGAAATGGCCGCCACCACATCAAGCGGGTCAAGCCCGGCTTTCCGAGCAAAGGCAATGCCCTCTGCCAGCCCCTGCACCAACCCGGCAATGCAAATCTGGTTGACCATCTTGGTCAGTTGGCCAGCGCCACTCGCCCCCATCAGGCGGCATGCCTTGGCATAGTTGGCCATGATCGGCTCGCCCTTGGCATAGGCGGCGGCAGTGCCCCCGCACATGATGGTCAGTGCACCGGCTTCCGCACCCGCCTGGCCGCCAGAAACGGGCGCATCCATGAAATCGATGCCGTGCTGGGCGCCGACAGCTGAAAGCTCGCGCGCGACCTCGGCGGAAGCCGTGGTATGATCAATGAACAACGTGCCCGAAGCCATGCCTGCGAAGGCACCTTGCGGCCCCAGGGTCACCGCGCGCAGATCGTGGTCATTGCCGACGCAAGCCAGCACCACATCGGCGCCCGCCGCAGCCTCGCGCGGGGTTGCTGC
>JAJZGX010000109.1 GCA_021804825.1 Pseudomonadota bacterium | reverse complement strand
CAACTTGGTGGGTCGGAAAATCCCCAATGTCAATTTGCCGGAATGGGCCGAGTTGATGGAAGGTCTGGTTGCTTCCGGCCTGTTTGTGGAAGTCTATGGGCGCTCCACCATTCTCGCGCTCGTCGTGCCGAATTTGCTGCGCAGGGGTGCTAAAGTGATTGTCGATCACTTCGGCATGCCGGACCCGGAAATCGGCGTTCTGGATCCGCATTTTGACAGCTTGCTCGATTATGGAACCTCGCGCAGATTATGGTGCAAATTATCCGCGCCCTACCGCTGCGGGCCCAATGGCGAGGCCATCGCCCTGGAAGCCTATCCGTTGCTGCGCGAAGCTTTGGGTCTTGATCGGCTGCTTTGGGGCAGCGATTGGCCGCACACCCAACACGAAGGCCACCAGACCTATCACGCTGCGCTGGCGTTTTTTGATCATCTGGTGCCAGATGCAGCGGAAAATCGCCAAATTCTGAACAATATGGCCGAGCTTTTCGATCATTGAAAATTCACGGCAAGCCCGCCGCTGCAATCGCCATGGTGCCGAATGCGAGGATGAATTCCTCTCGACTCCGGTTCGATCGATCCTTCAGCCGCGATAGCGCAAGGCATCCACCAGCACGCTGAAGGCCGGGGTCGGCTGACGTCGGCTCGGATAATATAGATGCAGGCCGGAGAATGGCGGGCACCAGTCCGCCAGAACGCGGATCAAGCGCCCCTCTGTCATATGGTCGAGCACCCGGTCTTCCGGGACGAAAGCCAGCCCCGCACCTGCGAGGGCTGCCTTCACCGCCAGACCGGCTGAACTGATGACCAGTTGGCCGTCGACACGCACCCGTAGCTTGCGATCACCTTTTTCAAGCTCCCAGGCGTAGAGACCCCCGGCGGTCGGCAATCGCAGATTGATGCAATTATGTCCGGTCAGGTCCTGCGGCACCTGCGGTCGCTTGCGCCCCGCAAAGTAAGCGGGGGCACCGACGACAGCCATGCGAAGATCCGGGCCGATCCGCACCGCCACCATATCTTTTGCCACCTGTTCGCCCAGCCGCACACCAGCATCAAGGCGCTCGGCGATAATGTCGGTCAGAGCATTATCGACGATGATTTCAACGGTGATATCAGGATAGTGTGGCAGCAACTTCTGAACCGCGGGCCAAAGCACTGCGTCGGCGGCATGCTCGCCCGCCGAAATGCGCACGCGTCCCGAAGGTCTGTTGCGCAGAGCGCTCAGTGCGGCAAGTTCCGCCTCGATTTCCGCCAGCTTCGGCCCTATGACCCCGATCAACCGCTCCCCAGCCTCGGTGGAGGCGACGCTGCGCGTCGTACGGGCCAACAGCCGCAAGCCCATGCGCGCTTCGAGATTGCGAACGGTCTGACTCAAGGCCGATTGTGACACCCCGAGCTTGGCCGCTGCTTTGGTGAAGCTGCCCTCGTGCGCAACCGCCAGAAAGGCGGTGATATCATCGAAGTCGGTGCGTTTCATTCATTAGCTGAAGTTATAAGTTCATGCAGTTTTTAGCACCTAGTCGCATGCTGCAGCAACTTCTAAATTAACCTGGAGTTTGCTCGATACGCGGATCGAACCTAGGAGCCGGTCATGGACATCAAGCGCAACGGATCACAGCCATCGGGCAAGGGCCCGGCTGAATATTTCACCGGGCAGGTTCGCATGGACATGCCTTTCTCCGGTCAGGGGGCGGCGCGCGTCGCCGGGGCCATCGTCACCTTCGAGCCCGGTGCGCGCACAGCCTGGCATACGCATCCGCTGGGCCAGACGCTGATCGTCACATCGGGCCTCGGCTGGGCGCAGTGCGAAGGCGGGCCGATCGAGGACATCAGGCCGGGCGACATCATCTGGTTTCCACCACAAGAAAAGCACTGGCACGGCGCCGCGGCCACCACGGCCGTGACCCATGTTGCCATCGCCGAAAAGCTCGATGGCAGCTCGGTCCACTGGCTGGAAAAGGTTACGGACGAGCAATATCTCGCGCCGCGGCAAAGCCCTGAAAATGAAGGGAAGCAATCATGAAAAAGCGTCTACTTGGCAAAAGTGGCCTCGAAGTCTCGGAATTGGGCCTCGGCTGCATGGGCCTGAGCTTCGGCTATGGCCCGGCGACGGAAAAGCCGGCGGCGATCCGGCTCATCCGCACCGCTTTCGAGCGTGGTGTCACCTTTTTTGATACCGCCGAAGCCTATGGTCCTTTCACCAATGAGGACTTGCTCGGCGAGGCGCTTGCGCCATTTCGTCATGAAGTTGTGATCGCCACCAAATTCGGCTTTCGGGACGCAATTCCCGGCAATGGCCAGGACAGCCGGCCAGAGCGCATCCGCGAGGTGGCGGAGGCAGCCCTGAAGCGGTTGCGAACCGACCGCATCGATCTCTTTTATCAGCATCGCGTTGATACCGCTGTGCCGATCGAGGATGTGGCAGGCGCGGTCAAGGATCTGATTCAACAAGGCAAAGTCAAGCATTTCGGCATGTCGGAAGCTGGTGCAGGGTCCATTCGGCGCGCCCATGCGGTGCAGCCGGTGACAGCTTTGCAAAGCGAATATTCCATGTGGTGGCGTGAGCCCGAGGCGGAGATCCTGCCGCTGCTCGAAGAACTGGGCATCGGCTTCGTGCCGTTCAGTCCGCTCGGCAAAGGCTTCCTGACGGGCGCCATTGACGCTGACACCAGCTTCGACAAGAACGACTTCCGCAATATCGTGCCGCGCTTTTCGCAACAGAACCGCACGGACAATCAGCAGATTGTGCGGGTCATGTCACGGCTTGCGGCGATGAAGGCTGCAACACCGGCGCAGATCGCGCTCGCCTGGCTTCTCGCGCAGAAGCCATGGATCGTGCCGATCCCTGGCACCACCAAGGTGCACCGGCTGGAGGAGAATGTTGGCGCGGCTGTTGTCGAACTCAGTGTCGACGATCTGCGTGAAATTGAATCGGCACTGGGCGCAGTCACCGTCCAGGGCGATCGCTACCCGCCGCAATTGCAGGCGCGGGTCGGTCGTTGAAGTTTGATTCATGTGAAGCAGGCACGAAAGCAGGAACATCATGTCAGAGAATATTGAAGGTAAAGTCATCGTCATCACTGGCGCAAGCAGCGGGCTTGGCGAAGCAGCAGCCCGCCGTCTCGCCGCTGCAGGCGCGAAACTGGTTTTAGGTGCGCGTCGCCTTGATCGTCTGGAGGCATTGGCACGAGACCTGGGGCTGCCCGCCGCGGCGGTGATCCGCACGGATGTCACCGATCACGCAGCGGTCAAGGCGCTGGTCGACCGTGCTGTCGAGGTCCATGGCCGCATCGATGTCCTCGTCAACAATGCCGGCCTGATGCCGCACTCGCCGCTTGAGCGCGGCAAGATCGCGGATTGGGATCAGATGATCGATGTAAATCTGAAGGGCGTGCTCTATGGTATCGCAGCCGCGCTGCCGCACATGATACGCCAGAAAAGCGGCCATCTTATCAACGTCTCTTCGGTCGCGGGCCACAAGGTCGGCAAGAACAACGCCGTCTATAGCGCGACCAAGACCGCAGTGCGGGTGCTCTCCGAGGGGCTGCGTCAGGAAGTGAAACCCTACAACATCCGCACCACGATCATCTCGCCGGGCGCGATCGATACGGAACTGCCGCAAAGCATCACCGAGGCGGATGTCGCGGCTGGTGTTGCCGATTTCTATGCGCGTGTCGCCATCCCGGCCGACAGCTTTGCCCGCATGGTCGCCTTCGCCATCCAGCAGCCCGCAGATGTGGATGTGAACGAGATCCTGTTCCGCCCGACGGCGCAGGAATTGTAGGGATCGGCAAAAAGAGCATCTGCCTCGCCGACCAACGAAAGCTTCCTTGCCCACGCAGACATCGAGGAGCAAGGGCGTTGGGGGCCGGATCATTGTCACACCATCGCTGCGTCGAATGACATCCGTTTCTGGCGGCATTCTGCTGCCGGCCTGCTTGGCTTCTACCGCAATTATTCGGGCAGGCCGCAGCGCGCATGGCCCCGACGCTGCATGAAAGACGGGCCTTGCGGACTTGGTAACATCTCCACGTAATCTTGCGGAAATATATTCAGAGTTGTGTCCGCGCTCCAGCGCCGCTGAGCGGTGCAATTTCTCCTTAAAAAGCATTGAGGTAGCTCATAAAATCAATAAGTAAAAATCTTGGTCATGACGCCATTCATGCGCAATTTCTTTTCAAAATTGGGCAGAGTCAGCGCTGACACGATCAAAAAATGACATTGCAATCGGAATACAAAAGAACATCTTTATTTGATGAGCAAATATAAACGATATAATATTCAACAATTATTGGTTTCTAAAATTTTTGGCAAATTGTATAATAACTGTCACAAATATCAGATTAAGGATGGTCTTTCCGATCCCGAAGGCTGGGAATGGATTTCTTGTGTCTGGATTGCATCAATGGCATCGATTTCGTTATCGCCCCTCGGGCTATTTCTCCAAGCTGGGCCGGTCGGCAAGGCTGTGATGATCATTCTTCTGGCGATGTCGGTCTGGTGCTGGCTGTTGATCGCCGAGGGCATATTTTCGGCGCTGAAGCTCTCTTCCGTCATTGAGCGGGCACGTCGCGGCCAAGCTGTTAAAGCAACAACCCCGCTGCTGGAAGCGGGCCGCGCTGCGGCAAGACTTGATCTGCCAGGTGAGAGTGTCGGCGACCGCAGGGTCCGGGTTCAGGAAGCCATGACGCGAGCCGCGCGCGAGCTTTTGCACCGGGCTGATGGCGGCATGCCCAATCTGGCGGTGATTGCCTCGGTCGCGCCCTTTATCGGTTTGTTTGGCACGGTCTGGGGCATTATGACCAGCTTTGTCGGCATTGCCCACACCAAGGACACCAGCCTTGCCGTTGTGGCTCCCGGTATTGCCGAGGCTTTGGCGGCAACAGCCTATGGCCTGGCTGCGGCCATTCCTGCGACGATTGCCTATAACAGGATTTTGGCGACCTTTGGCCAGATCGGCCAGAAACTTTCCAATTTCATTGAGGAGGAGGCGGTTGCCGTAATCAGGGCGCCGCGCACCGAAAACGCCTTCAAGGGAGCCGCCTGATGGCCATGCTCACCAAGAGCGGTATCTCAGGCTCCGCGCCGATCTCGGAGATCAATGTCACACCCATGGTGGATGTGATGCTGGTTCTATTGATCATTTTCATGATTACCGCGCCGATGCTCACCACGGGCCTCAAGGTCAATCTGCCTCAATCCAAGGCGGCGCAGATCTTGAACCCGAAGGAGCCGGTGGTCATCACCATCATGAAAAATAACGTTATTTCGCTCGGTGATCACCCCATCGCACGGGATGATCTGATCAGTGCGGTGAAGGCCAAGCTCCAGGGCAATACGAGTGAAATCATTCATATTCGCGGCGACAAGCAGGCTGCTTATGGCGATATCGTCGCGGTTATTGATCTTCTGGCAAGCAATGGCTTGACGCATGTCGGGTTGCTCTCGGATGCGCGCTCGATGGGCACTTCGACCCCCGGTGCCGATCCTGCGCAAACGGCCACGGCAACAGCAAATCCGTCAACGCTGCCAGCTACGGCCCCGACACCGTGACCGCAGCGATGGTCAACGAACCCGTGCGAGTCGCCTTGAAACGAGGCAATGGCTTGGCACCGCAATGGTTGCGCCCGATCATATTGGCTGCCATCTTGAGCCTGCATGTGGCGTTGCTTGTAACAATGGCGGCGACGAAGCGACCGGCGGTAACCGCTTTGGGGGCGGTAGAAGTTGTCATGGTTGCTGAAGGCGATAGTGTGGCCGCAGCGGCGTCCAAGGCCGTGCCGCTTCACCCGGTGAAGCCGCCGGCACCGCTGCCGAAGCCGCTGCCACCTCCACCACCTCCACCACCTCCGCCCGCGCCAACTGTGCCGCCCCCATTGCCAGTTGTTCAGCCAGTTCCGGCTCCGCCCGTAAGCGTGCCCTTGCCGCTCAAGGCGGCGCCTGATCCCGTGGTTCTGCCCCCGCCCCCGCCCAAACCTGATTTGAACCAGCAGCGGCTTGAGCAGGCGCGAATCCACAAGGCCGAACTGCTGAAACAGCAACACCTGAAAGACTTGGCCAGAAAGCGGATCGAACGCCAAAAGCGCCAGCGCCAGGCCCTTGCGCATGCGATGCAAATGAAACGGTTGCGGGCTGAGCGCATGGCGCATGCCAGGGCAGCCGCCCGCGCCAGTGCCGCAGCCCGCGCGCGGCGACAGGGCGCGCGCCATGCTGTTGCCGCCATTAACGGCATGTCGCCGGCCACCTATGGCAGAACCATCCTCATGCGGATCCAGGCCCATAAATTCTTCCCGCAGCAGGCTCGGGCGCAAGGGGTGACCGGCACCGTCGGGATCGCCTTTTATGTCAGCGGATCAGGCCGCATCACCGAGGCAAGTGTCACGCATTCGTCGGGATCAGGCATACTTGACGGCGCGGCGCGGCGCATTGTTTTGTCTGTGCAGGCACCGCCGCCACCCCATGGCTCGTTTCGCGGCAGCACCTCCATCCGGTTTGCCCTGCATTAGGCCTTCGCGTGCATCAGCGGTTTCGTTCACGCTGGTGGGGCCTCGGCCAAAACGGCCCTGTCCACTCCCATGACATGAAAACTCATGTCCTTGATAGAATTACATGATTTCGTATCAACATAAAAATAATTCGTGCGAAAACAATTGTAATTTGATCGTAATAAAATTGTCGCACTGCCGCGTTAACAAATGAGCGAAAGCATTAATTACATATTATTTGTGCTGCAATTTGGGGGCTTGGCCAATGTTGTTCACTGTAGAGTCTGGACGCAATTTTTCGACGATGAAATTGCGATATTCAATTGCGGCTATTGCCATTATCAATTGCTTATATATTCCAATAGCATCTGCCCAGAACGTCGATATTGGCGGCGTTGATGTCACAGCCCAAAGCGGAGCCAAACCGTCAACCAAACCAAATCCGGATGGTCATCGCAAATTGTCCAATGCGGATGCGGTCGGCGATCATGCTCCCAAAGGCAGTGCGCCCGCGCTCGCCCCTGCGCAGGCCAACCTGCAGGCTGCCGAGCCCGGCTCGATCATCAGTGATAAAATCATACAGGATGTCGCCAAACCCAGCAGCGATTATAATGAGGCTGCTAAATTTTCGCCCGGATTTTATTCCAGCAATCCTTCCGGGACGGGTGATTCTGTCAGCGGGTGGCGCGGATTTTCGGACGGGCAGTTCAACATCACCTTCGATGGCATTCCCTTCGGAGACGCCAATGATCCGAGCCACCATTCGCAGTCTTATTTCCCCGGGCCCTTCATTGGTCAGGAAGTGGTTGATCGCGCGCCGGGGCCGGCCTCGCAGGTCGGCTATGCCACTTATGGCGGCACGCTTTCGCTCATGTCCCATGAGTTAACGGACAAAATGGGCGGCAATATCCAGTCGTCCTATGGCAATTTCAACACCTTTGGCTTGAGCGGCACCATACAGACAGGAATATTGCCGTCTGGTGGCCGCCTGCTTGCCCAGTTCAGTCACCAAAGCTCCGATGGCGTTTTGCAATTTGGCCAGACCCAGGGTGATTACGGTCTGCTCAAATTCGAGCAGCCCATTGGCAATTTCAAGTTGACTCTGTTCTCGTCCGTTGGTCGCGAGCAATACAACAATTCAAGCGGCATAACCTACGCTCAATGGCAACAATTTGGCAAAAACTACGGCGAGCTTGGAAACAATCCGACCATCAATACTTTTACAGGATACAACAATTCTCACAAGCAAACTGATATGGAATACATAAGATTGCAAGGCAATCTCCTTGGATTTGACGTCAACAATACCTTATATACATATGCCTACGGCTATCCGAAATATCAAAACAACGGCTTTGACCAAACCGTCGAGGGGCCAGCGACACTTCTGAAAATCAAGGTTCCGCAAGCCAATGGCACCAAGATTACCACCCCAATCATTGGTGTTGGCCCTAACGACGTCAGTGGTCATTTGCAGCTCAATGATTATCGTGGTTTTGGCGATATTCTCAAACTCAAGCGCAATATCAATGCCGGTTGGGCGTCGGGGCAATTGCGCACCGGGTTCTGGGTCGAGCACGTCGATAATTTCCGCTCGCAGCCCTATATCGATTATACCAGCGGCCTCACCTACGCACAGCTCGGCAACCCGAATAATACGTCCTACAAACTGTTGCTGAATTCACATATCAATAATTTCCAGCCATTTGTCGAATATGAATGGAAGCCCACCGACAAGCTGTCCATCACGCCAGGTTACAAATTCGAGGCGTTTCAGCGTATCCATGATGCGACTGTAAACCAGAAAACGCTGGCGCCATTATATTATAGCCATACGTATTATGGCAATTTGCCGTTCCTCACGCTTCGTTATAAACTGACGGACCAGACAACAGTCTATGCTCAGGCATCGCGCGGCATGTTGGCCCCCTTGGTGGCTGCCTATTATGTCTTCAATCCCAGCGAGAATACCATAAAGCCGCAGACGACTGATAATTACCAGGTCGGCGCAGCTTACAAATCTAAAAAATTCACAGCTGACGCGGACATGTATCTTATCAAGGCAAGTCATTTTTCATCGACCTATACCGATCCGCAAGGCACGGTATATTATAAGGACGGTGGCAATGCGACCTACCAGGGCATTGAGGGTGAAATGTCTTATTCGCTGATGTCTGGCCTGTCGCTTTATGGCAGTGGCAGCGTCGGCACGGCAAAATATACCGGCGGCCTCAACAATGGGCTCGCAATTGGCGGCGCGCCCAGCTTTACGGCGGCTGGTGGCATTATCTACGATAACGGCCAGATTTTTGGTTCGGTACTGACCAAGGTCGTGGGCAGTTCTTATGGAACGCAAGGCAGCGATCAGGTCGCAACTTTCACCGTCAACAAGGTTTCAACCTATTCAACGACTGATGCCGTGCTTGGTTACCGCGCAGCCCTTCCCGGCAAGGTCGGTTTTGCAAGGAAGCTGGAGATCAAGGCGGGTGTGAATAACATATTCAACTCGCGGGCCATTACCGACATATCGGGGACGCCAGCGACGAATGACCCGGTTACCGCAGGGCTCCAGTACAACTTCCTGCCCTCGAGGACGTATTACCTCTCGGCAAATGTAACCTTCTGACAAAGGCTGGTGCCGCTCGGTCTTCAGGACAGGCGGCAAAACCGGAGAAACCAATATCAGCTTCCGGCACGACGGAGCGAAATCCGCAGCTTTCCCGAGCGCTATGCAAAGTCTGTCTATGATGCGATTCAGAAGCTGGAAGACATTCTCGAGAAGCGCAATCATTCCATCCTCGCGCATGGCTATGACCCCGTGAATGAAAAGCTC
>JAJZGX010000021.1 GCA_021804825.1 Pseudomonadota bacterium | reverse complement strand
AAAGAAGGTTGCGATGCCGGCGTTTCACGCTCAAAGATGGCTCATCTCCTGCCACCTGTGACTTATGCAGCCGCTTTTTGATGACCTCTGAAAAACCTTCGAGCCTGAATTTCCCTTTTCCCGATCCGCCCCGGCCGGGCGAAGTGGTCACGGTCGCCCCAGGCTTGCTCTGGGCGCGGCTGGCGCTGCCGTTTCGGCTGGATCATGTCAACATCTACCTCATCGAGGACGGCGATGGTTATGCCGTTCTCGACACCGGCATTGCCAATGCCGCGACCCGGGACGCCTGGCAGGCGCTGGTGACGGGGCCGCTGCGGGGGAGGCGTCTGACGCAATTGATCGTGTCGCACTTCCATCCTGATCACATTGGTCTGGCCGGGTGGCTGTGCGAAACCTACGCCATGCCGCTGGTGACGACCCAGACCTGCTATCTTGGTTGTCTCAACATTTCGCTGTCGCCGGGCGCCATGGACATGCCGGTCTATGCCGATTTTTATCGCCGTCACGGCATGAGCGAGGATGCGGTGCGGCTGGTCACGACGCAAGGCCACAGCTATCTGCATATGGTCGCGCCGCTGCCTCCGACCTTCCGGCGTCTGGTAGCAGGTGAGGTTCTGACGATCGGCCAGCGCCGGTTCGAGGTGCACACGGGCGATGGCCATGCCCCCGAGCAGGCCATGCTCTATTGCGCCGCCGAAAGGCTGTTTTTATGTGCCGATCAGGTTCTGGCGAAAATCTCGCCCAATATCGGCGTTTGGGCGGTTGATCCCGACGGCGATCCTCTGGGGCTCTATCTGCGCTCGCTGGCCGGGTTGATCCAGGGCCTGCCCGCCGATGTGCTGGTGCTGCCGGGGCACAACCTGCCTTTCACAGGCCTGCACCAGCGTTGCGCCGAACTGATCGCCCATCATGAGGCACGCTGCGATCTGATCGCCCAAGCCTGCGCCAACGGCCCGCAATCGGTCGCCGACATCGTGCCGCTGCTGTTCACCCGGGCGCTTGATCCCCATCAGATGAGTTTTGCGTTCAGCGAGGCGCAGGGCCATGTCAATTTCATGATCCGCCAGCAACGTCTCATCTGGATCATCGCCCCCGATGGCACATGCCGCGCGGCGCTACCTGCCTAAAACCGACGCGCAAAGCCCGTGTAAATGATGGTGCGCGGGGTATATTTGTTCAGGCCAAGATAGGCACCAAGGTCTATTTGCAGGTCCTTGGCGAGCAGATAGGTGACGAACGGATCGAGACTGAGGGTGAACTGCCGGGTGTCCATCGGCAGATTGCCCGCAAGCTCGATACCGACGCCGAGGTTCTTGATCGGCGTCGGGTAGGAGACATTGGTCACAAAGCCATAGCTGTTGGTGTAACCAGTATTGGCATCATTGCGGACATAGCCGAAATCCGCCTCCAGTTCCGCCTGGCCCTTGCCCGGAATATCGAAGGCAAAAGGCACGGCCAGGGCATATTCGGCATAGCCATTGCCCAGCGGCCCTCTCGCCGTCGGGATTTTGATTGATGGCACCAGTCCCAGCGCCGGGCCGCCCTCATTGCCGAACAGATTGATGCCGAGCGCCACGGAACTGTCGCCAAAACCATGGGCCTTCGTGGTGGTCGTGCCATCAAACTGCGACTGGAAATTGAACAGATTGGTGCCGACGCCAAGTTCTATGAAATTCGTCAGGCCGAGGTAGAGGATCGGCGCGCCGATCGTCATCGCCCGCGTGCTGGGATGCACAGCATTCAGCGGATCCATGGTGGTGTTGAAAATGTCGGTTTCAAACTGGATCTGCCCGGCATCGAGCGTGGTCGCGCTATTGGCCTTGCCGGGGCGATGCGGCGCAAATTCGCGCAGCAAAGCCTTCGGCGTAGGGTTGAACAGCGTGTAGCCGCTCTTGTCGGCTGTTTGTGACGGTGACGTATCGTCATCAGCAAGACAGGGTTGCAGAATGGCTGCCGCCAGTGCCGCGGTGATCAACCCCAGCCTCACCATGTCACGAACTCCCCCTCAAGCGGCATGCCATAGCTCATCCACCCGCTGCCAGCGCATCCCCTGCATGCCCAAAACTACAGTTTTGCGACAGGGGCTGCGGGCCTTGAAGTAGGGCGTCAGACCTTGTCCAGCCCATAGAGCATATGCAGCGTGCGCACGGCAAGTTCCGTATAAGCGGCGTCGATCAGCACCGAGAATTTGATTTCAGAGGTGGTGATGGCCCGAATGTTGATGCCTTTTTCCGCCAGAGCCTTGAAGGCCCGCGCCGCAACGCCGGCGTGGCTGCGCATGCCAATGCCGATGGCCGACACTTTGACGAGATCGGTGGCGCCCTGCAGGTTGGTATAGCCGATCACCGGTTGCGCCTTCTCCATCACCTGGCGGGCTTTTTCATAATCTGCCGCCGGCACGGTGAAGGTCAGATCCGTCGTGGTTGTATCGTCCGACACCACCTGAATGATCATGTCGACATTGATATTGGCTTCGGCCAGCGGCACGAAAATCGCCGCAGCGACGCCGGGCTTGTCGGCAACGCGCCGCAGCGTCACCTGCGCTTCATCGCGCGTGAAGGCAATGCCGGTGACAACTTGCTGTTCCACAATATCCTCCTCATGACAGATCAGGGTGCCGGGGCTGGGGTTGTCCGGCGGATCAAATGACGACCGCACATAGGTTTTGACGCCATGCACCATGGCGACTTCGACCGAGCGCACCTGCAACACTTTCGCGCCCAGTGACGCCATTTCAAGCATTTCCTCGAAGGCGATCTTGTCCATGCGCCGCGCCTTAGGCACAACACGCGGATCGGTGGTATAGACGCCATCGACATCGGTATAAATATCGCAGCGATCTGCTTTGATCGCAGCGGCAAGCGCCACCGCGCTGGTATCGGAGCCGCCGCGCCCCAGTGTCGTCACCCGCCCGCTTGCCTGATGCAGGCCCTGAAACCCGGCGACCACGGCGACTTCCTGTCGCTCGGAAAAACGCTTGACGATCTCGTCGCCCTCAACGCTCTCGATCCGCGCCGAGCCATGGGCATCCGATGTGAGAATCGGAATCTGCCAGCCCTGCCAGGAGCGCGCCTGGATACCGAGATGTTGAAGGGCCATCGCCAGCAATCCCGCCGTCACGATTTCGCCCGATGCCACAACAGCATCATATTCACGCGCATCGTGCAGCGGCGAGACCTCGCGGCACCATGCCACCAGTTCGTTGGTTTTGCCGGACATGGCGGAGACGACCACGGCGACTTCGTGGCCAGCATCGACCTCGCGTTTGACATGCAGCGCCACATTGCGGATGCGCTCGATATTGGCAACGGAGGTGCCGCCAAATTTCATCACCAGTCTGGCCATAATCAGAAAACGCCCTCGGCAAAACGTCAAAAAACGACGCGGCGTCTGCATGAAGTGCCAAGGCGCGCCTGTCAATGCGCGTGCGGGAATGGCCTTAAAAAATCCATCCTGACACAACACCAGATGAAGGTTTCAGCGCCGACAGGCCGAATGCCACCAGCCGTCATCACCTCATGCGTGGCGCAAAGCGCGTGATCGCTGAAGCGCCCAGCAATGCGATTGGTGCGGACGGCGGGACTTGAACCCGCACTCCTGGTTACAGGAAACAGATTTTCGTACCACTTCGACTTGCGCCGCCGTCCAGCCGCCGCAAAGCGGGCCTGACGTTCGTGGTCTGGACCATCCCTTCGCCATGGCTGGTTGAGCCGAAGGCGCCGCCCGTCTGGCCTCTACACCTTCCCGCAAGTCGCGGGCTTGGCTCGGGATTGGCCGCGCGAACGGCGTTCCCCGAATTTGAGCGGTTCTGCACCGAGGGTTTCCCCGCCGGGCACTCCAATTAAAGTCTGCTGCGTCTACCGATTTCGCCACGTCCGCGTGACCGCTGCGCTTGTGCCACATGCGCCGCACCTATGAAAGGGGCGACGCGCAATTTTGCTTTCTGGCGCGTGCGCCAGCGCCGCTCAGCGCAGCGCCTTGCCCGGCTTGGCAATGAAGGAAATCATGTTTTTCTGATTGAGAAACCGCTTGGTTGCGGCCTGCACATCGGCGGCAGTGATTTTCTCCATGCCGGTCGCAAGCGTGCGAATCACATCCAGTTCCTGCGGATGCGCCTGAATGCCGGAGAGATCAGCGAGCCAGAACGCATTATTGGTGAACATGTGCTTGCGCTGCTCGAGGCTGGGAGCTTTGGCACGAACCATTTCATCCGGCGTCACGCCGTTTTTGGCCATGTCCGCCGTCACCTCATTGATGGCCGCAAACACTTTGGGTACCAACTGGGGTTTGGTGTCGATCCGTTCATAGACATAGCCATAGCTCGGCACGCTTTGCGAGAACATGGCCGTGCCCTGCGGCGAATAGGTGTCACCATCCTTGACGCGCAGGCGTGCCAGCAGGCGATTTTCCAGGATGTCGCGCGCCAGCATGATGGCGCGATCGGTCTGGATATTCTTGAAAAGCCCCTGCGTCGGCCAGATGGCGATTGATGCTGCCTCATCGGCCTTGCCGCCATGGGTGATGATTGTGGGTGTGGCAGAGGGTTTGGGCAGCGATTCCGTGGCAGGCGTCGTGGCCGCCAGATCATCGCGCATTGGCAAGGCGCCAAAGGTTTGAGCGATTTGCGCAATGGCTGCATCTTTGCTGATGTCCCCGACAATGGTGATTTCAATCGGGCTTTTGGCCAGCGGTTCAGCCATGATCGCCTTCAGGCGTTGCGGGGAGGCCGCCTTGATATTGGCCTCGCTGGGGAAGCCCCAGCGCCGGTCATCGCCATGAATGAAACTGTCCAGCGTCTTGGTCAGGGCGCCGGACATGGTCGCGGCAAGTTGGGGCAGGGCGTTGAGGTAACCTTGTTGCAACCGCGCCACGGCCTCGGCCCGATAGGCAGGGTCGGTCATGTAGGCGGCCAGCATCTGCATTTCCAAAGCAAAATCCTGCGTCCGCGTGCTGCCCGACAAGCGGAAATGGTCTTCGCTGATGTTGAAGTCGGTCTGCACGACATGCCCGGTCGCGGCATCCTGCAATTGATTGGGGGTGAGCTTTCCAAGCCCACCGGCCAGAAAGGCGTGGGTCAACCACGCGCTCGATTGCGCCTTGGGATCAAGCCCGAGACGCCCTTGGCCAAAATCCACGGTCACGAGAATCTGGTCCTTGCGGAACTTGGTCGATTTCACGTTGAGGCGGACGTGATTGGCAAATTCGATCTCGTCGACACCGAGGTCGGCTATGTGCTTGTCGCTGATGACTTTGCCGGGTGTACCGAAGGACGTGTAGGGCCAGGCCTTGGCAAGATGCGCGGTCGGCGGCGTCAACGGCGCGGCTTCATCGGCGGCAAAGGCCTTGGCCAGGGTCGCATCATCAAGGCCGGCGACGGGCGCGCTCGTGACAATCACGGTGGGGCCTGTGCCGCTGAATATGTGTTTGAGTGCGCGATCGACGGCCGCGACCGTCAGTTTCGCCTTGGCGGCCTCGAACAGTTTCAGATCCTCGGCCGGGCTGGTGATGACACCATTCTGCGAGACATTGCTCAGCATGTTCTGGGCAATTGAATCCGAAGTGCGCGTCGATGCCGATTCGGCGGCAGCCTGAAACGACACTTCGAGATCACGGGTGGCGAGCGCCACTTCGTTGGGCGTGACGCCATAATGCACAATCTGCCGCAACGCCCGCGTCGCCGCCGCCAAGGCCCGCGGCCAGCCTTGCGGCGTCGCCGAAACATCGATCAGGCCACCTCTGGCGGTTTGTTCAAGCGTGTTCGATCCAGCATAGCCGCTCAAGAACGGCGGCTGCGGATCATTGACGCGCTGCATCAGCCTTTTGCTGAAAATCGTGCTGGCCACACGCTCCTGCAACTGCCGCGTTTCATTGGCGACCGTGTCGCGGTGCTCCTTGAAGGAGCGCGCAAAACCGATTTCGATGCTGGTTCCCGCACCTGGCTCATTGATAACCTTCACCGCGGTGCCGCCCGGCTTGATGGTGCCGAAATCCGGCTTCGGCAGCGCTGGTGCCTGCGGCTTCCACGAGTCGAAATGCTGATGAATCAGCGCTTCGACCTTCTTGACGTCAATGTCGCCGACGACGATCAGCGTGGTACGTTTGGGGCGGTAATTGGCCTCGTAAAATTTGCGAATCTCGCTGACCGGCGCGGTTTGCACGACGTGAACCTTGCCAATCGGAAAGCGCTTTACATAGAGCGTGTCGGGCATGGCAAAGCGCAGGGCCTGCGTCATGGCGCGGTAACTGGGCGTGTCGCGCATGCGGGCTTCCGAAAGCACCACACCGCGTTCAGGCTCAAGCGCCTTGGGATCAAGCGTCAATTCGCTCGCGGTTTCGCGCATCAGCATCAGCACGGTATCGAGCGTATCGCCTTTGGTTTCGGGCACATCAAGCTCGAAGGTCGTGGCGCGAAACGCGGTCTGGGCATTGGTATCGGCCCCGAAGGCCAGACCCTTGCGCTCCAGTATCTGCACCATGTCGCCTTTGGGCACATGTTTCGAGCCCTTGAACGACATATGCTCCAGCACATGCGCCAGGCCGCGCTGCGCGTCGGTCTCGTCATCGGAGCCCGAGCCCACCCGCATGCGCACCACCGCTTGACCCGGCGGCGTGAGATTGCGCTGGATGATGTAGTGCATGCCATTGGCGAGAACGCCGAAATGCACGTCGGGATCGGGTTTGATGTCGCTGTTGTCCTGCGGCCATGTCGGCTTGACGGAAGCAGCGAGGGCAGGTGTCAGCGCGCTGGCACAAAGGAGGGCAAGCGCAACAACGCGAATTGATGACATGGAGACGACCTTTCGGGGCAGAAATTTCATGAGGAACGCTTCTGCAGAACGACGACGCAAGGCACGCAACTTACCAAGCTAACCTGAGGCGCGACAATCCCGGAACCACCAAGCTTAAAAAATGTTAATTTACCTCGAAAAGCCAGCAGGCCCTAATGCGGGCGCTGCACCGCCAGCCTGCGGCGCAGCAAATCGCGCGCCCCGGTGATGGTGCAACCCTTGACCGTCGCTGACGTGTAATAAAGCCAGGGCGACGTTCCGCTATCTGCAAAAATTCGCGACGTTGCGCGAGGATCGATCAGCGATGGATAGGCGATGACATGGCCGGAGGCCGCGCACGGATCATCATAATAGGTTGCGCCCGCCAGCAGCAGGCGCGGCTGGCTCCAATGTCGCAGGTCTGTCCCTGAAGCGTAATAGAAGCCCGAAACCGGGAACATCTGATCATCGCGCCGGGCCATGAAGATTGCCAAAAATTCATGCGAGCCGCGCAGCCGCACCAGCGCGCCCACCGGTGCGGGAAACGGAGCAATCACCCGGCAATGCGTCGTCAACGAGACTTTGTGCCGGTAGGGATCGAGGAAATCGGCGGCAAAGCCGTGCCCGTCCCACGCACGCCAAGAGCCAGACGTTTCCGGCGTCCGGCTCTTGAACAGGCACACACCGCCCGGCTGTCCCTGCCAGCCCGTCGTGCTCGCCATGAAATAAAAGGCACCATGCCAGGGCACGATATTCGAGGGGTTGAAAAACCCGCGATGGCGCCCCTGATCGCGATCAGCGCGGAATGGCACCGCGGCCACCACCGCATCGGCGCGATGCTGAAAGTGCCGCCCCGCATCCGACGAAGCAGCTTCAAGGATGGTATTGTACCAACAGGCCATCATCGAGGTGAAGCGGCAGGCGCCCGCATGTTCATTGCCATGATATTCGTGATGGATCAGCGCGCTGACATGGCGGCCATCGCGCGTGAACAGCGCAGTGATCCACGAATGGTCATCATAGGCGGCGGGGTCGGGATTGCCAGGCGAGGCAAGCACTACATCGCAATCGAGCTTCATATGGGCGAGGTCAGGCCCGCGAAAGGCGCGGTTGGTGTCATGCAGCCCAAACATGACGAGGCTGCCGTCATCGGCACGAAAGACGCGTGTGGGAGCATCTGGCACATCATTGCCGTCACAGCCCTGCGAGGGCGTGAACATGATCTGCGGCGCACCAGCCAAATGCACGCGCAGACCTTGCGCAAATGCCGGCACACACAAGAAGCACAGCGCCGCAACCAGCAGCGCTGCTGCCGCGTCGCGCATCAATTGGCGTAACGCTTCAATTCCGCCCGCGCCACCTGCCGCCGGTGCACCGCATCCGGGCCATCGGCGAGGCGCAGCGTGCGCAGCCCCGTCCACATCCGCGCCAGTGGGAAATCCTGACTGACGCCCGCGCCGCCGTGCATCTGGATGGCCTCATCGGTGATTTTCAGCGCAATGCGTGGCGCAACGACCTTGATTTGCGAAATCAGCGGTTGCGCAGCCTTGACACCCAGATGATCCATCGCATGGGCAGCCTTGAGGCAGAGCAGGCGCGCCATTTCTATGTCCATGCGGCATTCGGCGATGATATCGTAATTGGCCCCAAGATCAGCGAGTTTCTTGCCAAAGGCGCTGCGGGCGCTGGCGCGTCGGCACAGATATTCGAGCGCCCGTTCGGCTTGCCCGATAGCCCGCATGCAATGGTGAATGCGCCCCGGCCCGAGGCGGCCCTGCGCGATCTCAAAGCCGCGCCCTGGTCCGTGGATGACATGGTCGGCGGGCACGGTGACATTGTTGAAGCGTATGTGCATGTGGCCGTGCGGCGCATCATCCTGACCAAACACCTGCATCGCCCGCAAGACCTCGACACCCTTGCTGGCAGCGGGCACCAGAATCTGGCTATGCTGTTGATGCTTGGCAGCGCCGGGGTCGCTCTTGACCATGACAATATAAAGCTGACAGCGAGGATCGCCCGCTCCTGACGACCACCATTTCTCGCCATTGAGCACCCACTGGCCATCTTTCAGCACCGCTTCCATCGAGATGTTGGTGGCATCGGAAGAAGCCACCTGCGGCTCGGTCATCAGATAGGCCGAGCGGGTGCGCCCTTCCAGCAAATCAGGCAGCCAGCGCTCCTTTTGCGCTGGCGAGCCATAGCGCTCAAGCACTTCCATGTTGCCGGTATCGGGCGCGGAGCAGTTGAACGTCTCGGCGGCGAGGTGCGACCAGCCCATTTCTTCAGCCAGATAGGCATATTCAACGGTGTTGAGGCCATAGCCGCGTTTTGAATCGGTAAGCCAGAAATTCCACAGGTTCTGCGCCTTGGCCTTGGCCTTCAGGCCTTCGAGAATTTCGATCATGCGTGCCGTCGGCTTGAAGCGATCTCCGTTCTTGCCGATTTCGGCTTCATATTCGCCCTCGAGCGGCATGACTTCATTGTGAATCATGTGGCGAACCTTCTCGACCAGCGGTTTCACCTTGTCACTCATGCCCAGATCCATCGAAGCCATCGCCGCATCTCCCTTTGCTTATGGCGGCAAGATTGCCCCGCCCACGCCACACTGACAAGGACAAACATCAAAATTGCAATTATGAAACAGATTATCGCAAAAATGGAATTTCAATTCCATTTCATTCAGGGCATGATAGGGACGATATAGCCGGGGTTGAATGGGCATGGATCAGAGTTTGCATGAATTCGAGGCATTGCAGGTGCGGTTGCGCGAAAGCGGCCCGGCCATGCCCAAGCGCTTGCGCCAGGTCGCGGAATTCGTGCTCAGCCATGCCGAGGATTTTGCCTTTGCCACGGCTGCCGAAGTCGCCGAGGCGGCACATGTGCAGCCCTCGACTTTGGTGCGTTTTGCCAAAACCATCGGGTTTTCGGGGTTTTCGGATTTGCAGGCGGTTTATCGCACCCGGCTGCGGCACGGCTTTCCCGATTATCGCCAGCGGCTCGCGACCTTGCGCGGGGCCGGTGGCCCGATCACCATGTTCGATGGCTTTGCCCGGGCTGCGGAAGTCTCACTGACGCGAGCCCGCACCTCGCTGAACCCGGTCGCGCTCGAAAACGCCGTTGCCTTGCTGGCGAAGTCCGACACGGTTTATCTGCTGGGCGCGCGCCGGGTCTATCCGATGGCGGCAGCGCTGTTCTATGCCTTTTCCAAGCTTGATGTGCGTGCGGTGCTGATCGACAATTCCGGGGGCATGGCACCCGAGCAGGTCAATTCGGCGCGCAGCGGCGATGCGCTGATGGTCGTGAGTTACGCGCCCTATGCGGCGGTCACGCTGGAGACCGCGCGCCTCGCCAAAGAGCGCTCGGTGCCGGTGGTGGCGATCACCGACAGTCCATTTTCACCGCTCGCGCCGCTGGCGGATGTCTGGCTGGAAATTGCCGAAGCCGATTTTGGTGCCTTTCGGTCGCTGGCGGCGACGCATGCGCTGGCCATGACCCTGGCGGTCGCAACGGCAGAGGCACGCGCCTGACAGGTTTTCCATCATTCTCTTGAAGAGGTAGCGCAATGGCATCACATCTCCACCTGCGGCCCCGGAGCGAAACCGGGTGCATTCATCATGTCACGCCGCAATCGGCGGGCTGGATCTATGTCGGCTTCGCCGTGCACCGACTGGCAAAGGGCGACATTTTGCGCATGGACACCGGTGCGCGCGAATTTTGCCTCGTGCCGCTGTCGGGCACGGCGGACGTGGCCGTCAAGGGCGCGTTACTCGGGTCTGTCGGCGGGCGCGAGGGGCCGTTTGCCGGGCCACCTTCATCGGCCTATGTCCCGGCTCAATCGGACTTCGAGTTGCGTGCAACTTCGCCTTGCGAGGTTGCATTGTGCTCGGCCCCGGCGCAAGGGCGCCTGCCAGCTCGGCTGATCCCGCCAAGTGAGGTCGGCCAGGAAACCCGGGGCAAAGGCAGCAACACCCGCCTTGTCGCCAACATTCTCCCCGACACCAGCCCGCATGCCGAGAGCCTGCTGGTGGTCGAAGTGATCACGCCTTCTGGTAATTGGTCGAGCTATCCGCCGCACAAGCATGATCGCGACGCCTTGCCCGCCGAAAGCCAGCTCGAAGAGACTTATTATCATCGCTTCAACCCACCGCAAGGCTATGCCGTGCAACGGGTCTATACCGATGACCGTTCGCTTGATGAAACCATCGCGCTTGAGGATCGCGACGTGGTGCTGGTGCCACGTGGTTATCACCCGGTCGGCGTCGCGCATGGCTATGACCTGTTTTATCTCAATGTCATGGCCGGGCCGAAACGCATCTGGAAGTTCCACAATGATCCGGCCCACGAATGGCTGCTGAAAGCGTGAGGTGGCCATGAAGCCCGAACGCCTCACCGCCTTCACCGATGGCGTCATCGCCATCATCATCACGATCATGGTGCTGGAACTGAAGGTGCCAGCAGATGCCGGGTTCGAAGCCTTGCTCCAACTGGCACCGACCCTCGGCATCTATGTGCTGAGCTTTATTTTCGTCGGCATTTACTGGAATAACCACCATCACCTGTTTCAGGCGGTCACCGCAGTCAGCGGCATGACGCTCTGGGCCAATCTGCATTTGCTGTTCTGGTTGTCGCTGATTCCCTTCGCCACGGAATGGATGGGGCACACCCAGTTTGCCAGCTTGCCGGTGGCATTCTACGGCGTGTTGCTGATCATGTCGGGCGTCGCCTGGTCGCTGATGACCCGCACCTTGCTGGCGCTGCACCCGACGGATTCAGCCCTGCATCTGGCTTTGGGCACGGACAGGAAGGGCATGGCGTCCGTGGCGCTCTATGGGCTGGCGCTGGCTCTGACGCCGCTGGCACATTACGTGTCTTTGGCGCTTTACGCCGTGGTTGCGCTGTTCTGGCTCGTGCCCGACCGCCGCCTCGAGAAGATTCTGGCTGGATAGAGCAAGAAATCATCCGGCCTTGGCTGCATCATGTCCTTGCGGTCACCCGCCGACCCGCCAGCGCAACCAGCGCCATCAAACCGGCCAGCAGCCAGAAGGCCTGCGCGAGATCAAACCAATGCGCGACCAGACCCAAGGCGGCCGGCCCGGCCAGCCCGCCGGCATAGCCGGTGGTGGAGATTGCCGCTATGGCGAGGCCCGCCGGCATGAAGCGCTGCGTGCCGCCGAGGCGAAACAGGATGGGCACGATATTGGCGGCACCAAGCCCGACCAGGGCAAATCCGGCCAGCGCCACGGTCAGGGCCGGGGCCAGCAACACCATGATGAAGCCGAGCATGGCGAGCGTGGCACCGCCAACCATGGCAGTGCGGTCACCAAGGGCCGCCACCAATCTGTCGCCAAACAGCCGGCCCAGCGTCATTGCCACCGAGAAAAACGCAAAGCCGATCCCGCCTCTGGTGGCCGGTTCCAGATGCTGCCCCACCAGCAGGACGGCGCTCCAGTCGAGCACCGCGCCTTCGACAAGAAACATCGCCGCCGCGAGCAGCGCCAGAATCAGCACGAAACCATGCGGCAGCGCAAAGATCGGGTCGGGTGACGCCTCCGCCTGACGCAAGATCCGCGGTGCCGCAAAAGCCAGCAGCACGGCAATCAGCGTGGAATCAACCAGAGTGCAGGCAAATGGCCCGACCCCCATCCACAACAGCAGTGTCATCATGGCCGCGCCGAGCACCCCGCCAATGCTGAATTGCGCGTGAAAGCCGGACATCAGCGGCTGATGTGCCTGCCGTTCAACGTCAACGCCGTGCATGTTCATGGCCACGTCCAGCGATCCCAGCGCCGCGCCAAAAATGAACAGCGCCACCCCAAGACTGAGCGAGGATGCCGCAAAAGCGAGCGGTGGCAGCAGCACGATCAGCCCGAAGCCGCTGACCAGCATGACGCGATGTGGCCCGTTGCGGGCACTGTAAATCCCGGAAATCGCCATGGCAGCAATGGAGCCGAGCCCGATACACGCCAGTAGCAAGCCAAGTTCACCATCACCTATGCCAAGCCGCGCCTTGGCAAACGGCACCAGCGGTGCCCAGCAGGCTATGGCAAAGCCGTTCGCAAGGAAAAACAACCGCGTGCCTGTCCCGGCCCTTTGTATCACGAACCGGTCGGCGCTCAACGTCGTGTCACTCATGGCGCCGCCGATGCGCAGGCGAGGTCGTTACAACGCATCGTGCCGCCCTTGGCCTTCCGCACGGCAACAAGGCACATCGCGCGCGCGCCGTGAACGGGGACGCGTCGTGGCCGGGATAACCAGCGCGAGTTTCAAAGGGCCATCCTCCGGCGATTCTGACGCATATGTCCGCAACTTGCGCTCGATGGTAAAAGGTTGCAACATCACATTCCGCTTTGAGCGCGCAAATTCATTGCGCCCGCATTCCTCCCGCCAAGGGTATCCCGCTAGTGAAACAAACTTGCGAGGCCAGAGCGCTTATCTCCCGGTCTTCGGCAGCATCCCCACGGGGGCCGCGGCACGAAGGCATCTATGTGCCGATCACCACGCCGACAGCGAACCGCACGCGCTGCATGTCCGGCGATCATGGCATCCTAATTGCTTGCCAGTTTTTCAAACGGTAGGGAGCTTGCCTTGGCCTTTGATGAAATGAATGGCGACGATGGTGCAACCCGCGAGGTCTATGCCGATCTCTCCGACTGGCTGGCCGCAACACCGGGCGATCAACTGGCGCACCGGCGTGCCGAGGCCGAGGCCATGTTCCGGCGGATAGGCATCACCTTTTCGGTCTATGGCGACGAGCAGGGCGGTGAGAGGTTGATCCCTTTCGACATCATTCCACGCCTGCTTGCCATGAAAGAATGGAAAAAGCTCGAGGCCGGTCTCGAACAGCGCGTGCGTGCCCTCAATGCTTTCATCGCCGATGTTTACGGCGCCCGCGAGATCGTCCGGGCCGGCATCGTCCCCGAGGATCTGGTGCTGCGCAATGCCGCCTTCCGCCCGGAAATGACCCGTATCAAACCTGCTGCGGGGCAATATGTCCACATCGCTGGCATTGATGTCGTGCGCTGCGGCGAGGATGACCTTTATGTACTGGAGGACAATGCCCGCACGCCTTCAGGGGTCTCCTACATGCTGGAAAACCGCGAGGTGATGTTTCGCCTGTTTCCGGAGCTTTTCGCGAAAATGCGGGTGCGCCCGGTTGATGACTACCCCGACAAGCTGAAAGCAACGCTGCGCTCGCTGGCGCCGGCGACAGCATCAAAAGAACCGGAAATCGTGCTTCTCACCCCTGGCGCGCTCAATTCGGCCTATTATGAACACAGCTTCCTTTCCGATAAAATGGGCATCGAACTGGTCGAGGGCCGCGATCTGTTCGTGCGCGGCAATGTGGTGTTCATGCGCACCACCGAGGGGCCAAAACGGGTCGATGTCATCTACCGCCGGATCGATGATGAATACCTCGATCCTCTGGCCTTCCGGCCCGACTCGGCGCTGGGCGTGCCGGGTCTCATGGCGGCTTATGAGGCGGGCAATGTCACGGTCTCAAACGCCGTTGGCACCGGCATTGCCGATGACAAGGCCATATACAGCTACATGCCGGACATCGTCCGCTTCTTTTCGGGGCAGGAGCCTCTGCTCAAAAATGTGCCAACATGGCGCTGTCGTGAGCAGGACGCGCTGAAATATGTGCTCGCGCATCTCAGCGAACTGGTGGTGAAGGAAGTCAACGGCTCGGGTGGTTACGGCATGTTGGTGGGGCCGCACGCCTCGCGCGCCGAACTCGAAGCTTTTGCCACCAAGCTCAAGCACGATCCCGCCGCCTATATCGCCCAGCCAACCCTGTCGCTTTCGACCGTGCCGTGTTTCCTCGACAATGGCATTGCCTCGCGCCATGTCGATTTGCGCCCGTTCGTGCTCTGCGGCGCCGACAAGGTGCGCATTGTGCCAGGCGGCTTGACACGCGTGGCGATGACGGCGGGCTCGCTCGTGGTCAATTCATCGCAAGGCGGGGGCACCAAAGACACCTGGGTGGTCGATGATGAATCCGCCATGCAGCCATTCCCGCTTTGACGATCGGAGACAGTTTCTGCCATGTTGAGCCGCACCGCTGACAGTTTGTTCTGGTTGTCTCGCTATATGGAGCGGGCGGAAAATCTTGCCCGGGTGCTGGATGTCGCATCGCGCATGTCGACATTGCCCACCGAATATTCCGGCACGATGAACGAGTGGGAAAGCGCCGTGGCTACCGCCGGTTGCGCCACGCTGTTCCAGCAACACCGCGAGAAGGCGACGCGCGAATCCGTGGTCGATTTCCTGGTCGCCTCACCAGACAATCCCAATTCAATTCTTGCCTGCATCCAGACCTGCCGCGCCAATGCGCGGGCCGTGCGCGGCGCGATGACCGCAGAAATGTGGGAGGTGGTCAACGGCGCCTGGCTGTCGCTGCAGAACATCGACTTTGCCGAAATCAGCGGGCCGGAACTGAGCCGGTTCCTCGCCATGATCATGGAGACCTCGCTGCGCTTTGACAGCGTCGCTTATCGCACCATGCTGCGCACCGATCCCTATTGGTTTCAGCGCCTTGGCACATTTGTGGAGCGCGCCGACAATTCCGCCCGCCTGCTCGATGTGAAATATCACGTCCTTCTGCCGCAAAGCGAAGCGGTGGGTGGCGGGCTGGATTATTTTCAATGGACGTCGCTGCTGCGCTCGGTCTCCGCGCTGACGTCGTTTCAATGGGTCTATCGCGAAAGCGTCAAACCGTGGCTGGTGGCGGATTTTCTGATTTTGCGCCCCGAACAGCCGCGCTCGCTGATTGCTGTCTATGGCGAGATCTCTCGCTTCCTGGAGCGCATCGCCGATCTTTATGGTCGGCAGGGCGAGAGCCAGCGCCTCGCGCGCGCCATGCTCGGGCAACTGCAAAACACGCCCATCGACCGGCTGTTTCAAACGGGGCTGCATGAGTTTCTTGGCAGCTTCATCAACGACAACAATCAGCTTGGCAGCGCCATCGCCAGCCAGTATCTGCAATGACATGCGCCTGAAACTCAGCCATACCACGCGGTACCACTATGGTGCGCCGGTGCGCCATGCCATGCAGGTGCTGCGTTTGACGCCGCGCGCCCATGATGGGCAATTTGTGCGCGATTGGCGCATTGAAATCGATGCCGACGGCTTGCTGTTGGGCGGTGAAGATGCGCTTGGCAACATCACCCGCACATTCTTCATCGAGGGGCCGGTCAGCGAGGTCAATGTCAATGTTTCCGGCATCATCGACACGACCGATACCGCCGGAAAGGTGAGCGGCGCACGCGAGACCTTCCCGCCCGGTTTCTGGCTGCGGAGCAGTGAACTGACGGATCCAAATCCGGCGATCACGCAGTTTGCCTATGGGTTGCGGGCGGCCGAGGGTGGCGACAGCGTGGCAACGCTCCACGCGCTCATGCAGGCCATCCAGAAGCAGATGCGCTTTGTGGTCGGCGAAACTTCATCGCTCACCAGCGCCGCGCAGGCATGGGAAAACCGCATTGGCGTCTGTCAGGATTTTGCGCAGGTGTTTCTCAGTTGCGCCCATGTTCTTGATATTCCGGCCCGTTATGTCAGCGGCTATTATCTTCTGCATGAGACCACCGAGCAGTCGGCGGGCCACGCCTGGGCCGAAGCCCACATCGAGGGCCTCGGCTGGATCGGCTTTGATCCGGCCAATGGCGTTTGTGTCGACGAGCGCTATGTGCGTGTGGCGATCGGCACCAATGCACATGATGCCGCGCCGGTGCGTGGATCGCGTTCGGGCGGTGGCACGGAAACACTTGACGTCGCCGTCCATGTCTCGCAAATTATCGCCAATTCTGCCCAATGAGTGGCAGCCCCGCAAGCTCCAAGAGTATTTGATCGCTTATGACCTATTGTGTCGGCATCTGCCTGCAACAAGGCCTGGTCGTGCTGGCCGACACGCGCACGAACGCGGGCCTCGACAATATCGCGACCTTCCGCAAACTGCACGTATTCGAGCAGCCCGGCGAAAAGCTGTTCGCGCTGGCGACCGCCGGTAATCTGGCCTTCACCCAGAGCATCCTTGCGGTGCTGCGTGAAGGCTTCGAGACCGCCGAAGGGCCACGCACCCTGCTTGATCAGCCGACCATGTTTCGCGCGGCCCAATTCATCGGCGAAGTGGTGCGCCACACTTACCAGTCCGAGGGAATCGCCATCGAGCAGGCCGGCACCTCACTGGATTTCACCATGCTCTTTGGCGGCCAGATCAAAAACCAGCCGATGAAACTCTATTTGATGTATCGCGCCGGGAATTTCATCGAGACGACGCCAGACACGCCCTATCTGCAAATCGGCGAGCACAAATACGGCAAGCCGATCCTTGATCGCGCCGTGACTTATGACATGGACCTCAATGACGCGCTCAAGGTGGCGCTGATTTCGATGGATTCGACCATTCGCTCCAACCTCGGGGTTGGCATGCCGCTGGATTTCATCATGCTGCGGCGCGATGCCCTGACTTTCGATCTCAAAACGCGCATCGAGCCGGGCGAGCCTTATTTTCATGATCTGCGCGAGCGCTGGTCAGCCGCCCTGCGGCGCGCCCATATGGACATTCCAGCCCCGCCATACCGTCAGCAGAGCACCTGAAAAGCTGAGCGTCTGATCGCCTAGCTCGGTTTTTTGGGCGTCCCGGCTCTATCCCCAAAGCGCTGCCGCGGGCGGTTGCAGCAGCGATTGTGCAAACGCAATGCCCGGCGTGCGATCCTCGCCCAGCAGCAGCGGCGCGTCGAGATCGACATAATCTGCCTGCCCGGTCAGGAGCATGGCGGGCGCGATCCCCAGCGATGAAGCCACCATGCAGCCGACAAATATGCCAAAGTCCAAGGCGCGCGCTGCTGCAATGAGCGCCAGTGCCTCGCTGAGGCCGCCGGTCTTGTCGAGCTTGACGTTGAGCATGTCGTAGCGCCCGCGCAATGCGGCGAGGCCATGGCGATCATGCACGCTCTCGTCGGCGCAAAGTTTTATGCGGCGCGGCAGTTGCGCCAGAAGCGCGTCCTTGCCCGCCGGCAAGGGCTGCTCGACCAGCGTGACGCCGCAGGCCAGGCACGCCTCAAGATTGTCCGCGAGCACGACCTCATTCCAGCTTTCATTGGCATCGACAATCAGTTCGGCTTTTGGCGCCGCAGCGCGCACCGCATGCAGGCGCGCCACATCGCCAGCCCCGCCAAGCTTGAGTTTGAGCAAGGGCCGGCCCGCCTCGCGCGCTGCTTCTGCTGCCATGGCTTCAGGTGTGCCGAGCGACAGCGTGAAGGCGGTGGTGGTTGGCGTCGGCGCCGGCAGACCCGCGAGGTCCCAGGCGCGGCACCCGGCCTCTTTGGCGGCGAGATCCCACAAGGCGCAATCAAGCGCATTGCGCGCCGCCCCGGCCGGCATGGCCCGTTGCAGATCAGCCCGGTTCATGCCCTGCAGCAAAGCGGCGCGTTGCGCCTCGATGCCAGCGGCTACGCCCTCGACGCTTTCGCCGTAGCGCGCATAAGGCACGCATTCGCCGCGCCCGAACACCGCGCCGCGCCGCAATGTAACGGTTACGACGGTCGCGTGCGTGCGTGCGCCGCGTGCGATCACGAAAGGCTGGGCCAGCCTGAAATGTTCGATTGCAACTGAAAGATCAATGGCCATGCGGTTCTCTGTGGCCATATCCGGCAAATCTCTCATCATAAATCCTGTGCTTTAAGTGATTTGAAGGAGTTCTGGCCCAAAATCAGTTGCAATGTCGTAAAATTGCGTTTCCGGAGTAGAGTCATGCGAAGTGTATGGATTGGCAAAAGACAAGGCAATCGCACGGCATGTTCCATCAAGGCCAAAATTTTCGATGACGACAACCCAGCCATAGCAGACCTGACGATTATTGATCTCAGCCCGACCGGTGCCCGTGCGCGGTTGGACAAGAATGTGGCCTTGCCCGAGTTTTTTCAGATTTCGATCCCCTCGCGTGATGAAACCCGTTACGCGCGGCTGCGCTGGCACCGCGATGTGCTGGTTGGCTTCGAGTTCATCCGCATCAGCGAAGTGGAGATTCTCAAGGATTTGACGACGCTGACGCGCCGCCTCAATCTGCTCGAGCAAAGTCTGGCGCAGCGCCTCAACCTCGCGGAAGGTGAGGGCTTTTATGCCGACGAGGGCGCGGATCCCGGCCCGCTCGGCGATAAAACCCTCGTGCCGATCTCCGTCATCCACACTGTCACTCCGGCTTCCGACAAGGAGCACGGCGAAGCCATCGAATCGCTGGAACAAAGGCTGGAACGGCTCGAAGCTGAAGTCGGCACATCGCTAGCTCTGCTTCACGCCGAAGTTGCCGAGCGCATATCCAGCAATCTGGCGGCACGTTTTGCCGCCTTTGAGAACCGCAACGTCGAAATCATCCAGACCCTGCAGAAAATTTTGCCGCTGATCAACCGCGCCGCCTGAGCTCCTTGCCTCGACTTTGCCTTACCTTTCACCTAAGGCATAGGTCGGTTCGATGGGGCTGCGCGGATGATGGTCACACGCAAAAAGGGGATGCGGCACACGGGGAATTTTCTCCGCGATGCGGCCAACACGCGTGGGCATGCGTTTGTCCGTTGAGCCGTCGCCACGCCCGGATGCGGTGCCAGCGCCATCCGTGTCATTGATCGAGAGCGGGCAGGGGCTTGCTCTCGCCTTTGTCGGCACCTGGACCAGCGCCGAGGCGCGCCGTGCCGAACGCGCCGCACGCAATATCGCGGTGCCCGTGCCATCGGGCCAGACGCTGACGCTTGATCTCGAAAATCTGGCGGCACTGGACACGGCAGGGGCCTTCCTCATTCATCGGCTGGCATCGAAATTCGGTGGCGAGTCCGCCACTGTGGTGCTGCGCGGTGCCAATGCCGCCGAGCAATCGCTTCTCGTCAATGCCGCGCGCGAGCCTGCCCCCGAAACTCTGGCGCGCGTCGAGCCTTTCTGGCTGTTGTTTCTGGCCGATATCGGCGAGACCATTGCCGAAACCGGGCGCGATATTTCCGGCGGCCTTGAATATCTTGGCCGGATCGTGACAACCCTGCTTGGCGTGTTTGTCGCGCCGCGTCGGCTGCGCCCCATCTCGGTGGTGCATCACATCGAAAATTTTGCGCTGCGCTCGGTGCCGATCATCATTCTGATCAATTTTCTGGTAGGGGCGATCGTTGCCCAGCAGGGCATTTTCCAGTTGCAACGCTTCGGGGCTTCCGCCTATGCGGTCGATCTCATCGGCATTCTGGTGCTGCGTGAGTTGGGCGTATTGCTGACCGCGATCATGGTGGCGGGCCGTTCGGGCTCGGCGATCACCGCTGAACTCGGCTCGATGAAAATGCGCGAGGAGATCGATGCGCTGCAAGTCATGGGTCTTGATCCGGTCGAGGTGCTGGTCATTCCGCGTCTGGTTGCGCTGATCATCAGCCTGCCTCTGTTGACGTTCATTGCCGATCAGGCCGCCATTCTTGGGGGCATGTTTGTGGCGATGGTCTATGGCGGGCTGACGCCAGAGGCCTATTTCAACCGCCTGCAGGAAGCGATTGGCGTGAACACCTTCGCGGTTGGCCTGATCAAGGCACCCTTCATGGCGCTGATCATCGGCCTGATCGCCACGGTTGAGGGATTTGCGGTCAAGGGCTCAGCCGAATCGCTGGGACGTCAGGTCACCAATTCGGTGGTCAAGGCCATATTCATGGTGATTTTTCTCGACGGCCTGTTTGCGGTATTCTTCGCCGCGATTCATTATTAGGCGCGGCGATGACACCCCCTCACGTCAGGCAACAAGTCTCAGAATATGCCGTGCGCGTCCGCGATGTGGTCGTTGGCTTCGACACGAGGATCATCCTCAAGGGCCTTGATCTCGATATTCGCAAGGGCGAGGTGCTGGGCTTCGTCGGCGGATCGGGCACCGGCAAATCCGTGCTGACACGCACGATTCTCGGGCTGATCAAGAAGCGATCCGGCGTGATCGAGGTGCTGGGACACAACATTGACGCGCTTGACGCCAACGCCTATCGCCAGTTGGAGCGGCGCTGGGGCGTGCTGTTTCAGCAGGGCGCATTGTTTTCCGGCCTGACCGTGCGCCAGAACATCCAGGTGCCCATGCGGGAATATATGCGTGTTTCGCAAAAGCTCATGGATGAACTTGCCATGCTGAAGCTGGCCATGGTTGGCCTTCCCCCCGATGCTGCCCATAAATTCCCCTCGGAACTCTCGGGCGGCATGATCAAGCGCGCGGCTCTGGCGCGGGCTCTGGCGCTTGACCCCGAATTGCTGTTTCTCGATGAACCGACCTCCGGCCTCGATCCGATCGGCGCGGCGGAATTTGACGACCTCATAGCCTCCTTGCAAAAATCGCTCGGCCTCACGGTTTTCATGGTGACGCATGATCTTGATTCGCTGTTTGCGATTTGCGACCGTGTTGCGGCGCTGGCTGATGGTAAAGTCATCGCCATCGGCACCATGACCCAGATGCTGGCCGCCGAACATCCGTGGCTGAGGGCTTATTTCCATGGCAAACGAGCGCGTCAGGTCAGCGCGCTGGTTGCGGAACCCGCGTCAATGCTTGTAGCGCAAAAAGGATAAAGCGATGGAAACGCGCGCGCATTATGCCATCATCGGTGCCTTCACGCTGGTCGTGATCGGCGCTGTATTCGGTTTTGTGCTGTGGATTGCCGGTGGCACGCAATTGCAGGCGCAGACCGCTTATCGCGTGATTTTCAAGGGCTCGGTGGCGGGTCTCGGCAAGGGGGCGTCAGTGACATTCAACGGCCTCACGGTCGGCGCTGTCAAAAGCCTGAGCCTCATGCGGAGCAATCCGGGCGCCGTGCAGGCGATTATCTCGATTGACGGCCGCACGCCGGTGAAAACCGACACGCATGCCGAGCTTTCGCAAACCGGTCTCACCGGTGTGGCTTCGGTGGCACTTTCCGGCGGTAGCGCCGATGCGCCACCGCTGCGCGCCAAAGAGCCGGGCGCCTTGCCGGAAATCACCGCCGAGGCGTCAGAAATTCAGAGCCTGCTCACCATGGTGCAGACGCTTTCCAAACAATCAACCGCCGTGCTCGACAAGGCCAATACCCTGCTGGGGGCCAATACCGGTGCGGTGCAGCAATCGATCAACAATATCCAGATCTTCACCAAAACTCTGGCGGATAATTCTGCGGGGGTGGGAGCGTTTTTGAAAAGCACCGCGTCGCTCGGCAAAAGCCTTGCGCCCTTGGGGCCGCGGATCGACAAGCTCACCACCGATGTCGATGGTGTCGTCAAGGCGGTAAAACCCGAGGATGTGACCGCCATTGTCGCCAATGTTAAGGCGCTGACCGCCAAACTGAACAAGACATCGGACAAGCTCGACGCGCTGGTCGGTTCGGCCCAGGGTCTGATCGGGTCCAAATCCTCGGCGGGCACGCTCGAAAGCGTTTCGGCGGCCGCCACGGCCCTTCGCAAGCTGGCGCTGGACCTTGACCGCGAGACCAATTCGATTTCTGTGGGTCTGAAGCGCTTTTCGGGCGAAGGTCTGCACCAATATCAGGCGCTGGCTGAAGATGGACGCCACACGCTCGATGAAATCAACAAGACCGTGCGCTCGCTGCGCAAGAATCCCAGCCAGTTGATTTTTGGTGCGAGGCCCTCGGTGCAGGAATATCCGTCGCGATGATCCAGCACCGCGCCTCGCAATACCGCATCCTTTTGCAACAAGGTTTCAGGCATGAATGACCAGCAACACCAACGGGGCGCAATTCGGCTGGCGCGGCCGGCCACCAGCACCCGCGTGCCCGTTGCGCTGGCCTTGGCGGGCGTAGCGCTGCTAAGCGGCTGTGCGACCAATGCCGAGCCGCCACGGATTTATGATCTCGGCACGTCGCAGGACCTCCCGGCCAGAACGCTGCGCCATGCCATCGATGTCAGCCGACCGATCGCGATCCAGCCCTATGACAGCGACAGGCTGGTGATCCGCACCGGCCCCGATACCATCGCCTATTTGCAGGGCAGTCAATGGGTTGATGGCTTGCCGCGGCTGTTGCAGGCCCGCATCCGCGAGGCGCTCGAAAATGCAGGCGCGGGCGCACGCCCACAAGCCGGGCTCAGCGATGAAACGCTGAAGGTCAATATCCGGCGCTTCGAGGTCGATGTCACGCAGGGCCTTGCCATCGTCTCATTGTCGGTGCGGCTGGTGGCGACGTCGAGCGACCGGGTCATCGCCGGGCGCATCATCCGCGCCACGGCACCGGCGCCAGATCATGGCGGCCCCGCCATGGCCGCCGCGCTCAATGTTGCGGCCGCCAAGGCACTGCGACAGATCATCATGCTCGCAGGCGCCAGACGCTGATCTACCCCACAACCATCTGCGCCTGTCTTGCCGCCCGCTGCAGCGACGGCAGGAACGTGCCCACCATGGTATCGGCGCTGACCCGCGCCGCCTGAGCGCTGAGGTTGATGGCAAAGCGCGTCTTGCCCTTGCCTTGTATCGCCACCGAGATCGAGCGCAGGCCCAATTCCAGTTCCTCGCTGACCAGCGCATAGCCATCGGCCCGCACCGCTTTCAGGCGCGCCCGCAGGGCATCGCGATCCGTGATGGTGGTCGGCGTGAAGCCCGTGAGCTTGGCAGCACGCAGATAATTATCAAGCTCATTGACCGAGAGCTGCGCGAGCAGCGCCTGTCCCATCGAGGTGGCATGGGCTGGCAGTCGTGCCCCGACCGCCAGCGTGATCGCCATGATCCTGTGGCTGGCCGACGAGCGCGCGACATAGATGATGTCGGTGCCATCGAGCATGGCGGCTGAGGAGGATTCGCCCAATTCGCGGGTTAGATCACGCAAGATGTCCTGAACGCTGTCGAGTTCCGACATGCCCGTCAAATAGGTATGGCCCACCTCCAGCACCGCCGGCGTCAGTTCAAAATGCTTGCCATCGGTGCGCGCCCAGCCCTGCTCGCACAGGGTATAGAGAAACCGTCGCGCCGCGGCGCGGGTCATGTGGGCGCGTCCTGCTACATCGGTAATGGTCTGACGCCGGTCAGCGCCCGTTCCAAACGAGCGCAGCACTTCAATGCCCTTGGCGAAAGATTGCACAGTCTCATTGCGGCCTTGCATGGCTTCCCTCTCATGCAACAAATCCATCGACAATTTGCGACTATTGCGAACATAAGATCGCATTGCGAACAACGGTGCGATATGTCATCTCGCAAAAAATGACAAGAGTCTTATTGGCATGATGGCGCTGCCAGACGCATGTGTTCGGCTGGCGCGTGTTTTCGGGGGGCGAATCGGGAAGCATGTGCCAAACTTGACCCCGTCTGTGGCCCATTGCGGACGATCAGCATAGCAATGGACAACAGTCAGGCGCGCCGCGCATTGCGTTTAATCAAATGCCCGCATACCATTCGTAATCGATCTCATCTTCCCAGTAGCCGCCTTTGCCTTCGCCAATCTTGGCGAGGGAATCGACCGCTTGAATATGCATGACATATTTGGCCTGTTTGTAGCCAAGTTGACGCTCGACCCGCAGCCGTGTCGGCGCGCCATGCTTCACTTCCAGCGGCTGATTGTTCAATTGCAGCGCCAGCATGGTCTGCGGATGAAATGCATCCACGAGGTCGATGGATTCATAATAGGGCGTGCCGTCGAAATCATCGGCGCAATAAAACACGATATATTTGGCCGCGTCGGTCAATTTGGCCATATCCAGAATCCCGGCCAGCCGCACACCAGTCCAGCCGCCAATGGCCGTCCATCCCTCGACGCAATTATGCTGCGTGATCTGGGTTTGTTGGGGCATGGCCTGCAAGGCCGCGAGCGACAGGTTTTGCGGCTTTTCCACTAGGCCATCAACCTGGAGGTTCCATGTGGCGAACTTGTCGGCGATCAGCGCTTGATAGGCTGGCGATTTCGGCATGGTGTTGCCGTTGGTGCGGAAAATCGGCGACAGGTCAGCCTTGGTATATTCGGGAGCCAGCGCGTTGCGATCAAACAGACCCCGCTGCACCAGATAGGTCAGTTTCTCGCCCATATCGAGCAATTTGGTGCCGCTGGCACTGGAGCCAAAACGATCACAACCGCTGAGCAATAGTCCTGAACTGCCGGCAAGGCCGGCAAGAAGCTTGCGACGGTTGATCATGGTCTTGCTCCTTCGGCTTTGCTGGGCGCCTTGCGATCGCGCGGCAGGCGGAAATTGCCGGTAATCATCGAGCGGATTTCGTTGAACGGCCCGACCACGATGACCAGCGCCAGATGTATGATGATGAAGCCGACAATCAGGCTCATGCCAATGAAATGCAGCGACCGCGCGCTGGCGCGCCCGTGAAACAGCCACAACAACCATGGCCAGGCGGCGGTCATTCCCGGCGACATGGTCAGACCCGTCAGGATCATCAGCGGAATCAGCCCGAACAGCACGCCAAGATAAGCAAATTTCTGCAAAGTATTATGATGCAGGGCGGCCGCACCCTTGGGAAAGCGCAGGCGGGCGTGGTCGATGACGTCCTGCCACAGATGTCGCGGCTTCAATTCCGAGCGTTCCGGGGCGAGGTCGCGCCAGATGTGCCGGTTTGCGAGGCTCCAGAGCATGTAAAGCACATAGGGCAGCACCAGCAGCCACGCGAAAGTCAGATGCCACCGACGCGCCTTGGCGAGATCATATTCACCCGGCAAGGTCACCCAGCTTGGAAAGGCATTGTCGTTGACCGAACCGTCCGGATAGGTCGAGAGGCCGAGCACGCCTGTGGTGTTGAACTTCACATTGCCGAGCTTCATATAGCCGGTGGTGCTTGTATTGTTGATCTCGAGCCACGGATGATCGTAATCCGCGCCATATTGCCCCCAATAGAGCATGGGATGGGCATTGAAGATCATCAGGCCGCTCATGATCATGATGAAGATCGTGAAAGCGTTGAACCAGTGCCACAGCCGCGTTGACAGCCGGTGCCGCTTGACGAGATCACCGCCCTGCGGCGTTGCAACCAGCGCCACATGTGTCGAGCCGTCGTCCGCCGGATTTGGCGCGAGGCCGAGCCGGGCGTCGCTCGAAATGCCGCTCATGATCACTCCCCATGAAGATGTGCTGCTATGAAGCGCAGCACGCCACAGCGCCCGACTTCGCCGCGAATAAGCGTGCGATGTCAGAACGCTATGGCAACATGGCATGGGCGCGCATTGTGACGCCAATCACAATGTTGCGAAGCTTTCTTGATATTTGTGCCTTTGTCAGCGATGGCACCGGTTGGTGCGTCAACCAGAGGCGGGCAGGGCGCATTCATCAATGCACGCTGCCAGCGTCCTCAGGGTTTAGGCGGGGGTGCCAGATAATCAAAGGCGACTTCCCCGAGGCCGAGCGTCAGATCGGCGATATAGTGCACGGCTGAAACCACCTCGCGCACCGGCAGGCGCGCTACATCGGCCATGACATGCGCGTGCAATTCCAGCGCCGCCGGGCTCGTCCAGGCCCCTTTGATCTGCACGTCTTCAAGGTAATAGCGCACCAATTCGCAAATGCGCACGCTGCCATCGACATGCGGAATGATTTTCATCAGGAAGCTCGGCGCCAGCATCGCCTTCAGCAGCGGGCCGGTGTCGCTGATGATCTTGTGCTTGTATCCAACGGTGGCATTGACGACCAGCGCCTCGCCATAATGCAGCGTCGCATGCACGAATTCGCCCTCATGCGAGATCTTCGGTCGGGCGAGTTTTTTGGGAAAACCCCAGATTTCGCGGCCCCCGGCGATGGGCGAATCATCATCCAGAAACATCGAATGCACATAGCCGCCATCAACACCGTTGAGCCGTACCGGAATGACCTGCCCGGTCTCGGTATAATCGCCAAAGCCGGTGGAATCCGGCATGCGGATGAACTCGTATTTGACGATCGGATCGACCACTTCCAGCGGTTCCGGCACCACCGCTCGCAACGCATCCATGTCAGTGCGATAGGTGATGATCAGATATTCGCGGTTGTAGAAACGATAGGGGCCTGGCGGATACGAGGGGTTGGTGAGCGGCATGGCAAAGGCCTTGGCCCGCACATCGTCGATCTTCATCTTGGCTGACCTCACTTCAGGAAGGAGCAGCCAGTCTAGTCCCCCAGCACGCAAGCAGCAACCTGTAGTGGCGCCCGCGCCAATCGCGCCGCGGGTTCCACGCCGGGGCGCACCTCACGCCTCCGGCAGCTTGTAGTCCTTGAAAATCTCGCGCAGCTTCAGCTTGTTGATCTTGCCTGTGGCCGTATGCGGGATTTCGCTGATCAATTGCATATCGTCGGGCACCCAGAATTTGGCGGTGCGGGCGCGCAAAAATTCGATCACATCCTCACGCTGTGGCACCTTGCCCTCCTTTGGCACGACGATCAGCAGCGGACGTTCATCCCATTTCGGATGCGCGACGCCAATGACCGCAGCTTCCGCAATATCAGGATGGCCGACGGCAATGTTTTCAAGATCGACCGACGATATCCACTCGCCGCCCGATTTGATGACATCCTTGGCGCGATCAGTGATTTGCATATAGCCATGGGGGTCGATGGTCGCGACATCGCCTGTGTCGAAAAATCCTTCATCATCAAGAATGTTGCCGCCATCACCACGGAAATAGGCCGAGGCGGTGGCAAAGCCTCTGACCTTGAGTCGCCCGAAAGCATGACCGTCCCAGGGCTTTTTGCGACCCTCGTCATCGGTGATTTTCATCTCGATGCCATAGAGCGCCCAGCCCTGTTTGGCCTTGAGCGCCATGGTCTGATCATGCGTCAACTCACCGAGCGTGGTCTTGATGGTGCCGGTCGAACCGACCGGGCTCATCTCCGTCATGCCCCAGGCGTGGCGCACATCAACGCCGTAGTTTTCTTCAAATTCACGAATCAGCGCCTCGGGGAAAGCCGAGCCGCCGACGCCAAGCCGCTGCAAAGTTGAAAATTTCAGATTATTGCGGCGCAGATGATCGAGCAGCATCATCCACACGGTCGGCACACCCGCCGTCATGGTGACGTTTTCCGCTTCCAGCAACTCATAAACCGAGGCACCATCCAGCTTGGGGCCGGGCATCACCAGCTTGGCACCGCGCATCGGCGCGGCATGGGCAAGGCCCCAGGCATTGGCGTGAAACAGCGGCACGATCGGGAGCACCGAGTCGCGATAGTCGATCATCAGGCCATCGCTGGAGGTCGCGGTCATGGCGTGCAGCGTGTTCGAGCGGTGCGAATACAGCACGCCTTTCGGGTTGCCGGTGGTGCCGGAGGTGTAGCAAAGACCGGCCGCCGTGCGCTCATCAAATTCCGGCCAGACGAAATCCTCGTCGGCTTCCTTCAGCCATTCCTCATAGGCAACAGCATTGCGCAGGCTGGTTTGCGGCATATTGGCCGCATCAGTCAGCACCACATAGCGCTCGATCGTCGGAACATGTGCGGCGAGCTTTTCCATCAGCGGCACAAAGGTGGTGTCGAGAAACATCAGCCGGTCTTCCGCGTGGTTGACGATCCAGGCGATCTGTTCGGGGAACAACCGCGGGTTGATGGTGTGGCTGATGGCACCGAGACCGCAGATGCCATACCAGACTTCAAGGTGCCTGTCCGTGTTCCACGCCAGCGTTGCCACCCTGTCACCGAGCTTGATGTCATTTTTGGCGAGCATCTTGGCGATCCGCAAGGTCCGCTGCCGGATGGCGCCATAGGTTGTGCGGGTGATCGGCCCGGCCACCGAGCGTGTCACCACCTCGCGCGACCCGTGCTGGCGGGCGGCATGATCAATGATCTTGTGGAGCAGCAGCGGCCATTCCTGCATCAATCCTTGCATAGCGTCTCTCTCCTCGCTGTGTATTATTTTCTCGTTGGTATAGATAGGAACCATCTCCATGGCAATCGTTGCCTCGTTTTGGCGAGGCTCATCGCACCAGCCGATCCGGTCTCTCCCATCCACCATTTGCTTGGTGTGATTGTCATCCGGCAAGGGGCGGAAGGTCAAGGGCGGCCCGCGCCGACCGAAGGCGCGAGGCGTGCAATTTCGCCGCATTGGCGCGCGATCAATGCCCCGGTATTGCTGTTGATCTGGCCTTGAAAACAAGCCACACTCTTGGCTGACATCTGAGGAAAGCGCTTGGACGATTTTTCTGACCACCCCACAACAAGCGCCTTGCCGCTCTTTGAAGTGCGGCTGCGCCCGCATCGCTCGCTCAATGCGCGGCAGTTTCGCACCTTGATGTGGTGCGTTGCCGCCGCCGGGGTGTTCGTGACCTTGCCCTTCTGGCTGATCGGCGCCTGGCCGATCATCGGTTTCATGGGCCTTGATGTGCTGCTGGTCTATCTGGCGTTCCGGGCCAATTTCATCGCGGCGCGGGCCTATGAAGACGTGCGCCTGACGCCGTTGGCGCTGGATTTTGTCAAGGTTTCGGCCAAAGGCCAACGCCGCGCCTGGCAATTCAACCCCGCCTGGGTGCGCCTGACGCGGGTTGAACACGAAGATTATGGCATCATGCGGCTGGCCTTCGCCTCACGGGGGCGCGAAGTGCAAGTCGCGGGCGATCTCGGCCCGGCGCAACGCGCCGATTTTGCCCGCGATTTTTCGCGGGCTCTGCATGAAGCGCGGCGCGGTATCCGCTATAATTAGGGGCGAAATCGGGTGGCCTGCGGCGTCAGATTGCCCCATGCTGGCGCCACAAGGTTGGATGGAGACCCATGATGCTGACCCGCGTGAACGCGCAGTCCTGCGATGATTATTCCCGCGTGCGGGATGCCATCGCCTTTATGAGCCAGAAATGGCGTGCGCATCCCGACATTGAAACCATTGCCGCCCATGTCGGCCTGACACCCAAGCAATTTCACGATGTGTTTCGGCGCTGGGCCGGGCTCAGCCCGAAGTTCAGGCAGACGTAGAATTGATATAACTCCAGTCATGCCACAGCTGCCATTGCTCAGGGCAACTGCGGATTTGCGCCTCGCCGGCATCGCAAATTCTTTGCAACACGTCATGCCGGTCGTGCGCAACCTGTTGTGGCAAGAACATATCGCTAATTCTAACTATGTCCCTTGTAGATGTAGATTGGTATAACATGGTAAATATTGGAGCATCAATAAGAAGTGACAAATCTACAATTCCACAGGAGATATTGTGTTCCGATCCAAGCCATCGAACTTTTAGAGATCTTCCAGCATTTGGCAAAGTATCGCACATATGAAACAAAATTCTATTTTCTGATTTAATTGATTTGAAAAAACGCCTGTTTAATTGTTTGCTTTCCGTGAGGATTACAAATTTGGCATCAATGCCATTTTTTTTAAGAGCCTCGATCAATAGTTTTTCGGAAGGACTTGGAGGGTGAGCTTTTATAAACGCGACACCACGCCCGGGTAGCAGTACAGACGAAACATATCCTAAGGCTAAATAATACGAAGCGCAATGAAATGTTGCAATTATTATGGGCCCTTCATGTTTTCGCATTTCTGACAACATTCTTGGGGAAACACATGAAAAATGAGTAAGATCTGTAAACGAGCTATTCGATAAAAATTGTCTTATCGATCTCGCGTCAGCAGTAATGCTGTAGAGATGATTTCGAGCCTGATAATATATATATTTTGCAGATTGTTCATTAACGCCGAGGGATTGTTCAATGAACCCTACGCAATCACAAATAAATTTATCACATGAGGTAAGCGGCATACGACCACTACCGATTGCATGCCCAGCAAAAGCCATGAGCTTGCGTCGCATTACGTAGCCGAAATTGGCAGCGAATTCAGCGCAAAACACGCCAATTGCATCGCGCTGTTGCAGTGTCATGACCATGGCTAATAGGGACAGGTTTTGGACAAATGGGCGTCGGGTTTACCCATGCTCCACTGACGAAAGGCGTGAAAAAAGCGCGAGCCGGATTGTCCGTCAGGAGTTTGCATTCCGTGATTGCCGCTTGGTTCAAAAAAATAACTGACATCATTCTTGGTTTTGGTCAGGATTGAACAGGCTTCATGTGCAGATGCAACGGGCACTGTTTCATCTTTGCCGCCTTGTGCCATGAGCACACGCACATGCAATGACTTGATGGGTTGCAAGCCTGAAAGCCCGGCCATGTCCTGGAACCAGCCGACAGAAAAATCTGGATAGGAATGTGGAAAGGCACGAGCCTGCGTGTCGGTTCGCGTCAATAGCGCATTGAGGCGGGCCATCCAATGCGCTTTGTCGGCGGCATTGGAATAATGCCGCAAACTCATCGTATCAAAATACTTTCCATCCCCCGAGGAAAACAACACGACATCATTTGCAGCAGGCGTTTGCGCCGCGATGGAAGGCGCTACCCAACCGCCCTCGGAGACTCCAAATAAAATATTGGCCCGTGAAGGATATTTCTGAAACATCGCTCGAGCAAATTGCGCCTGCTCGTCAATCTCTCGTCCCACCCGAAAATTCCGGACATACTCATCAGAACAATTGTGATCCCCAATTGCGCTTGGATCGACGCCGATTTTGTTCATGGCCAAAATACGATAGCTACCTTGCAATCTTTTGAACCAGACCCGCAAATAGGCGTCGCTGCGACAGCCACTACCAGTCAGAAACACAATTGTTCCGTCCTGCCCAAGACCGTCGTCAGTGACAAATTCGTAAGCGTCCCTCACTTCGTCATCGCGCAACGTAAATTTGAATCGTTTTGACGGATGCGCCAATACGGTCCCCGCAGCCGAGGCAAATTGCATCCCGGTGTCGACAACTGCACAGCCAGACAAAGCAAATAACGGGGGTAGCCAGAAAAATGCCAGGAGGCGCGCGTATAGGCAGCAACTTTTGGTGCCAGGGAAAGTTCTGGCGTGTCGAACGCCTCCTCGCCGGGTCAGCGGCGAAGAGGTTGGAGCCTGCTTGAATAATCGCAATACGACAAACTCCGAATCGAAAAAAAGAAAAATTCATGTAGTTGATGCAATATCTTTAGAGCAGGACTATTGAAATAACAGTCGAATCTAAAAATTACAACCGTATGTCAAAATCCCCAGGTCTTGCCGCCGCCGATGGTTCCAGGAGGCCCGCCAGTCCATGTTCCACCCTCAAATATGGTGTTAAGTTTTTGATGGTGCATAATAATTCTCCAAAGTGTCAGTGATGGTCCAATGTGGCCTGCAAGTGTCGAATGCGTCAAGTCACAAACTGACGGTAAGAAAGAAACGTGCGAGTGTCAAATGCAAAATGTGGAATGTTGGAAAGCTGTCAACATAAAAAACTATCATACAGTAGACATATAAACTGTCGCATAAACGTGATATATGTGATAGTACTGAAAAAAAATGAAATGATAGTACTGAAAAAAAATGAAATGATAGTACTGAAAAAAAATGAAAGATGAGAATAGGTTATATAGATAAGCGAACGTCACAATGTGCCGGTGGGCTTCTGAAATTCGAAGTCAGCGCGCGTGGCGCACGTTCTGGGCGACAATTTGCGCAATGTGGAGGAGCCTCGGATCGTTCGCTGTTTCAGTCAGCGATGAGCGGCAAACGGCTCAAGGGGGTTGCAGCAAAGCGCGGTGGAATCGGGTGGCGCGGCCTTGGCACTTGCGCCATGATGAAGACCCTTCAAAACCACAAGGATGGCTCCGATGATGCTGGCCCGCACAATGAATGACGTCGGCGACGATGATTATTCCCGCGTGCGGGATGCCATCGCCTTTATGAGCCAGAAATGGCGTGCGCATCCCGACATTGAAACCATTGCCGCCCATGTCGGCCTGACACCCAAGCAATTTCACGATGTGTTTCGGCGCTGGGCCGGGCTTAGCCCGAAGGATTTTCTGGCGGCCCTGACCCTTGATCATGCACGCAAACTGCTCCGCGACGGCGCCAACCTGTTTGATGCCAGTCTCGAACTCGGCCTTTCCGGCCCCTCGCGCCTGCACGATCTGTTTGTCACGCATGAGGCGCTGTCGCCGCATGAATTTCGCAAGGGCGGAGAAGGGCTGGTGCTGTCCTATGGTTTCCATCCCTCACCCTTCGGCGAGGCGCTGGTGGTGGCAACCGCGCGCGGCATGGCGGGCTTGGGCTTCGTCGATGGCGCGCGTCAGCATGGCCTCGCCGATATGCAGGCGCGCTGGCCCGCGGCCCGGTTGGTGGAAGATCAGGATCTGACCGCGCCCTATGCAGGCCGCGCGTTCCAACCTGAACTCTGGCAGGCCGAAACCCCGCTGCGCGTGGTGCTGATCGGCACGGATTTTGAAGTCAGCGTCTGGGAGACCTTGCTCACCATCCCGATGGGGCAGGCGACCACCTATGGCCGCATCGCCAGCAAGATTGCCCGCCCGAGGGCCGCCCGTGCCGTTGGCGCTGCCATCGGGCGCAACCCGATCAGCTTTGTCGTGCCGTGCCACCGTGTGCTCGGCCAGACCGGCGCGCTCACCGGCTACCATTGGGGCCTGACCCGCAAACAGGCCATGCTCGGCTGGGAAGCCGGCCAGTGCATGTGAGGGGCCGCTAACCTATTGCAATGACATCAAACATGCGGCGCCAGCAGGCCCTGACCTTTGTCATGGCAATCGCAAGCCAGGCCAGCAGCAACAGCACGACAACGCCGCCTTGCGTCGGAGCCTCGGAGCCTCGCCATGAGGTTGCTTTTTCAAGCAACCACCATCTGCGCAGGTCAGCGGCCGCTGAGGGATCTCCCCCTCAGCTGCACCCCGTCGTTGATCCGCAGGTGTCGCATTTCAGGCAGGTGCCATTGCGCACCATGGTGAAATTGGCGCATTCCGGGCAGGCTTCGCCGACATAGCCCT
>JAJZGX010000108.1 GCA_021804825.1 Pseudomonadota bacterium | reverse complement strand
TTTCGAGGTGCTGCGCGATCCCGGCGTGCCCGGCGCCCTGCTCGAACTTGGCTATCTCTCCAGCGCGGGCGATGTCGCCAAATTGACCTCGCCGCCGTGGCGCAAGGCCACGGTCGCACTGGTTGCCGCCGCCATCGTCAAGTTTTTCGAGCAGCGCGGCTTCATCAGCGCGGCACCACCCACCAAGGACGCCGCCGCCAGCATGGTGCCGCCGGGCGCTGCCAAAACCCACTGAACGGATTGGTCAGCCTTTCGGGCCACCGCGCGATGTGCCGACCTTGGCCGGGCGCAAGGTGCGCTCGCCGAGCGTATAACCCTCCTCCACGACTTGCGCCACCGAGCCATGGGGCAGCGTCTCGTCAGGCACTTCGAACAGAGCCTCATGCAGATGAGGATCGAATTTTGCGCCTTTGGCCTCGATTTTCTTGACGCCATGGCGTGCGAGCCGCGAAAGGAAATCGCGCTCGGTCAATTCCATGCCTTCAACAAAGCTTTTCAAGGCTGGGGCCGCCGTATCGCGCACGTCCTGCGGCACGCTTCCCAGTGCGCGGGTGAGATTGTCGCTGAAGGTCAGCATGTCGCGGGCAAAACTGGTGACGCCATAGAGCTTGGCGTCGGCAACTTCGCGCTGTGTGCGACGGCGCAGGTTCTCCATCTCCGCCAGCGTGCGCAGCACCCTGTCCTTCATCTCGGCATTTTCGGCCTGCAAGGCTTTCAACACCTCGAAGGGATCGGGCGTGGCGGGCGCGGCGGCATCCTGCACGGTGGCGCTATCGGCAAGGTCGTTCTCGATGGCAGCTGCAGTTTCGCGCTTGGACTCTTTGGCGTGGCTCATGATCTTCCAGACTTTGGTGAAGGGCTTGCATGCGATATCAGGTTGCGCGCGGAAAAAATCAAGCCGCTCGGTCAAAGTGCCGCTCGAAAGCGGGCCAAGAACCAGCGCTACCTATGTTTTGACGTCGAGAATTTCTTTGACTGCCTTCTGAAATTCCGCCCTGACGAGTTTGATCTCATCGCGTTCGAGCCTGCGCCCGATGGCGTGCCCGCTCGCAGGCAACAATCTTCGATCAAGATCAATCGGCACGCCGCGGTCGTTTTCCCAGTAAATTTGCGCGGCATCCAATTCGGACTGGTTGAGCCCCTGAGCGAAATTTCTGACGGCCGTCTTAATGTCCACAACGACTTCACCCGATCGAGTCGCGGAAGAAGATGATGCGGGCGATGTTGTTGATTGCGGCGTTCTGACATTCTGGTTGCCCAAGGACAGGAACCGTTCAATATCAGGTTTTTCCCATTCAGAATTTGTGTCTGCTTCTTGTTGTAACTGCCGAGATTGGGAGCCTCGCGATGGATGAATGCCAATCAAATGCACTCTCACGCCATAACTCTGGGCAATTTGTACGCCGACCCGCACATCCTCATCACCGGACAGAAGAACAGCATCCGTAATAGAATTGAGGCGCGCAAGCTCGATCAAGTCGGTAACGATAAGCGAGTCGACACCTTTTTGTTGCCCGTGGCTGTTAACGAAGCCGAGCCGCACCTTGACATCATCAAGATGCGCGAGTGTCACTTGATCGGTCGTCAAGCTAGCGCCAAATGGTGCGCCATCATACCAATAGATTCTCAGCAAATTGCAGGCTGGTGCCTTGCTGAACGCCAGCGCCTTGAGGCTCTTAATAGCTTCAGTAGCGTCAAAGATGGTAGCGTCGCGTTGCAATTTTTCGCCCGCGATGGAGACGCTCCCTTGCGCGAAAAGGTAGCCTGCATCGACAAAAACAGCGACCCGATCCATGTTATGGTTCTCAAATAGCAAGGGCTCCCGCAGGAGCCCTTTTATGCCGAAGTCGCCTTATAGATTAGCGGCGACTTCGGAGTTGTTCATCAATGACACAAAAAGCAGAGAATGGCCATGAAAATGGAGTGAGTTTCAATCACCGCGCGAAATTTGGCGCGGCTTTTGGGTCAATGCCCAACGATCACGCGCTATTTCGGCAGCAGATGCAATTGACGATCAAAGGCTTAGCCTTTGCGAGAGACTTCCAATCCACACCTCAAGGCCCCAGCACCGCCAGCAAGGCCTTGTGCATGGCGGCCTGTCGGGACGGGCTGGTGATTTTCTGGCCGGTCAAATCGGTCACATAGAAAGCATCGACCGCCTTTTCGCCGAAGGTGACGATATGCGACGAGGCAATGTTGAGGCTGAGTTTCGACAACATGCTGGTGAGGTCATAGAGCAGGCCGGGCCGATCCAACCCCTCGACTTCGATCACGCTGAATCTGGCGGATAATTCGTTGTCGATGGTCACCTGCGGCACGATGCGGAACATGTCGGTGCGGGTTTTGGATTGCTTGCGCTGGCTCAAGACGAGGTCGCTGATCTTGACCTCGCCGCGCAGCGCCTGACCGATGAGGCTGGTCACGCGGTTGGCGCGGCGCATTTCATCGGCGTCCTGCTCAAAGCCGCGGGAAATGAACAGCGTATCCAGCGCCAGCCCGTCGGTTGTGGTGAAAATATGCGCGTCAACAATGTTGGCGCCGACCGCCGCACAAGCCCCCGCGAGCAGCGATAGCAAACGCGGATGATCGGGCGCAATCACCGTGATTTCGGTGACACCCTTGAAGGCGTCGGTGACAGCTTCAATGACCAGCCCTTCGGCGGCGCGAGACAGGAGGCGGGCATGCTGCACCTGGCGGGCAAGATCGACCTTCAACCAATAGGGCGCATAATGGCGGCCAGAATAGACGGCGGCTTCGTCTGGCGTCCATTCCGGCATGGCGGCACGAAGCTCGTTCTGGCGGGCTTCCACGCGCCGCGCCCGGTCGCCGCTGGAATGCCCGCCGGTGAGCACAACTTCGGCCTCCCAATAAAGCGTGCGCAGCAATTCGCCCTTCCAGCCGTTCCATACGCCCGGCCCGACGGCGCGGGTGTCGCAAACCGTGAGAATCAGCAGCAGTTTCAGGCGTTCCATCGTCTGAACCTGGCGCGCGAAAGTATCAATGGTGCGGGCGTCGGAGAGGTCGCGCCCCTGCGCCATGTTCGACATCACCAGATGTTGGGCGATGAGCCAGACGACCAGTTCGGTTTCCGCTTCATCAAGCCCGAGACGCGGACAGAGCCGTTTTGCCACCGCCGCCCCGGCCACGGAATGGTCCTCCGGGCGGCCCTTGGCAATGTCGTGCAAAAACAACGCAACATAAAGGGCGCGGCGGCGCGGCAGATGCCTGACCAGCTTGCTGACCAGCGGATGGTCATCGACGAAGCGCCCCGCCTCGATATCGGCGAGCACGCCGACGGTGCGGATCAGATGTTCGTCCACGGTGTAATGGTGGTACATGTTGAACTGCATCATCGCGACGATGCGGCCGAAATCCGGGATGAAGCGACCAAGCACGCCGGCCTCGTTCATCTGGCGCAAGATGGTTTCGGGCGCGCCGCGCGAGGTGAGAATATCAAGGAAAACCGCATTGGCCGCCGGATTGGCGCGCAAATCGGCATCGATCAGCTTCAGCGACAGCGCCGCCAGATGACGCGCATCAGGGTGGATTGCGGCATGGGCCGTATCCGCCATCAGGAACAGCCGCAACAGGTTGATCGGATCGCGGTTGAAGGCCTCCGGGTCACGCAGATTGATGCGGCCATTGTCGATGATGAAATCGCCCTTGGCGAGCTTGCGCGCCCCGGCGCGAAAGCGCTGGACAAAGCGATTGAGGAGCGGCCTTGGCTTGGCGTGGCGGTCTTCCATGGCGGCGCAGACAATGGCCGTCAGGTCACCGACCTGTTTGGCAACCAGAAAATAATGCTTCATGAAACGCTCGACGCCATCGCGTCCGCTGCGGGCCTGGTAACCCAGCCTTTCGGCGATCTGGCGTTGAATGTCGAAGGACAGCCGGTCTTCGGCCCGCCCGGTCACAAAATGCAGGTGACAGCGCACCCGCCATAAAAATTCTTCACAGCGTTCGAAGGCTGCAAATTCGCGCGGGCTGAACAGGCCGGCCTTGACCAATTGCCGGGTGTCGTCGGTTTTGAAAGTATATTGCCCGATCCAGCTCAGGGTATTGAGATCGCGCAGGCCCCCCTTGCCCTCCTTGACATTGGGCTCGACGAGATAGCGCGATTCACCGGCCTTGGTGATGCGGGCGTCACGCTCGGCCAGCTTGGCCATCACGAATTCGCGCGGGTTGGCGCTGAGAATATCCTTGGTGAAGCGCTGTTTCAGCCGTGCGAACATGGGCATCGAGCCGCAAACCAGCCGGGCATCAATCAGCGTAGTGCGGATGGTGATGTCGTCGTTGGCGCGCTTGATCGCTTCATCGAGGTTACGGGTGGCATGGCCGATTTTCTGACGCAGATCCCACAAGAAGTAGAGCACGCCTTGCACGGCCTTTTCGGCCTGGCTCGTGCCATTGGGGCCAAGCAGAAACAGCAGATCAATATCCGAGCCGGGGGCCAGCGTCGCGCGGCCATAGCCGCCCACCGCTATGACACAAAGATCATCGGCGTCACGCAGGGCATGCTGGTAGGTGGTGACATAGGCAAGAATGGCGCGGATCAGTTGATCTTCAAGATCGCTCAATGCCGCAGCGCAGTCCAGCCCGCGCCCGCCCGCCTCCAGTGCGAGGCGGGTAGCATTGCGGCCCTGCTCCAAAGTTCTGGCAAAGATGCCGGTTGCTGCCTTGTGGAAGGCAGCATCATCGGCATTCGCCAGGCGCAGCGCGCTGATTTCGGTGGCCAGCGCCGCGAGGAGAACATCATGGGGCGGCTTGGCGGCAGATAGGGCAAGGTTTTTGGTCATCGGCCTTATTTATCATGATGTCAGCGGCTGCGCACGCGCGTTAACGGTCTTTCCGATGAAGATGCTGCCTGTAACCGCCCGAGCCCCCCTTAGCGATTGCGCATCATTCCAAGGTCGCATAGAACAGCATAAACAGACGGCCAAATTGGCCTAGGAAGCGGACACAAGGGAGTGCGAGATGGACGAAGCGCGCAAAACTGAAGCTGGTGATCCGCAGGAAACCCAGGAATGGGTAGATGCCATTTCGAGCGTCATTGCCTATGAAGGAACGGACCGTGCGGATGAACTGATCGGCGCGGTGGTCGCGACGGCGCGTCGCAACGGCGCGAAGCTGCCCTTCGCCGAAAACACCGCATATCTCAACACGATCCCTCCCGACCAGCAGCCGCCGCATCCGGGCGACCGCCTGCTCGAGATGAAAATCCGGCGCATCATCCGCTGGAACGCGACCGCGATTGTCTTGAAAGCCAACAAGGAATCTTCCGAGCTGGGCGGGCATATCGCCAGTTTCCAGTCGGCGGCCACCCTCTATGACACCGGCTTCATGCATTTCTGGCACGCAGCGTCAGAAGCCCATGGCGGCGATCTGGTGTTTATTCAGGGCCATTCATCGCCCGGCATTTATGCCAGAGCCTATCTCGAAGACCGGCTGAACGACGATCAACTCAAAAACTTCCGCATGGAAGTTGCTGGCCACGGTTTATCTTCCTATCCGCACCCGTGGCTGATGCCTGATTTCTGGCAATTCCCCACGGTCTCCATGGGCCTTGGCCCGCTGATGGCGATTTATCAGGCGCGTTTCCTGAAATATCTGCATAACCGTGGCCTCGCCGATACCGCACCCCGCAAGGTCTGGGCCTTCATGGGCGACGGCGAAATGGACGAACCTGAATCGCTCGGGGCGATTTCGCTGGCCGGGCGCGAAAAGCTCGACAATCTGATCTTTGTCATCAATTGCAATTTGCAGCGGCTGGATGGGCCGGTGCGTGGCAACGGCAAGATCATTCAGGAACTTGAATCCGATTTTCGCGGCTCGGGCTGGAATGTCATCAAGGTCATCTGGGGCTCGGGGTGGGATGAATTGCTGGCGCGCGATCAAGCCGGAAAGCTGCGCCAGTTGATGGAAGAATGCGTCGATGGCGAATATCAGGATTTCAAATCCAAGAATGGCGCCTATATCCGCGAGCATTTCTTTGGCCGCTACCCCGAAACTGCCGCCATGGTCGCCGATTGGTCGGATGATCAGATCTGGCGGCTGACCCGCGGGGGCCATGATCCCTTGAAAATCTTTGCCGCCTATCAGGCCGCGACCCGCCACAAGGGTCAGCCGACGGTGATCCTCGCCAAGACCGTCAAGGGTTACGGCATGGGGTCGGCCGGTGAAGGCCAGATGATCAGCCATCAGCAGAAGAAAATGCCGGGCGACGCCCTGAAGCAATTCCGCGATCGCTTCCAGATTCCGGTGAGCGACGAAGATCTGGTGAAGCTGCCGTTCCTGAAATTGCCGGAAGGCTCGGCGGAGCACGCCTATCTGCATGCCAGACGTCAGGCGTTGGGCGGCTACCTGCCCTCCCGGCGTGCCAAATCCCAATCACTGACCGTGCCGGAGCTTTCCGCTTTCAGCGCGCAAACCGCAGCAGGGGGCGAGGGCCGCGAGTTCTCGACCACCATGGCCTTCGTGCGGGTGCTCAACACCTTGTTGCGCGACAAGGAACTGGGGCCGCGCATCGTGCCGATTGTGCCCGATGAAAGCCGCACCTTCGGCATGGAGGGGATGTTCCGGCAATATGGCATTTTCAGCCAGGTCGGGCAGCTCTACCGGCCGCAGGATGCCGACCAGCTTTCCTATTACAAGGAGAGCAAGACCGGCCAGATGCTGCAAGAGGGCATCAATGAGCCGGGCGCCATGGCCAGCTGGATCGCGGCGGCGACATCCTATTCGACGTCCAATGTGCCGATGATCCCGTTCTACATCTATTATTCGATGTTCGGGTTCCAGCGCGTCGGTGATTTGTGCTGGGCGGCGGGCGACATGCGCGCCAGGGGCTTTTTGCTGGGCGGCACATCCGGGCGCACGACCCTGAATGGCGAGGGCCTGCAACACGAGGACGGCCATAGCCATATCATGTCGGGGTTGATTCCCAATTGCGTGTCCTACGACCCGACCTATGCCTATGAAGTTGCCGTGATTGTCCAGAACGGCCTCTACCGCATGGTCGAGCAGCAGGAGGACGTCTATTATTACATCACGCTGCTCAATGAAAACTATGAGCACCCGGCCATGCCGGAAGGGGCGGCCGAAGGCATCATCAAGGGCATGCATCTCATTCGCAAGGCCCCGGATCACACGCCCAAGGACAAGCGCGTGACGTTGATGGGCTCGGGTGCCATCCTGCGCGAGATCATCGCCGGGGCCGATCTGCTGCACAAGGATTTCGGCATCGAGGCCGACATCTGGAGCGTCACCAGTTTCACGGAATTGCGGCGCGATGGCATCGAGACCGAGCGCTGGAACCTGTTGCATCCCGAGGAGCCGAAGCGGCTCTCTTATGTCGAGCAATGCCTGAAGGCGCGCGGCGGCGGGCCGGTGGTGGCTTCAACCGATTATGTGCGGCTCTATGCCGACCAGATCAGGCCGTTCATGACTGGCACGTATCGGGTACTGGGCACTGACGGGTTTGGGCGGTCGGATTACCGGCGTTCGTTGCGGCATTTCTTCGAGGTTGATCGGCAATTCGTGGCGATCAGCGCGCTGAAGGCCCTGGCCGACGATCAGTTGATCCCCGCGCGCATGGTCAGCGATGGCATCCGCATCTATGGGCTCGACCCAGAGAAAAAGAACCCGGCGCACGTGTGAGCGCCCAAGGCAACCATTTGGAATTTGAGGGGCAAACAATGGCCAGCGTCGATGTAAAAGTTCCCGATATTGGTGATTTCAAAAATGTGCCGGTGATCGAAGTCCTCGTGAAAGCGGGCGATGTGATCAAGGCTGATGATCCACTGATTTCCCTTGAATCCGACAAGGCGACGATGGAAGTGCCAGCACCGCAGGGCGGCAGGGTGGCCGAAGTGCTGGTGAAGGTCGGTGACAAAGTGACCGAAGGCACGCCGATCCTGCGCATGGAGGCGGAAGCGGCAGCAACCGCAGCCGCTGCACCTGCCCCCGTGGCGGCGGCCCCTGCTCCGGCGGCACCGGCCGCAGAGCAAGCCCCGCAGAAGGGGGCACCGCCAGCGGCGTTGCACCATGCTCCCGTGCCAGCCCCGGTTGATTTCGGCGGCGTTCACGCCAGCCCCTCGGTGCGTCGTCTGGCGCGCGAACTCGACGTTGATCTCACCAAGGTCAAGGGCTCGGGCGAGCATGGCCGCGTGACCAAGGAAGACGTCAAGGCGGCCTTGAATGGCGCAGGTGCCGTGACGGGCGCGCCGGCCGCCGCCAGCGGCGCTGGAATTCCGGAAATACCGCTGCCCGATTTCAGCAAATTTGGCGCTACCACGCTTGTGCCCATGTCGCGGATCAAGCGCATTTCCGGCCCGCATCTGCACCGGGCCTGGTTGAATGTGCCGCATGTCACGCAAAATGACGAAGCCGACGTCACCATGACCGAGGCTTTCCGCAAGGAACTGGACGAGGTCGCCAAGAGCGACAAGAAGGCGCCCTATCGGGTGTCGCTGCTGCCCTTCCTCATGAAGGCGGCGGTATCGGCGCTGAAAGCCTTGCCGGATTTCAATTCATCGCTCGCTGCCAGCAAGGACGCTTTGATCCACAAGCATTATTACCATATCGGTGTTGCGGTCGATACGCCTGATGGACTGGTGGTGCCGGTGATCCGCGATTGCGACCGCAAGGGCATTGCCGAAATTTCCCGTGAGCTTGGCGAGATCTCCGCCCGCGCCCGCGCAGGCAAGCTGAAAGGCGAAGAGATGCAGGGTGGCACGTTCTCGATCTCCTCGCTCGGCGGCATTGGCGGCACGGCGTTCACGCCGATCATCAACGCGCCGGAAGTGGCCATCCTTGGGGTCGCCCGCGCGAAAATGGCGCCGGTATGGGATGGCAAGGCCTTCCAGCCGCGCCTGATGCTGCCGCTGTGCCTCTCCTATGATCACCGCGTCATTGATGGTGCATCGGGAGCGCGTTTCACCCGCCATATAGCCGGCGTCATGGAAGATCTGCGCCGTTTGGCCTTGTGAGCGGGAGCCTATTGTCATGAGCCAGGACATTAAAGTGCCGGACATCGGCGATTTCAAAAACGTGCCGGTGATCGAAATTCTGGTCAAACCCGGCGATGTCATCAAGGCGGATGATACGCTGATCACGCTTGAATCCGACAAGGCAACGCTGGACGTGCCAGCGCCGCGGGCGGGCAAGGTTGAAGCCATTAGCGTGCATGTTGGCGACAAGGTCAGCGCCGGGACGGTGATCATCACCATGGCAGATGAGGCGGGGGCTGCGGCACCGGCCGCTGCCGCACCGACCGCTGCCGCAGCTGAAACGAAAAGCGCCGCCATGCCCGAGCAGGCGGCCGGCAAGACTGACATGCATGCGGATCTGGTGGTGCTGGGCGCAGGCCCCGGCGGCTATACTGCCGCCTTCCGCGCCG
>JAJZGX010000107.1 GCA_021804825.1 Pseudomonadota bacterium | reverse complement strand
ATTGGTGTCGTCGCCGCCGTGCATTTCGGCACGAAGCTGGGGGGCGTCGCCACCTTCTGGCTGGCCTATATCCTGACCCGCCCGCTGGGCGCTTCCATGGGCGACCTGCTGGCCAAGCCTTCGCAACACGGCGGCCTTGGCCTTGGCACCATCGCGACCAGCCTGATCTTCCTCAGTGTCATTGCGGTGGTGGTCATCTTCATCAGCGTGACAAGGATTGACCGCCTCGAAGGCAAGCGCAGTTGAACAACCCTGCCGCGCGCCGGGACACCCCAAGGCATGATTTTCCAACCTTGGGGTGCCCCGGACAGGATTGAATGTGGCGCGCGGGCGTCATGCTAACGAAAATTCCGCGCTTTGGGCATGGCGCGCGCGTCCCCGGCGGGGGTTTCGTGCGCCATGAGCGCCGCCGCCAGCATGGGCACCTTGCTGTCGGCCACGGGTCGCTTGATCTCGTCGGCCCGCGCCAGGCTTGCAAGATTGCGCCCGGCGCTGGACAATTGCCCCAGCATGACGCTCAAATCTTCCAGCCTCTCGGCGATCAGATGCGTGACGCCAGCTTCGCTTTGCACCCGGCCCGTGACGGCGACAAACCGCGCACCGATGACAATCGCCCGCTGCTTTTCAAATTGTTTGGGCCAGACAATGATATTGGCGCTGCCCGTCTCGTCTTCCAGCGTCATGAAAATCACACCCTTGGCGGTGCCGGGGCGCTGGCGCACCAGCACCAGTCCGGCGATGGTGGCGCGCGTTGGCCGCAAACCGGTTGGCGGATCAAGGCTGGCAAGCGGCAGGATGCCGCGCGCCTGCAACCGTGCGCGCAAAAACCCCACCGGATGGCCTTTGAGCGACAGTCGCAAATGGCGGTAATCCTCGACCACGTGCTCGCCCGGCAGCATCGGCGGGAGATGCGCATCGGGTTCGCTGACAGGCAGATCGGCATTGACGAACAGCGGCAGGTCGTCGCGGTCGCCAGCGCGGTTCAGCCCCTTGACCGCCCAGAGCGCATCGCGCCGGTCCAGCCCGAGCGAGCGGAAGGCATCAGCCTCGGCCAGGCGCTGCAACACCGCGGGGGTCAGGCGCGAGCGCAGCCAGAGATCGCGCAGCGAGTCAAACCCCTGCCCTCGGCAGGCCACCAGATGGGCCACCTCCGCCTGCGACAAGCCCTTGATCTGGTTGAAACCAAGCCGCAACGCATGACTGGATTTGATCACCTCGCGCATGGCGGCATGGCGAGGGTGCGGGCTCATCCCCGCCCCGCCCGGCTCCAGCGTGCTCTCCCAATACGAGGCATTGACATCCACCTCGCGCACCTCGATCCCGTGTTCGCGCGCGTCCCGCACGATTTGAGCCGGCGCATAAAAGCCCATCGGCTGCGAATTGAGCAACGCGCAGGCAAACACATCCGGATAATGGCACTTCAAATAGGCCGAGGCGTAAACCAGCAGCGCGAAGGAAGCTGCGTGACTTTCCGGAAAGCCGTAGGTGCCAAACCCCTCGATCTGGCGAAAGCAGCGTGTCGCAAAGCCCTCATCATACCCGCGCGCCACCATGCCTTTCACCATTTTCTCGCCAAAGCTGCTGATGGTTCCGACCTTCTTGAAAGTGGCCATGGCGCGGCGCAATTGATCGGCCTCGCCCGGCGTAAACCCCGCCGCGACAATGGCAATGCGCATCGCCTGCTCCTGAAACAGCGGCACGCCGAGGGTTTTACCCAGCACATCTTCCAGCTCGCGCGAGGGAAACGCGACCTTTTCCAAGCCCTGGCGGCGGCGCAGATAGGGGTGAACCATGTCGCCCTGAATCGGGCCGGGGCGTACGATCGCGACTTCGATCACCAGATCATAAAAGGTTGCAGGCTTCAGGCGCGGCAACATCGACATTTGCGCCCGGCTCTCGATCTGGAACACGCCAATCGTATCGGCCCGCGCCACCATATCATAGACGCTGACATCCTCTTGCGGCAGATTTGCCAAGGTCATGGCAACGCCATAATGGCCAAGGCAAAGATCAAACGCCCGCCTGATGCACGTCAGCATGCCCAGCGCCAGCACATCTATTTTCAAAATACCAAGCGCATCAAGATCATTCTTGTCCCATTCAACCGTGGTGCGCTCAGGCATGGCGGCATTGAGGATCGGCACGACGTCATCGAGCCGCGACTGGGTGATGACAAAGCCGCCAGTATGCTGCGAGAGATGGCGCGGAAACCCCTCGATTTCCTGCGCGAGCTGCATCGCGCGGCGCAGCAGCGGCGCTTGCGGATCAAGCCCGGCGCGGCGCAGGCTGTCATCCTCGAGCCCCTTGCCCTTCCAACCCCAGATGGTGCCGGAAAGCGCGTTGAGCATATCCTCCGACAGGCCAAACACCTTACCGGTTTCGCGGATGGACGAGCGGGCGCGGTAGGTGGTGACGCTGGCGGCCAGCCCGGCGCGCTCGCGCCCATAACGCGCGTAAATATACTGGATGACCTCTTCGCGCCGCTCATGCTCGAAATCGACATCGATATCGGGCGGCTCCTTGCGCTCGGGCGAGATGAAGCGCTCGAACAAGAGATCATGCACGGCGGGGTCAACCTCGGTTATTCCCAAGCAATAACATATGGTTGAGTTGGCAGCAGAGCCGCGTCCCTGACACAGGATGCCCCGTTGGCGGGCAAAGCGGACAATATCATGCACCGTGAGGAAATAGGGCGCATAATTCATCTGCGCGACAAGGCTCAGTTCATGCGTGATCGTCGCCGCAATTCTGGCGGGAATGCCTTCGGGATAGCGCATCGCCGCACCCTGCATGGCAAAGGCCGCCAGCGCCTCCTGCGAGTCGGCATAGCCAGCGCGCAATTCATGGGGATATTCATAATGCAATTCATCCAGTGAAAAATGCAGCCCGTTCATGAAAACCTGAGTTTGCGCCAGCGCTTGTGGCAGCCCGGCAAACAACCGCGCCATCTCGCCGGGAGCCTTCAGATGGCGCTCGGCATGAGGCTCGAGCAGGCGCCCGGCCTTGTCGAGCGTGAGCCCGCGCCTGATGCAGGCCAAGACATCGGCGAGCGCCCGCCGCGCCGGATCGTGCATCAGCACATCATTGCAGGCGATGAGCGGCACCTGCCAGCGCGCGGCCAAAGCGTGGCGCTGGGCAAGGGCGCGGCGCATGGAACCACGAAAATGGCAGATGGCCGCGAACCACAATCGACCTTCCGCCGCTTGTCTGAGTTGTTGCAACGTGGCGGGCAAAGCCGCGCCCGGCATGAGGATGAGTTGCAGCCCTTCCTGGAATGCGAGAAGATCATCAAGACCAAGATGGCACGCGCCCTTTTCGGCACGGCTGTTGCCAAGGGTCAGCAAGCGCGACAGACGCCCCCAGGCAGCGCGATCCTGCGGATAGGCGAGAATGTCGGGCGTGCCGTCATGAAAGACCAGACGCGCACCGGGGCTGAAGCGCAGCCGCGAGCCCGGAGGCAGGTCGCGCATCGCCACATGCGCCCGCACCACGCCCGCCAGCGTGTTGCGGTCAGCAAGGCCGATCCCGCTATAACCCAGCGCCGCCGCCGCGATGATCATGTCTTCAGGGTGCGAGGCCCCTTCGAGAAAGGAAAAATTGCTGGTGACCGCCAGTTCCGCATAGGCCTGTTCCGGGGGGGACAGGTCGGTGCCGCCATGGTCGATCATGGGAAAAATCCGTGCATGAACCATGTCGCACCGGCCCCGGCCTGTTGCTGGCGAAAGAGCCAGAAGCGCTGACCGGCCTCGTCTTCGGCGCGAAAATAATCTCGCGCCGTGTCCGGAGCCGGGCTTTTCCACCAATCAGACAGGATGCGTTCCGGCCCTTCGGCGGCGACAACGCGGTGCAGCACGCGCCGCCATCGAAAATGCTGCGGCAGGCCGTCAGGCAGCAATGCCAACGTCTCGACCGCTTCGGGGCGTGCCAGCAGCCGGATCGGGCGCTCCCATGCCGCATCACGCCATGGCCGCGCACGTCCGACAGGCGGCGCGCCCGACAGAGCTGCCACATGACGCACCGCGCGCTCGGGTTGGTGGCTGTCCTGCAGATGCAACCGGGTGACGCGCACCGCCCCAAGGCGCGCACTCAAGCGGTCGATGACGGCGCTGACAAAAGCCGCTTCTGCAAGCGATGGGGCGGCGATCATGGCGCCATCGCTGCCCGTGGCGCCCGCCAGCACGGTTTGATCAGCCTTTTGGGGCGCCGTTTGCGTTGCCTCCAACCGCAGGACGTCAAACCCGTAACCGGTCTCGACCCCCCCCTCGTTCAGGCGCTCGAGTTTCTCGCGCAACAAGCGCAGCATCGGGTCGGGCGCGCTCAGTGTCTGGCTGGCCGCCGCTTCCAGCGACCGCACCGCGCCATCGACCCGAAACAGGGTCAGCACGATTTTCCGCGCGCCCTGACCGTGGCGGGTCATCAGCGCGCAAAGTTCGCGCGCCAAAGCACCAACATGGGTGAGGATAACGTCCTCGCGTGTAAGACCGTCGGCAAAGCGGCGCTCGACACTGAAATCGGGCGCCGCAAAGCGCGGCGATATCGGGCCGCGGGCCTGCCCGAACAGATGATCAAGCCGATCCAGCAGATCGGCACCAAAGCGGGCGGCGAGGGGGGCGCGTGGACGAAGGCTGATATCCCCGATGCGCCGCAGCCCTGCCCGCGCCAGATCAGCGACCAGATCTTCGCTGATATTGAGCGCGGCCACCGGAAAATCTGCGAAAATACCGGGAAGCCGCGCCATCTCGATCGTTGGTGGCAGAATTGGCTGGTGGGCGAAACGAGCCAGCGCCCATGCCGCTGCGGGATGCGGGCCGATACCCACCCGTGCGCCAAATCCCTGGCGGGCGAGCCGGGCGATGATGTCGACGCCAAGCGCCGCTTCGCCACCAAAAAGATGCGCGGCCCCAGTGACATCCAGCACCATGCTATCAGGGCCGTCGGCGGCGACCAGCGGCGTGAATCGACGACACCAGGCCAGCACCTGATCGTAAAGCGCTGCTTCGGCGACAGCGTCCGCCTCGGCCACCAGCAGCCCGGGGTGCATGGCTCTGGCATCGGCGAGGCCCATGCCGCTGCGCAGCCCCAAAGTGCTGGCTCTGGCATCAAGCCCGGCAAGCCGCCACGCGCCCTTGAGCTTAGCAATAGTCGCCAGCGGCTCGTCAGGCGCTTTGGGCGTAGCGGCCGCCCGCATCTGCCGCGCCACGCGGTCGGTCTTGAGAGTGGGCAGGTGGAGCGACAGAAAACGCATCGACAAGGCAGCCTAAAGAGGGATCAAACGCAACAATATGCCGAACCTCGGGTGGCGCACGCGCGCCCTCCCCCCGTGCTTTCAACACCCGCACGCTGAAGCGCGCCGGGCCGGGAATGGCAAGCCGTCCATGAACAGGCTCAAGCGGTGCACTCGTGGCGCTGGCCACCTCAAGGCGGGTCGCAGCGGCGCTGGCAAAATCCTGCTCCGTGCCGCCGGCCGCGGCCAGCACCAGCACACAGGCATGTCTGCCCGTTTCAGCCGCCAGTTTCAGCCGCCGTGAAGCCGCCAGATCATAGCCGCGCTTCTGGAAGATTTCGCCCAGGGCAACGCCCGCCCTGGCACGCACCACCTCCTCCAGCGCATTCAGCGCCGCCAGCGCACGCGGCGCCGCCACCAGCACCAGCCGGGCCGGATCAAGCCCCATCTGCCACAGGCCCGGCCCATAGGGCAGGCCCGCCTCGCTTGCCGCAAAATCCTCATAAACCCAGAATAAAACCGCCCCCGGCACGCCCAGAAGCAAGGCCAGCACCAGCCCGAAGGCGCTGGCCGCCGCATTGTCGCCAAGGCCGGCCGGCACGATCTCGCAAAGCCCATGGCGCGGCAAACCACCGCCCAAAGCCCGGTCGAGCGCCAGATCACGGCCCAGCGCCACCCGCCCCATATCAGAGCCGCGCGCCGCGCCCGCCGCCTCGATCCGCGCAATAGCAGCCCGCAAAAGTGGAATATGTTCCGGTTTGTCCGCAATTATCATCATAATGTTCTTCATTAGGTTCGTAATATGTTCTAGTTAAGCTGCAATGATCGCCAGAGTCAAGAGGCATAAAAAGGCCAGCGCCCCGGCCTGAAATTCGGGCAGCGCTGCCTTCGGCCGGGCCCCAACGCCCGGCGCGCCCCACGGCAGATCATGCCATCGGCACGGTTGTTTCGGTGGCGGTTTGCTGTATGTTCGAATCTTCGTCGATCCCCGAACCGCTGCAAGAAAAAAAGCGCCCATGACGAAGATCCACATTTTGCGAACCGGTTCGGTCTGGATCAAAGCTGCGCAGGTGCGGGCCAGAGGCACCGGGTTGACGCGCATTTACAACGGCCTGTTCGACAGGGCATGGAGCCCGGAACTGCCAATTTTTGCCTATCTGATCGAGCATCCCGAAGGATTGATTCTGGTCGATACCGGCGAAACCGCGCGGGCCATGAACAAGGGCTATTATCCGTTCTGGCATCCCTATTACCATTTCAGCATCAGGCTCAATGTCCGGCCGGATGACGAGATTGGCCCGCAATTGCGGCTTGCGGGCTTTGCGCCGGAAGATGTGAAAACGGTCGTTTTGACGCATTTGCATACCGACCATGCGGGCGGGCTCGCCTGGTTCGGCAAGGCGCGGGTGCTGGTGAGCCAGCGGGAATTCGCGGCGGCGCGCGGTTTTGCCGGTCGCGTGGCGGGCTATCCCAACCATCGATGGCCGAAGGATTTTACCCCCGAACTGCTGCAATTGCCCCCTGTAGGCGCTAACCTGATGGACGCATCCATGCCGCTGACCAAGGATGGCACCGTGCGCATCATCGCCGCGCCTGGTCACACGCTCGGCCTCATGGCTGTGTCGGTCGAAATCGACGGCATCATGTTTCTCATGGCCGGTGACGCCAGTTACCTCGAACAGACCCTGCTGGAAGGCGTTCCCGACGGGGTCGGCGCCGACCCGGCAGCCCAGTTGCAGACCCATGCCCGAATCCGCGCCATGGCCCGCCGCCGCCCGCTGGTCTATCTCAACGGCCATGACCCCGATTGCCCGCAAAGATTGCAGGAACGCAGGACGATGCAAGTATTGGAATGAACGGCACGTCGACCGCCCCTCTCGGGCACTTGGGCTAAGGCCTGTTGCAGCAGCTTGAAGGCGTCGCGCCAGCGCGTGCCTGCTGAACCGGCGGGCACGGTTGCGAGCCATAGGAACAAAATACGCAGCAATCACCAGCCAGCGGTTTCAACACGACGCCGCAACCGTGGCATTCATGGAAAAACAGGCAGGCATCGGTCGGCATCACCGCCACCTCCTGATGGCCGCAATGCGGGCAGGTGAGAGTCGATTGCGCATGGAAGGCCGACACGGCTGTTTTCTGCATGTATGATTGTGGCACGGTTGAAGGAAATCGGAAAGGGAGCCTGAAAGGCAAGGCATCTTCGGCGGCAACACCCTGTCTGACCGTCACCCGCGGCAATGCCGCCCGCCCCGGTTCGCCACGCAACCGCCCAACCCTTGCCACTTGTCGAAATTTGACATAAAGATATGTTTATATCTCAAAGTGGAAATACCCGTGACATCTTCCTCAGCAGCCTCGGTTCGTGACACGATTCTCGCACGCGCAAGTCAGCGCATTCTGGTGCTGGATGGCGCGATGGGCACGATGATTCAGGGCCTGAAACTCACGGAGACAGAGTTTCGCGGTGCCCGTTTTGCCGATTGGCGAAAGGATCTGCGCGGCAACAATGATCTGCTGATCCTGACGCAGGCCGATGCCATCCGCGATATTCACCTGCAATATCTGCTTGCTGGCGCCGACATTGTCGCCACCAACACTTTTTCATCGACCAGCATTGCCCAGGCCGATTACGGCATGGAAGCACTGGCCTGTGAGCTGAATTTCGAGGGGGCGCGGCTGGCGCGCGCCGCTGCCGATGAAGCCCAGCGTCGTGATGGCAAGCAGCGCTTTGTCGCCGGCGCGATGGGCCCCACCAACCGCACCGCTTCCATGTCGCCCGATGTCAACAATCCGGGCTTTCGTGCTGTTGATTTTGACGCCTTGCGCCTTGCTTACGGCGAGGCTGCACGCGGCCTCATCGCCGGCGGCGCGGACCTGCTTTTGCTCGAAACCATTTTTGATACGCTCAATGCCAAAGCGGCCCTCTATGGGCTGGAAGAAGTGTTCGAGGAAACCGGTCGCCGTTTGCCGGTGATGATTTCCGGCACCATAACCGATCTTTCCGGCCGCACGCTCTCCGGCCAGACGCCAACCGCCTTCTGGCATTCACTGCGTCATGCCGCACCCCTCACCTTTGGCCTCAACTGCGCGCTGGGGGCGCGGGAAATGCGCGCCCACATTGCCGAAATCGGCCGCATCGCAGATACGCTGGTCTGTGCCTACCCCAACGCCGGCCTGCCCAATGAATTTGGTCTCTATGACGAAAGCCCGGAATACATGGCCGGGCTGATTGGCGAATTCGCCGATTCCGGGCTGGTCAACATCGTCGGCGGCTGCTGCGGCACCACACCCGATCACATAAGTGCGATTGCCGAACGGGTGCGTGGTGTCAAACCGCGTGCCATGCCTGAAATCGCACGACAGATGCGGCTTTCCGGGCTGGAGCCCTTCACGCTGACCCCCGACATCACTTTCGTCAATGTCGGGGAACGCACCAATGTCACAGGCTCGGCCCGCTTTCGCAAACTGGTGAAAAACGGCGATTTCCCCGCCGCGCTGGAAGTAGCGCGCGATCAGGTTGCCAATGGCGCTCAGATCATTGACATCAACATGGATGAGGGCCTGCTCGATTCAAAAGAGGCCATGGTCACCTTTCTCAATCTCATCGCCGCCGAACCCGACATTTCGCGCGTGCCGGTGATGATCGATTCCTCGAAATTCGAGGTGATCGAGGCCGGGCTCAAATGCGTGCAGGGCAAGGCCATCGTCAATTCCATTTCGATGAAGGAAGGTGAAGCCAAATTTCTCGAAGCCGCCAAAATCGTGCGCCGTCATGGCGCCGCAGTGGTGGTGATGGCCTTCGACGAGCAAGGCCAGGCCGATACGCAGAGCCGCAAAGTCGAGATTTGCAGCCGCGCCTATATGTTGCTGACGCAAAAGGCCGGATTTGCGCCCGAAGACATCATCTTTGATCCGAATATCTTTGCCGTCGCCACCGGCATTGAAGAGCACAATAATTACGGCGTCGATTTTATCGAGGCGACCCGCGAGATTCGCCGCGCCATGCCGCTCGCGCATGTGTCCGGCGGTGTCTCGAACCTTTCATTCTCGTTTCGCGGCAACGAGAAAGTGCGCGAGGCCATGCACGCCGTGTTTCTTTATCATGCGATAACGGCCGGCATGGACATGGGCATCGTCAATGCCGGGCAACTCGCCGTCTATGGCGAGATCGAACCGGAATTGCGTGAGGCC
>JAJZGX010000106.1 GCA_021804825.1 Pseudomonadota bacterium | reverse complement strand
CGCGCCATCATCCCGCCGTGCCAGCGCGTCGGGCGAGCCGACATGGGCAAGAATGTCGCCCGTGGCATTGTCGATCATCAACATCGCCACTGAAATATGTGGCCCGAGCCGTTGGGCCGCATCGCGGGCCAAAGCTTCAAATCCGGTTTGCAGACGCTTGTCCAGCGTCAGCGCCAGAACCGGCGCTTTCGCTTCGGCCCGATAGGCCGCCAAAGCCGCATGCGGCGCGACATGCGGCAGCGCCAGACGATGCCGGGGCAGCGGCGTCGCATTGGCGCGGCGCGCGGCGCTGCGGGTCATCAGCCCCTGCGCCACAGCGCGCGCCAGCACACGGGCGCGGGCCTCGAGGGCAGCCTTGGGATGAAGGTCGGGCCGACGGGCTTGCGGGCTTTGCGGCAAGGCCACCAGCAGCGCCATTTCGGCAAGGCTCATCATCTGCGGCTCATGCCCGAACCAGCTCAGAGTCGCAGCGCGCAGCCCCTCGATATTGCCGCCATAGGGCGCCAGCCGCAGATAAAGCCGCAACACGCCGCTGTGCCCAGCGCTTTGCTCCAGCGTCTCGGCCTGCACAATCTGCCGCAATTTGGCGTCAAGCGTGCGATGCGGCCCAGGATGCAGCAGGCGCACCACCTGCATGGCCAGAGTCGAGCCGCCCGAAACAATATGGCCGCGCCGCAGCCATTGCCAGCCAGCGCGCGCCAGCGCCACCCAGTCCACACCGCCATGCGCGGCAAAATGCCGATCTTCGTAGGCTTCCAGCAAGGCAAAAAACCGCGGATCGACCGCGGCGCGACGCAGCGGCATCCGCCAGCGACCGTCCGGCATGGTGAAGACATTCAGCAAGGCGCCGTGCCGATCGGTGACAATGGTGGATTGCGCTGCCGCAGCCTTGAGATCAAGCGGGCCATAATGGGCCTGCAAGGCCTGCCAGCTCAGGGGCGGGCCAAACCCGAGCGCCACCAGCGCCGCCGCTATCGCCAGATATCGGCCATTGCGGCTCACCGGCGCCCGACCACAGCAAGGCTGGTCTGCGCGGTCGTCCCAAAGCGCGCCGGTCGATACATGTCCTCGATGGTCGCAGCGGGCCAGACATATTGTCCCGGCGTCACCGCCCGCACTTCATATTCGACGCTGTAAGTGCCGCCAGCATCGGCGGCGCGCGCGAAAGCCGCGACATAGCGATTGTCGCGGAACTGCTCGTGGATTTGTTGCGGGCGATGCGCCAGCGGCGGCAAGGCCGGGCCAGCGGCGCTTGCCTGAAGATCGGGATTTTCGATTTCGAGCCCAGCGGGTAGCGGATCATTGACCAGAATTTGCGCCATTTCAGCCTTCGGCTCGACGAGATCGAGCACGACGACAAAGCGCGTATCTTGCGCAATCGGTCCGACGGGCAGGGGTTTGCCGTCAAGCGTGACAAGGCGGCGGGAAATCGCATAGCCATTGGCCTGCGCCACTTGAGGCTGCGCTGGGCGCCCCGAAGTCGTTACCGTGACCGACACCGGTGCCGCCGACAGGTTCTTGAGGGTGATCGGCCGCTGCGCCAGTGCCGCCGCCGACAGCTTCGCCTGAAACGCTCCTTGATGCACCACGCCATTCAGCGCGAGCTTCACCGCATTGTCACCGCCCCGCAGCATCACGCCGGCCCGCACCATCCAGCTGGCGTCCTGCGTGCTGGTGGCACCGGCATTGTCGAAAGCCCGATGCAGCACCGCGGCTGCTGGCGTGATGAGGCCGGGCACGATCTTGCTCTCGCCTGCCAAAGCCACAAACCCGGCACTATCGCGCAGCAGTGACCCGAAATCCGCTTCGCTATAGGACCATTTGTTCTGGCTGGTCAGATGCTCCAGTGCCTTGTTGAAGACGCGGCGGGCATCCTGCGTGTCACCCAGCGATGCCAGCGCGGCGCCCAATTGCGCCCGCGCCATCGGCGTATAAAAGGCGCCGAGTTGCGTCGCTACGTCATAGCGCAGCACGCCCATCACCGGCCTGCCGCTGCGTGCCAGCACATAAAGCGCATAAGCGACACCAGAACCTGTGGCCGGCGTCACTTTCTGGGCATTGTTGACGGCATTGGCGAGGAAATTCAGCCCCGATTGCAACGCCACATGCGGCACTTCATGACCCTGCTCATGCGCTCTCGTCAAAAAATCCATCACATAGGCCGAGAGCCAGACGCTTGACTCATCCTCGACATTCCACAGGCCAAAACCGCCATTGGAACTCTGGCGCGACAGCACCCGCGCAATGGCGCGATCAACCGTCCGTTTCGTCTCGGGATCGCCTTGCAACGCATGCGGCAGGGCATCGGCAAACAGCAGGGGCATGGCCCGGCTCACGCTCTGCTCGGAGCACCGCCACAAATAGGAATGCAATTGCGACAACAGCCCGGTGACATCCACGGCGTCCTGCGCAGCGACATTGACATCAGCCGCGCCGGTGCCCGCGAGATATTCGGCGGTGAGTTGGTCATTGAGTTGCAGCGACGCCCCCGGCGCCAATTGCTGGTGCTCGCGGTGGAACACCCGCGATGCCCCCGGCAGCACCGAAAGCACCAGATTTTGCGTGGTGCTGAAGCGCGGCCCCTTCACCTTCAGCGTCACCTTGCCATCGCCGAGCGCTTTTGCCGTCAAGGGCACATCGAAATCGACGCGCGCGCCCTTGGCGAGATCGACACGGCGCTGCACCGCTGCTTGCGGCACACCAAGCTGCGGCGTGGCCGCGATGCTGACCTGATAGGCCCCCGCCAGCCCGGCGATATTATCAAGCCCGACATGCATCCGGCTCTGATCGGCAAGATTGAGAAAGCGCGGCAGGCTGACCTGCATCACAACCGGATCATGAATGATCACATCTTGCGACAATGAGCCCACCGCATGCCCGCTCCAGGCGGTGACCATCACCCGCGCCGTGCCGTTGAAATCCGGTATGGCAAAACTGACCAGCGCCTTGCCGTCCGGCCCGACTTTCACCGGCCCGGAATAAAGCGACAGCGGTGGGCCGCTTGGCTTGGGGGCATTGCCGACCCCACCCGAGGCATCACCCCCTGAGCGCACCGCACCGATGGTGCCCTGCATGCCATCGATCAAATGGCCATAAACATCGCGAATATGCGTTGAAAGCCGCCTTTGCCCGAACAGTACGCCAAAGGCATCGGGCAATTTGTAATGCGTGAGATTGAGGATCCCGACATCGACCAGCGCAACACTGACATAGGCCTGATCCCCAGGTTGCAAGCCCTGCAATGTCAACGGCACCTGCATGGTCTGTTGCGGCAAGAATGTCTTGGGCAGATCAGCCGCAATGTTCAGGCGATGCTTGTCCTGATCGATGCCGAACCAGGCAATGCCGATCGCCCGGCCCGGCATCCGCTTCAGCGCGACATTGAGCGGACGATGCGCCAGTGCAATCAGATAGCCGCCACTTCCCCAATCACTGCCGACAGGCACGTCAATGGCATTGCCGCCCTTGACGACCGGCACGCTTCTGAGGATGCGCAAATCGTCAGATGCATAAGCCAGGGTCACTTCGCCCGCAGCATCAGCATCAACCATGGCATGGATCGTGGCGCCGCTTTCATAGGTTTTCTTGTCGAGCACCAGCGGCAGACGATCGGGCGAGGAGGAATTGTCATCGGCGCTATAGCCGGCATGGAAGGTGAGCGAGGTGGTTCCAGCACCATCGCCGACGATCTCCAGTCGGTAGCTGCCAAATGTCACGGGCACCGCTAAATCGACCGGTTCAGCCGCCTTGGGTGTCAGATCACCTTCTTTGGATTCTGTTGTTATATCATATGATTGGAAGTTCCAGTTTCCATCTCGCTTGAACCATTGATAATGGTGATGGATATGAAACAGCGTCCAATGCAGCGCCTTGCCGGGCATCCTTTTACCGACAGGATCAAACAGCGCGACCTTGAAACCGGCATCGGTATTGGCGCCAAGCTCATCGGCAAAATCTGATTTGACGCCAATCATCGGCACCCGCGGCAAAATCGGGATGATGCTGTGCCGACTTATGCCGCGACCACCGATTTCCGACACGGTGAGCGATATGGTAGCCGAGAGCGGATGTTGCGTGGCAGCGTCGGGAATCTGCACGGCGAGTCGCGCCGTGCCGTCGGCCTTGGTCGCCAGATTGGCACCGAGTTTGGTATCAGTGCTGGCGAAGGACGAATCCGCCAGCCCGAATTGATAGCCGCGCATCTGCGCTGGCAGCACGCTGTCATCGGCGCTTGTCAGGCTGACATCGCCCTCCAGCGGCAGATTGGCGCCCACAGCGCCATAAAGATAGCGCGTCTCAGTGTCGATCATGACGCGCTGGCCCAGATGCGCGATTTCGGTCTCCGGCTTCATGGTCATGGTCAGACGATCGGGGACATAATCCTCGACCAGAAAGCTCGCCTCGCCGATCTCGGCGCCCTTGGGATCGGCATAGGCGGCAATGTGCCAGGTGCCCGTCGCCGCGCCATCGAGCAGAGGCAGACTTATCGCCCGCCCGCCCGCACCTTGATCTGGGGTGACGAACCTTTGCGCCTCGACGCCATCGGGACGGGTCACGATCAGCGTCAGAGGCAGGCCGGCAACGCCCGCACCATTGGCTTTGCGCAGCAGCGCGGTGATGTGCACGCTTTCACCGCCGCGATAAACGCCGCGTTCTGGAAACACCAGCGCCTGCAAGGGCGTTGCCTGCAAAGCGCCGCTATCGCCGCGGTCGGTCAGGTCGAACGGCGCGGCGGTCAGATCGAGAAAATTATAATCATCCTTGCCAAGGCTGGCGGTCAGCAAACCCGGTGCCAGGCCATTCTTGCCGCGCGACAGGCCGGGGTCGAAATGCGCCAACCCGTCAGCATCGCTGGTTGCCGTCGCCAGAACCGCATTGCTGCGGGTGATCAGCCGCAATCTGGCCCCTGCCACCGGTTTGGCATTTGCCAGCGAGCGCACCATGACATGCAGGCCATCGGGCGACGAAAAGCTGGTGAGCCCCAGATCGGAGACCACAAACCATTGCGTCGCCATCGCCGGATCATTGCCCGAGGCATCCGGTGTGCCGGGCTTGTTGTCGCCGATGGTTGCCAGCATGACATAGACACCCGGCTGCATCGACCCCAAAGTCTGGCGCACCGGGAAAGCGGTGATCACATCGCGGTTGAGGCGCTCGGCTACATTCATCGCGCCGCTCCAGACCGGGATGCCCTTGCGCTCGATCAGCGCCCGCGCCTGATAGGATCCGAGATTGCGCAGGAACAGCCGAGACCTGATCGTGTGGATCAGCGAGCGGTCATCGATCCGCAATATCTCGATGTGCAGCTTGCTGGCATTGACACTGGTCAGAGGAATTCCAGCCTGTCCGACGCTGGGGAGCACATAATTCTTGGCCAGCACATGCACCTGCGCCGAGCGATCCTTGACATAGAAATCATAGCTGGCACCCTGCAATGAATGTTCCAGCACAGCGGAAGGCACGCGCGCCCGCACCACCATGTGATACGTGCGGCCATGATGCAGACCCTCGACGCATAATTGATCGCCAGCGGCGCTTACCGCGGCATTGGCAATGCCGTCGACGGCGATGAAGCGCGCATAATCCAGCGTTTTCCTGTCGAGGTTTTCGGAAAAAACCACGCAGGCGCGCGGCACTTTCGCATCGCTTTGGATGCTGTAATTGAGAATTCGGAAGCCGAACTTCTGGCGTATCGCCATGTAATAGGTGCGGAACGCCCCATCATCCTGCAGAGCGAGGCTGGCGCGTGCGGCGTTCAGCATCGGCCGCCAGTTGTTCTGCGAGGCGTAAAGGCGGCTCAAATCGCGCAGCGCATCCGCTTTGTCCGCTGCTGCGCCCGCCTTTTCAAAGGCCACATAATCAGCCGCCATGGCATTGTGCACATAAGCGAAAAATGCCGGCTGCTGCGGCGTGGTGGCGGCAAACAAGGCTTTGGCATAGGCGCGCCAGTTTGTGGCATCATGCGGGTGCTGCAGGAGATTGTCAAAAGCCGCTCCCTGCGTTTCAAGCCCGACTTGCTTGCTGTCCTTGATAAAGGGCAGCAATTTTTCAAGGCGATCGCCCTGCTGGGCGAGATCGGCGTTTTGATAGGCCAGATCGGCCAGGGCCGGGCTGGCAAACAGCAATGCAAGGGCGCCAAACAGGCACCTGATCCAGCGGCTCATTGGCGATACCCTCACATGGCTTTACCCGCGGCGAAGATCGCATAGCCCTTGCCCTGTTGCAATCAGCATGTGCCTATGGTCAACCAGCGGCATGGTTGACAGATCACCGCGCACGCCCCGCACCTCCGCCCTTGCAAAGCCACTGAATCGGGCTGAAGTGCGCGAAGTTTTTGCGCGTTTTCGCGCCGCCATGCCCGAACCAGAGGGCGAACTTCATTACGTCAACGCCTTCACGCTGCTGGTGGCTGTGGTGCTTTCAGCCCAGGCCACGGACAAGGGCGTCAACAAGGCAACGCAGCCGCTGTTTGCCATCGCCGCCTCACCGCAGGCCATGCTCGATCTGGGTGAGGAGCGGCTGCGCGAGGCCATCCGCACCATCGGGCTTTACCGCACCAAGGCGAAGAATGTCATCGCCCTCAGCGCCGCGCTCATCGCGCACCATGGCGGTGACGTGCCGCGAACCCGCGAAGCCTTGGAAAGTCTGCCCGGCGTTGGTCGCAAGACCGCCAATGTCGTGCTGAACATCGCTTTCGCCATGCCCACTATCGCCGTCGACACCCATCTGTTCCGCATCGCCAACCGCCTGCCGCTGGCGCGCGGCAAAACCCCACTCGCCGTGGAACTTGGTTTGGAACGGGTCATACCGCCAGAGTTCAAGCTCCATGCGCACCATTGGCTGATCTTGCATGGGCGCTATGTCTGCAAGGCGCGACACCCCTTGTGCTGCCAGTGCATCATTGCCGATCTATGCCATTTTCCTGAAAAAACAGCTGATCTGGCCGCATCTGCGCCCGCCTGAAATCAGGCGCCCTCGGCAGCTTTGATCAAGGCGCCGGCGTCAGATGAATCCCACTTGGCCGGGCCTTCCATGATTCCAAGCTCGCAGCCATGCGGATCGACCAGCAGCGTTGCAGGCAAGCCAACAAGCTTGTTCTTGCCCCGCAAGACCTGAAATATCGTCGCGGTCGGGTCAGCATAATAAATGAGGTGATCGGCTTTGATCTGTTGCAGGAAGGCCTTGGGTCGATCGAGCCGCGCGGTATCAATGTTGACCGCCGCCACGGCCAACGCCGGGTCGTTTCTGGCTGCCAGCGCGTTGAGTGTCGGCATTTCGGCGCGGCAGGGCACGCACCAGGTCGCCCACAGGTTAAGGAGCAGGGTCTTGCCCTTGAAGGTGGCAAGATCGACTGGCTTGTTGTCCGGCCCCTTGAATTGCACTGGCGTCATCGGCACCGGGAAAGCCAGCGGCTTGAAGGCGGCGACATCGCCATGCGCCAGCGCCTGCAAGCCGGGCAGGGCCTTTTGTGCCGCCGGGCAGGGAATATTTTCCACCATCTTGCTCGCAGGCCTGCGCATCTCGTATAGCACCCCCAGCGCTACGGCGAGAAACACGGCGGCGAAGGCAAGACTTGCGAGGCCGAGTTTGACGGCAAGGCCGATAACATGCTGGCGGTCGGCATCAGGCTGGTTCATGATCATCTCGCAGGGGGTGAAAAGAGGGTGATATGAGCAATAAAATGTGGGGTGGGCGATTTGGTGGCGCGCCGGATGCCATCATGGAGGACATCAACGCCTCGATCGAGTTTGACCGCAAACTGGCACCCCAGGATATTGTCGCCTCCAAGGCACATGTCGCCATGCTGGCAACGCAAGGCATTGTAACACCACAAGCCGCCGCCTCCATTAGCACGGGCCTGTCCAACATTGCGGGAGAAATTGCCGCAGGGCGCTTCACATTTTCGCGCGCACTCGAAGATATTCACATGAACATCGAATCGCGGCTGGCGCATCTGGCAGGCCCCGATGCCGGGCGCCTGCACACCGCGCGTTCGCGCAACGATCAGGTGGCGGTCGATTTTCGCCTCTGGGTGCGCGACACTGCCGATGCGCTCCAGGCGCAAATGCACACGCTTCAGGTGGCGCTGGCGACGCGGGCGCGCGAACATGCCAAAACCATCATGCCCGGTTTCACGCATTTGCAAACCGCGCAGCCGGTGACTTTTGGCCATCATATGCTGGCCTATGTCGAAATGCTGGGGCGTGATCGTGGCCGCCTGCGTGACGCGCGCACCAGAATGAATGAATGCCCCCTGGGCGCGGCGGCCTTGGCAGGCACGTCATTTCCGATTGATCGGCACCAGACCGCGAAAGCGCTGGGCTTTGATCGCCCCACGGCCAATTCGCTCGATAGCGTCTCGGATCGTGATTTTGCACTGGAAGTGCTGAGCGCTGCCGCCATTTGCGCGATGCACCTGTCGCGCCTCGCCGAAGAACTCGTGCTCTGGGTGACGCCGCAGTTTGGATTTGTGGCCTTGTCGGATAAATTCACCACTGGTTCGTCGATCATGCCGCAGAAGCGCAATCCCGATGCAGCCGAACTGGTGCGCGGCAAAACCGGGCGTATCTATGGTGCGCTCACCGGTCTGCTGGTGGTGATGAAGGGCCTGCCGCTGACCTATTCCAAAGACATGCAGGAAGACAAGGAAGGCACGTTTGACGCGCTGGAGGCGCTGTCGCTGTGTCTTGCCGCCATGACGGGCATGATCCTTGATCTTACTGTCGATGCCAAGCGCATGAAGCGGGCAGCCGGTGCCGGTTATAGCACGGCGACCGATCTGGCTGACTGGCTGGTGCGCCATCTCGATCTGCCGTTCCGGGAGGCGCATCATGTCACGGGTCGACTGGTGGCACTGGCCGAAGCGCGCCATTGCGGCCTCGAAGATTTGTCCTTGAGCGAGATGCACAGCGTGCATGCTGCAATCACCCCGGAAATATATGGTGTGCTCGGCGTGCGCCGCTCGGTCGAAAGCCGGGTTTCCTATGGCGGCACCGCCCCGAAGAATGTTGCAGGCGCGGCCCGCCGCTGGTTGGCGCGTCTCGCGAAAGAGGCTAAGAGTCTTCATCCACAGGAGCCGACGGCTTGAGACCACTGATCGCATGGGCCACACTGAGCCTGCTCGCCTTTGGCCTTGCTGGCTGCGGGCGACGTGGCCCGCTGGAAGCCCCCCCTCAACTTGGCGCTCCGCAAGCCGCGGCCCCGGCACCAAAGCCCAAAGACACGTTCGGCACCGCCGAATTGCTGCCCGCCCGCCCCAAACCGACCCCCATCGGCGTGCCTAAGCAGCCTTTCTTTCTTGATCCTTTGCTCTGAATCGAGCCCCTATCATGTCACCATTCAAGTACAAGGACGGTGTCCTTCACGCCGAAGCTGTTGATCTTCGTGCGATCGCGCGCGAAGTCGGCACGCCGTTTTATTGCTACGCCCGCGCCGCGTTGACC
>JAJZGX010000105.1 GCA_021804825.1 Pseudomonadota bacterium | reverse complement strand
TGGCCGAAGTCTATCAGTGCTCACGCGGCGCAGCGCCAGATGGTGGCGGCCTCGTGCAACAATGCCGAAGCGTTTTCGGCCATGGCCGCGTTGCCGCATGGCACTATCCTGACGCCGTTCGACATTGGCGCGATGTTTTTGGCGCGCACGTCGCTGCGCGTGCTGGCCGCGCCGTTTCATCGCGATGCTGTGGGCATGAAAGCCGCTCTGGCGACATTCGGTGCCACACCCGACGTTGCCAAAATCATCGCGCGCAACAGTGGCGCCACCTATCTTGCCTATTGTCCGGGCGCGACAGACATCCGCTTTTCGGAGCATGATGCGCCGCAAAGTCTGGCAAGCCAGCTTGAAGCGGGTCATGTGCCAGGCTGGTTGCGCCCGCTGAATCTGGCAACGCCCCTGAAGGTTTTGGCAATCATTCCGCCGAGGGCACCGGCCGTCGCGACACTGCCGGGCCTAAGGCGATGACGCGGGCTTGATCTGCAGGCTCAAGCCGGCAACGACCAGCAAGACGCGCGGGCATTGCGCCGCCAGATGCTGATTGAGCCGCCCTTGAGCATCACGGAACTGGCGCGCGAGGGCATGTTCCGGGACAATGCCCTGACCAACTTCATTGGAGACCATGATCACAGGGCAAGGGGCCTCGTGCAGCGCCGTCGTCAAGGCCGTGCTCGCTGCGTCGAGATCGCGCCCCGCTTGCATCAGATTGGCAAGCCACAATGTCGCGCAATCGATCAGAATGATGCGGCCGGGTTGCGCCGCATCAGCCAATGCGCCAGCCAGATCAAGCGGTTCCTCGCAAAGAAGCCATTGGGCACCGCGCGCCTCGCGATGGCGGGCGATGCGGGCCGTCATCTCGCTGTCGCCGGCCTCGCCGGTCGCCAGAAACAGCGGCACCAGCCCGGAAGCCTCGGCTATCGCCTGTGCGGTGCTGCTTTTGCCGGAGCGGGCACCACCGAGCACGAGCAGCGGAAAGAGATCTTGCGGGCGCTGCCCGGTATTCGTCATGGCTCAGACGGATGACGGGCCAGATTCGTCAAGCAGCAGCCGCTTCAGCAATTCCACTTCCTCGCCCAGCGCCTGATCCTGCGTGACGATCTTTTCGATCTTGCGCACAGCATGGAGCACCGTGGTGTGATCGCGCCCTCCGAAGCGACGGCCGATTTCCGGCAACGAGCGCAAGGTGAGCACCTTCGACAAGAACATCGCCACCTGGCGCGGTTTTACCACCTGGGCCGTGCGGCGTGCCGACAACAGATCGGCACGCGAGACGTTGAAGTGCACGGCAACTAGTTTCTGAATGTCCTCGATGCGCACGCGCTTGGGCTCGCGGGTGCGCACCAGATCGCGAATCGCTGCCTCGGCAGTTTCGACATTGAGCGGTGCATTGTTGAAAGAGACATGGGCCAGCAGCCGGTTGATCGCGCCTTCAAGGTCGCGGCCATTGGTCTGAATGGTGTTGGCAATGTAGCTGATGACCGAGGTTGGCACATCGAATTGCGGATTATGCACCTTTATGGCGTTGATCCGCCCCTGCAAAATGCGCACCCGCAGCGCTTCGTCCAATGCGCCCATTTCGACGCAGAGGCCGCCGCCGAGCCGCGAGCGCACCCGCTCATCGACGGCCTCGATCTCGGAGGGCGGACGATCAGCAGCAACCACCACCTGTTTGCCAGCGTCAAGCAAGGCATTGAGAATATGCCCGAATTCCTGCTGAATGACCTTGCCTTGCAAAAACTGCACGTCATCGATCAGCAACATGTCTATGGCACGCAACTTTTCCTTGAAGGCCATCGACGATTGCGCCTTCAAAGCCACGACGAAGCCGTGCATGAAGCGTTCGGCGGTGAGGTAGATCACCCGATGGCCGGAGGCGACGGCCAGATGCGCCAGAGCCTGCAGGGCATGGGTTTTACCGAGCCCGACATTGGCGTGAATATACAGCGGATTATAGACCGGCGGGGCACCGGCGGGCGCACGGGCGACCTGATGTGCAGCAGCATGGGCAAGCTGATTCGACCGTCCCACCAGAAAATTGGCAAAGTTCAAGCGGCGATCAAGCGGCGAGCCTACCAGCGCATCATCGGCTTCGGCCCTGGCGCTCGCATGATGGGCGGCGGGGGCTTCCGATTCGGGCAAGGCCAGCGGCAGGATCTGGCGCAGCGGCACGGGTTCGGCTGCGGGCGCGGCGGCAGTGAATGCCTTTGCACCGGTGCGCACACCGATGGTCACGCTGGCAATGGCGCTCCATTCTGCGGTGATGGCCTTGAGCAACTTATCGGCATAGTGCGATTGCAGCCAGCTCTTCAAAAACGGGGTTGGCACGCTGAGCTGAATCTGCGCGCCTTGCACGCCCACGAGTTCAAGCCGGGCAAACCACGAATTATAAACCGCTTCGCCCAATTCGCTGCGCAGTTTCTTGCAGATTCGCGACCAACCTTCATCGAACGACACATTGTGCTGAATTTTTGGCGAGGCCGAGGTTTTCAATTCGCTTGCCTCCAATTTGGCGTTCTGTTGTGGCGCACCTGCGAGAAGTGCGAGGCGGATGGTTGGTTCAGCAGCAATCACGTGGCATTCCTTCTTCACAGCGGACGCGAACCCGCATCTCCACGACTGCACAGACCCGGTACACGCATGGCGTGAGCCGATTCAATGTGACAGCACGCAGGAACGCGACTTCACTAGAATCATAATACTGAAAGAGTTGCCCCCAACTCTAACAAGTCATAATTCAATTTTCTTCATCAAATAAATAGTGCACCTAAAACAAGATGCGCGAGCTTCTTAAAGAAAATGCCTTAACTCCACTACTAACTCATGAAATACAAAGAGCAACGCCAAACGTCGTCGATTTTTCATTTGAATTACTTCAACCGCGACTCTCGATCTGGCGAGCTCATGAATGTTGCTAACCCGTGAGGGCGGCGCTCGCAATGGAACAAATGGTGATTATTAATAAACGGTTAAATAATAATTTTGATGTCATCGAACGGTTTTCACTTGACCTGTCCAAGCCCTTGATTCTGCCACACAGAACGGACACGGCGTGCGCGGCGCCGAGGGAAAAAAGAATCGTCGCGTTCGGGGAATTATGACACAAAAATGAAAGTCAAGTGCCTTTTTCAAAAGGCCAAAACCCGCTTGGCCTGTAAGTGCTTGAAACACGCATATGTCTGGTGCGCGCTCACCAAGCGGCGCGCCTTTCCATGACCTTCTGTGACACTTTTGCAACAGTTGCACAGGCTTGATCTGGTGCCTCGGCGGCAACAAAAAACCCGGCCAATGGGCCGGGCTGCTTGGTTTGAAAAATGCTGCGAGCCTCAGGCCTGCGCCAGCTTCTTCATACGGATGTTCAGGCGAGAAACCTTACGTGAGGCTGTGTTCTTATGAATGATGCCCTTCTGGGAAGCGCGCATCAGCAACGGCCCGGCAACGGCCATGGCCGCGGTGGCGGCGGCAGCATTGCCGACGCTCAGGGCCTCTTCAACCTTGCGCAGTTGCGTACGCATTTCGCTGCGGCGCGCCTTGTTGACCGCCGTGCGGTGTGAAATTTTGCGGACGGCTTTTTTCGCCGATGACGTATTCGCCATAATAACCTCTGTAAAGCGCCCTTTCGGGCCATGGAGCGCCACAAAGGGCACAAAGCAACCGGGTCGCCCGCTTGCCGCAGGAGATCGAACCCGCTTCAACCATGAAATGACGCCAAGGTCAATTGCCAACATCCGCCAGAGCCTGACATGCTTGAAAAACTTGGCGCAAGGTCGCACAAGGGCATTTGTGGGGCGAACGCGGAGGCGGGCGGTGCGATCAATGATTCTAGTGTTCATCGGGGCGGGCATAGGTGGTGCGCTGCGGCAAGGCACCAATGAGGCTTGGATGCGGCTGGTTGGCCCCAGTGCCACTTTTCCTTTCGCCACCTTCACCTGCAATGTGCTGGGATCATTCGTCATGGGCTTGCTGATCGCGTTCTTCGCGTTTCGCAACAACGCGGTATGGGCTCCCGAAACCAAGCTTTTCATGACGACCGGCATTCTTGGCGGCTACACCACCTTTTCCACATTCTCGCTGGATACGGCCTTTCTTGTGGAGCGCCATCAAAGTTCCATGGCGCTGTTTTATGTGCTGGCCTCGGTCATTGTCTCCATTCTGGCGCTGTTTGCCGGATTGGCCCTTGTCAGGGCGCTGACGTGAGCGTTTCTCATTACATCGTCAGCGCCGATGAAGACGGCATGCGGCTCGACCGCTGGTTCAAGCGGCGCTTGCCGACTTTGTCGCTGTCGCACCTCAATAAAATTGTGCGCAAGGGCGAGGTGCGCGTCGATGGCAAGCGCTGCACCACCGCAACCCGCCTCACGGCCGAGGCATCGGTGCGGGTGCCGCCGCTTGAATTGAACGAGGCGGGCGGTGCGCCGGGCGACAAGCCCGCGACACGGGGCGGGGTGCGGGCGCGCTCCGATGCGCAGGCCTTGAAGGACATGACGCTATTTGAGGATGCGCATGTGCTGGTTCTGAACAAGCCCTATGGCCTTGCGGTGCAGGGCGGTTCCGGCATGAAGCAGCATGTTGACGGCATGCTGTCGGCGCTCATGCGGCCAGATGGCACAAGGCCGCATCTGGTGCATCGGCTGGATCGCGACACCAGCGGCGTGCTGCTGATCGCCAAGACCCGCAAGATCGCGGCTGATCTTGGCGAGGCGTTCCGCGGCCATCTGGCGCGCAAGATTTATTGGGCCGTGGTCGCCGGTGTGCCACGCCCCGCACAGGGACGCATCTCGCTGTTTCTCGCCAAGGGCGAGGGCATGGGCGACGTGCGCCCCGAGCGAAAGTCCAGCCCGCGCGAAATGCCGCGCCCGCCTCGTGCCGGGCTCGAAAAGATGCGTGTGGCGCAACATGGCGAGGCCGATGCGCAGCATTCGGTGACTTACTATGCCGTGGTCGAGAAAGCCGCGCCGCAGCTCGCCTGGCTGTCGATGAAACCGATCACCGGGCGCACGCATCAATTGCGCGCCCATGCCGAGGCCATGGGTCATCCAATTTTGGGCGATCCCAAATATGGCGGTCCTTATGATGCCCATCATCCCGACCCGATGGCGGCGCTGCCGCCCACCATCGAGCGCAAGCTGCATCTGCTGGCACGTCGCTTGATTCTGCCGCACCCGCGCGGCGGCACGATTGATGTGAGCGCGCCGCTGCCGCCGCATATGCAGAAGACATTTGAACTGTTCGGGTTTGATGTCGGCCAGCGCGATCCGATTTTTGATGCCCCGGAATGAGCGATTATCAGCCCCCCGACCCCTATGCTTTGACGCGGCGCGAGCAGGCGCGGGTGTTGCCGAAGCGATTCTACCAGCATGTCACCACAAAGGCACAAGCTGGTGGCCATGTTATCTTGCTCGATGGCAAGCCAGCCAAGCGCACTGATGGCGCCGTGCTGGTGCTGCCAGATGCCGATCTTGCGGCCTTGGTCGCCGAGGAATGGGCGGCGCAAGGTGTGCATATCGATCTCGTCACCATGCCGCTGACGACATTGGCCATGCGGGCGCTGGCAGCCTTGCCCGCGCAACGCCAGCAATGGCATGACGAAATCCTCGCTTATGCCGCCAGCGACCTGCTGTGCTACCGCGCCGAGCATCCTGCGGCGCTGCAAGCCCTGCAGGCGCGCCATTGGGATGGCCCGCTGGCCTGGGCGCGCGATGCTCTCGACGCGCCATTCGTCGTGACGCTTGGCATCAGCGCCGTAAATCAGCCCGCGGCGACGCTGGAGCGTGTGCAGCAGAGGCTATGTCCCTACAAGGATGCGCCGACGCCGCTTCACATCGCTGGTCTCAATGCCATGACCGCCTTGCTGGGTTCGGCACTGTTGGCGCTAATGTGTGCCGAGGGGGCTTTGTCGCCAGACGACGCGTGGAGCGCCGCGCATGTCGATGAGGATTATCAAAGCGCGCAATGGGGCCTCGATGCGGAAGCCCAGCAAAGGCGCAGCGCCCGGGCGCGCGATTTCGCCGCCGCCGCCACGGTGGCACGCAGGCGCGAGGCTTGACAGCCGCCGCTGCGCGGTTGCAGGCTTTGTCATCATGGTTAGTCATTCGTCAACATATCGCCGTTAATTTTGAGGCGATCCGGGAGGAACCCTGGCGTTTCTTGGACAGATGGTCAAAATCATCATGACGGGCATTTTCAAGGCGAAACTTCGAACTGTCACCGGGCGGGCGCTGCTTGCGGGTTTCGCCGTGCTGGCTGGCGGCTTCGCGCAGGCTTCGGGCGCGACGATCAGCAATGCCGGGTTTCAGCGCTTTGTTGACGGCTTGTGGCCCCTGGCGCGGGCGCGCGGCATTTCCCGCCAGACGTTCGAATCGGCCTTTGCGGGTGTCACGCCCGATCAAAGCGTGCTCGACAATCTGCACCATCAAGCCGAATTTCATAAAACCAAGGCGCAATATCTGGGCTCGGCCGTGTCTGCCAAGCGCATCGCCAAGGGCCGTTTGCAGGCGCAGCAATGGCTGGACACGCTGAAGAAGGTGACCCGGGCTTACGGCGTCGACTCGACCATCATCATGGGCGTCTGGGGGATGGAATCGAATTTCGGCGGGTTCGCGGGCAATAAATCGGTGGTGCGCTCATTGGCGACGCTGGCCAGCGTGCGTTATCGCGGCGTCTATTTCCGCAATGAATTGCTCTATGCCCTGAAAATTCTGCAACACGGCGATATCACACCCGACAAGATGACCGGGTCCTGGGCCGGTGCGATGGGGCAGACGCAGTTCATGCCTTCGAGTTTTGCTACCTATGCCGTGGATTTTCAGCACAATGGCCACCGCGACATTTGGACCAGCGTTCCGGATGCACTGGCCTCAACCGCCAATTTCCTGCATCGCCACGGGTGGATCGCCGGGGAGCGCTGGGGCTATGAAATCGAATTGCCGCGCGGCTACAATCTGGCGCGGCGTCACCCCGGACAATATCTGAATTTTACATTCTGGGCGAAGCAGGGCCTGCGCCGGGCCGATGGCCATCCCCTGCCGCATTTCGGCAAGGCGGAACTGGTGATGCCGGTGGGCGTGTCCGGCCCGAAATTTCTGGTCACCCATAATTTCAAGGTGATCCGCACCTATAACAATTCGCTGTCCTATGCTCTTGGTGTGGCCTTGCTCGGAGACAGGATTGCCGGCGAGCCACCCCTCGTGACGCCGTGGCCGGGGCAGATGGCGACTGGATCAATCGCCCGCAGCGCGAACTGAACAACCAGCCTTCGCGCCAAGGGGCGGCTATGCCGCAGCGCCCCCCATCGGGTTCACACATCACTTCCAGTGCGCCGGAAGCCAGTGAGAAACAAGATTAACAAATATTGTTAATGACTTATTTTATAGGCATATTTTTCCAGGCTTCATCTTCACCAATCACATGAGGATGCGGCAACTCTCATGCGAGGCCGGGAAAGAAATCCATCTTGATGTTGGCACGCGCGACACCCATCCGCGACAAAGTTTGCCGCATATGACTGACCATGGCGTGCGGGCCCGAGATATAGAACACGCGATCCATGAAATCGGGAATTTCCTGCACGATCAGCGCGCCGTCGATCATGCCATGGCAGACCTGCGGGTGGGATGTGGTATCTTCGGCGACAACATAGCGGGTGCGAAGGCCGAGATCCTGTTCCGCCTCGGAGAACACGTCGCTATAGGCGATGTCGGCAATCTGGTTGGCGCCGTAAAGCATGACGACCGAGCGGGCATCGCGTCGATTGAGCATATCCTCGACCATGCTGCGAAACGGCGTGATGCCAATGCCGCCGGCGATAAAGGCCAGCTTTTGCTGCGGGTCGCGCGGCAGCGTGAAACTGCCTGCCAATTGTGACCCATGAATCTGGTCACCCGGTTGCATGGCCGCCAGCTTGGTCTTGAAGGCGCTGCTGCCGGCGTAAAACTTCACACCCAGTCGGATCTCGGCATTGTTCGGGGCGGAAGCGATGGTGAAGGCCCGACGATTGCCGCGATTGTCCGGCTGGCTGACGTCGAGCGTCCAATAGAGATATTGCCCAGCTTCAAAAACCAGTTGGCGATCCGCCGCGAAGACATAATCATAGCAATCGGCGGCCATCTTCTCGATTCTGAGCAAGGTAAAGCGGAAACTGGCTTTGGGATTGGTGACATAAGCCAGCACATTGCCAGCCAGCAAGGCGATTTCCGGCGTCAGGTAGAAGCTGCCGACATGCAGGTTTGGCGAGGAAAGAGCACCGACCAAAGCGCCGTAACCAAGGCGCGGCCACTTGGCCTGCGGCGCGGTCAAGGGTTCGGTCAGCATGGTGAAACCAAGAAACAGCAGGGGCGAGTAAAGCAGGGCCTGCGTCAGGTCATCGGCATAGCCACCCGGTCCCGAAGTCGCCAAAGTCAGCGCAATGTTGGCGATGATATAGGCGATCATCATGTCGAAACGCTGCAATTTGCGCAAGACCAGCACGCCGCCGACGAGCACGAAGGGCAACATGACCAGGTTGCCGCCAATCCACCAGGATGCCGGCTGGTTGAGCACCAAGCCGGAGACGACAACGCCAAGCGCGACGGGGTTGAAGACATGCTTGCGGCCGATGGCCAGCAAGAATTTCGAGGCGATGGCGACGACGGATGCCAGCAACAATCCAGCAACGCCCAGATGCTGAGAGGCTGTCACAGGCTGCATGATCAAAATCAGCAGAAATGCGGTGATATGAACCGATTCAACATTCACCGGCACCCGCAGCACAAAGGCAAAAAGCCGGTTTGTCAGCCAGCACGTGCCTATGATCAACAGCGCGGAAAAGGCCAGCGCTGTCGGGTCAATGGGAACAATCTTGAAGAACCCCAAGACAAACGCAACGATCAGCAAGCCGGCCGCATAATAGACCATCAGAAGATACATGGTCGTGCGGCTGAGATGGGCGTCGATAAATTTGATCATGGCACCACAAAAGCTCCAAATCCGCTTGATTGCGTAGCTATCCCACAGGAATCAATGACATAACCTTCCAATCCCGGCATGTCTTCGATAAACTCGATGCCCTCGACGCCCATGGCAAAGGCTGCCGTGGCAAAGCGATCGGCCTCCAGCACGTCTTTGGCGATCACGCTGATGCTGACAATCGCGTCAATCTTGCGCGCGAAGCAGTGCGGGTTGTAAATATGGTCGCCGCGCGCATAGTTTCCCGACGTGGCAATGCCGCGTCCGGCAAGCTGCAGGGCCTTGATGATCTCGGTTTCCTGAAACGGATTACGGATGCCGATCGCCCAATCGAGCCCTTCGCCATTCCGGCCACCGGTCTGGATGTCGCCACCGGCATCGACAAAATAATGCGCGACACCCGCCGCCTCGATGAGTTTTGCGGCGTTGAGCACCGCCCAGCCTTTGACGATGCCCGAAGGATCGAGCGTGCCATCGGCGCGGCGAATGTCAAAATAGCCTTGGGTTTCGCGTCTGGTCTTGTCGGCCCAATCCAGCACGTCGCGCATCTCATCGCTGGTCTGCGCCAGCGTGATGCGGCCCTGGTTCAGCGCGCTGATTTCACTGTCCGCCCGGTAGAGGCTGAAGCGCTGATCGACGGCGGCAAAATG
>JAJZGX010000104.1 GCA_021804825.1 Pseudomonadota bacterium | reverse complement strand
CGGCAGCGGTCGGGATCGATGAGTTCGTCCTTGCCGGCGAGCGCGACGACAAGGGGAACCGCGAGGCTCGCCAGTTGCCCGGCCGGCGCCGAAGGCGTCACCGCGTTGGCCATGCCGACGGTGTAAGCGGTTAGGCAACCGTCGAATAGCGGCGCGCCGCCGTAATCGAAACGCACCGCCTCGATGCCGCCGCCGAACGCGCCGCCGCTGAAGGCGTCGATAAGGAACGGCCATATTCTGACGTGTCCGAATGGCGCGCTCGCCTTGCGATACAATTTGGCGCGAAAGCCGAATTCCGGCGCGAGCATCACGACGCCGTCCGGGGACCGCGTCAGGCTTTTCGAGGTCAGAAAGTTGAGGACGAGACCGGCGCCGCTCGAATGGCCGCCAAGGTAGACTCGGGCGTCTACGAACCGCTCGCGCATCGCCCTCAGCAGCAAGTCCAAATCCTCGCAAGCGAGTTGCGGTCGGGCGATGTGGCCGCGCCGCCCGTCCGAAGCGCCATGTCCGCGTAGGTCCGGCAGGCACACCGCGACTTGGGCCGTGCGTGACAATTCCTGCGCCATGCGGTCGTATCCGGCGCGCCGATGGGCGCCTCCGCCGTGAACGAACACAAGCACTCGCTTGACGGCGCCCTCGGGCAGGTGAAGCTCGTAGGCGACGCTTTCGCCCGGCGTGCTGCTGGGGAGCCGCAACTCCGCGGCGCCCGGGGGCGCGGCGGTGGCGGCGAGCCGCGCAGAGAAGCCTGCAAAGTCGATGCTCAAGGATTTGTTCCTTCCCTGTTCATGCGCGCGCTCAACCGCGTAGCCCGTCGACGACGCCGGCGCGCGCTGCCCGCAAAGCCGGGGCTGCGCCGCCGAGCGCGCGGGCGAAATCGAGGGCGCGCAACGTCGCAATCTCGCCGGCGCGCGTCGCAATCGAACTGTACATCGCTTTGAGCGCGCCAGCGAGCGCCCCGGTCGCCGTGGCGAGGAGGGCCGTCGTCATGTGGGCGGCGACGAGGGGAGTGGGGGTCTTGGTTATTTCCTTCGGGTTTAGAGTTTGCGGCCGAGGCGCTTTTCGACCTCGCGCCTTTCCCAGGCGCCGGTCAGCAGCGGTATCTGGTCGAAAACCCGCAGGCCGTGGATGGTGAGGCCGATGCCCCAGCCCAGCGTCGGCCAGAACACCCAAAGGTGGCCCGGTGTGGTCAGGATATTGAATACCGCCAGTCCGATGACGCCGAGCGAATAGCCGGCGGCGTGAACATAGAAGCCCTTGACAGCGCGGACATGCGCGAAGGCAAGCGCCTCCTCCTGCTCGGGCAAGGGACCGGTTGCGGGATCGACTAAGGCGGGGGTGTTGGGACTGGCGGGAACGGACATCTCGGGCTCCTTCAGGGTCGAGAAGTCTACTTCGAACACCGCTCCCAGCGCCTTCAGCGTCTCGACGCTTGCGGGTTGCCCGCGCTCGATCCGCTGAATGGTGCGCGTGCTGAGGCCGCTGAGTTCGGCGAGTTGTTCCTGCGACCAACCCCGTTGCAGCCTGAGCTTCTGGATAAGCATTCGCGACCTCTCTTCTTACCCGTGCCAGATTACCCTTCCCACTCAGGCACGACCACGACGCCGACCGGACTTTCCAGCGACAGTCGGGCGACAGTGACACGCCTGTCGCCCCCAAGCCACCCGCATCGGTCGCCGTCAGCGTGCCCCCATTTGCCCGCCGATGAACCGAAATTCCTGGGTCTTCCCTCCGAAGCCATAGGCGGCGGCGGGGGCTTCATGCACAAGGATGTAGCTTTCGCCGTGGACGTCGCCGAGCGTGTCGGACATGCAGGCATGGACGCCTTCGAAATAATTGGAAAGCTCCGACTTGGTGTTAGTCCCGTCGACGACGTTGATGTCGAGCCAATATGAATTCTGGCGCTGCTCAGTCAGCGACCGCCCGCCCGCGAACCAGTGCTGCTGGTCGACATAGTCGATCGCGATCGCTGTGACTGTCGGGTCTTTCCGTAGATGGGTACGGGTCAATTCGGCGACGCTAGGCGCGATCCGGTCGGAGAGCGCCGCGTCGGCTTTACCGGTGATTTTGACACCTATGTACGGCATGGATTCAACTCCGTGGCTCTCGTGAGGAACCGCGATACCACAACGATAGATTCCATAAAATTGAATTGTTTTGTATTTAAGATTGTAGATTCCGAAGGCAGTTGGCCGCTGCTTCCGATTTGAAGCTGGCCGGGCATTCCGGTTTGATGTTGGCCACTTAGCGGTGGATTGAGATGGCTTTATTTTCTTCAGGGTCAGCGTGTCGTGCACACCGTTTCCTTGTTTTAACAGTCGAAGAGCTTGGGCGAAATCGCCACGAGGCGCAGGCGCTGTTTCACCACGTAGACGCCAACAAAGAAGGCGACGGCGATGGCTTCCTCGGTCATGCGCTTGTCCCGCATGGCCTGAAACGCGCGGAACTGATCGAGCAGATGCAAGGGCGCGGGTTCGATGTTCTCGGCCAGGGAGATTTCGTCGATTAGGACGCCGCTCGCCAGGTCGCCGACGACGCAGGGTGTAATTCAGCATCGAAGCAGGGCACCACTCCAGTCCTGCCTCAACCTATTGATCTATTGATTGAATTTTATAGATGACGGGGATACCAATCGGCGCCAATAGGAGCCCCCCCAAATTGGGGACACGCCGTGGATTAATAACACCTTAACTGAGTTTCAAGACGGGCCCCAATTTGATGCTGATTCACAAATAACCGTCGAAAAGCTCAACCCGGTCACTCATGTGCGGAGGAAGGTCACCAATTCGGCCTGGCATTCAAAAATTCCCCCGCCGCGCGGCGGGGTTTTTGTGTGCTTGTGTCCGGGGCCGAACGTGGCCGCTTAGTCCGCGGTGCCAATGTAAATATGACGCAGGCGCGGATCATCGGCTATGTCGCGCGGATCGCCCACGAGGCCGAATGTGCCGTGCTCCAGCACATAAACCCGATCAGCCAGGGCCAGGGCGCGGTCGACATCCTGTTCGATGATGATCAGCGTCATGCCGGCGGCCTTCAGAGTTGCGAGCGCTTCGTAGAGCCGATCCATGATGATCGGTGCGAGGCCGAGGCTGACTTCATCGAATATCACCAGCCGCGGGCGCGCCATCAAGGCCCGGCCAATCGCCAGCATTTGCTGCTGACCACCAGAGAGCGATGTTCCGCCCTGCGCGGCCCGCTCGGCGAGAATGGGAAAAAGCTCATAGACCGCAGCAAGGCGCTGCTGCGCCGTGGCATGGTCGACCTGGCGGGCGGCGACCAGCAGGTTCTCGCGCACCGACAGGGTGGGGAAAATCCGCCGTCCTTCCATGCAATGGGCGATCCCGAGGCCGGAAATCTCGTGCGCGGCGCGGCCCGCAGCATCGTCCCCGGCAATGCGCAGCACGCCAGCGGTCGGGGCGATGGCACCGGTTATGGTGCGCGCCAGCGTGGTTTTCCCTGCGCCATTGGCTCCCAGAATGGCGATGGCCTCGCCCTGCTGCACCTGCAGGTTGATGTCTTTCAAGACCCGGGCCTGCCCGTAGCCGGCACAAATGCCCTGCAATTCGAGCAAGGGGCGGCTCGCTGCTTCCGGCGGCTTGGGGGCGATCAGCCATGAGAGAAGGTTCAGGCCCTGTTGCGGCGCCGCCGCTTCATCTTTGGGCGCGGCTTGCACGCTTTGCCGGGCGCCACCGGTTCCCAGATAGACCGAGGCCACCTCGTCATGGGCAAGGATCTCGGCTGTCGGCCCTTCGATCAGCTTCTTGCCGAAATTCAGCACCATCGAGCGCGCGCAACAGGCCCGCACCACCCGCAAGACATGCTCGACGATGATGATTGCGACATGGGGATCGGCCACGGCCTGAATCAGCGCGATCAGTTCGGTGACCTCGCTGTCGATCAGCCCGGCACCCACTTCGTCGAGCAGCAACACCCGCGGCTTCAGCGCCAGAGCGCGGGCAACTTCGAGGCGCTTGCGCTTGAGCAGCGGCAGGGCGCGCGCCGGCACCTCGGCAACATCCAGCAAGCCGGTGAGTTGCAACAGGTTGAGCCGCTCGGTCTTGGCCAGCCCCGCGCCGATGAACGGCGCGATCGAATATTGCGCCACTTCCAGATTTTCCGCGACCGTCATGTCGAGAAAGGGTCGTGGAATCTGATAGGTGCGGCCGATGCCGGCACGCGCCCGTTCCGAGGCGGGACGGCGCGAAATGTCGCGCCCCGCAAGCCTGATGACGCCGGCGCTGGGCGTGACGGCGCCGCCAATCATGCCGATCAGTGTGGATTTCCCGGCACCATTGGGGCCGATGACCCCGGTGATGGTGCCCGGCCACAGTTGCAGATCGACATGATCAATGGCCACGACGCCGCCATAGCGCTTGACCAGCCCGGTAACTTCCAAAAGCGGCACTGTCGCGGCATTCATGGGGACGAAAGCCTTCTGGGGCGGGTGAAAAGTCTCGTCAGCAAGCCGACGATACCGCTGGGTGCAAAGCGGATCAGCACGATCAGGATGACACCGGTTATGGCAATGTGGGCCTCCGGGTAATTGGCCAGCATTTCGCCGAGCGCTACCACGAACAGCACCCCGGCGAGCGGCCCAAGCCGCCAGCCAATGCCGCCAATGATCACCATGGAAAGAGTATCGATGGTCCATTGCAGGCCGAAAGTGCCATAAGGCTCGATGGCGCCGAGATTGATGGCCTGCACCGCCCCGGCCATGGCGATCAGCGCGCTCGCCAGCGCAAAGGCACCAAGCTTGACGCGGTAAGGCCGCACCCCCATTTGCGCCGCAGCGTCCTCATCGTCACGCACCGCGCGAATGATGACGGAAATGCGGGTTCTGGCACAAATCGCCATGGCCAATGCGGTGACCAGCGCAACGCTGAGCGCGTAGTGATAAAGACTTGGCAGCGGCGGCGGGTCGTGTTTCAGGAAAATCCCCGATGCCCCGCCGAAGGTGGGGAGATTGACCATCAGCAATTGCAACAGCGCCGCCAGCGCCAGGGTGCCGACCGTGAAATAGACCCCGCGCAAGCGAAACAAGGCGGGCGAGACCACTGTCGCCAGCAAGGCGCCTGCAAGCGCACAGATCATCAGAATGACCGGCAGTGGCGTGCCAAAATGGTTGGCGAGGCCAAAGGCGACATAGGAGCCGAGGCCAACGAAGGACGCGGTGCCGAGCGACACCAGCCCCACCGAACCGGTCAGCAAGTTCCAGCTTTCGGCCAAAGTCAGATAGATCATCACCCGAAACGAGATTTGCAGGGCGTAGTCGCTGGCAAAAGATGGCGCAAACCACAGCAGGGCGAAACCGCCCGCAAGGATGCCGACGTCTCCAATCAAGCGATGCTGCTTCATGCCCGCCTCGCGGCCAGAAAGCCCTCAGGGCGAAACACCAGCACCAGCAGAAACAGCGCCATGCCGACAATATCGCGATAACCATCGCCCAGCGTCAGTCCGCCGAGGCTCTGCAACAGGCCTAGAATCATCCCCCCTGCCAAAGTGCCGAGCACATTGCCAAGGCCGCCTAATACCACAATTGCAAGGCTGTTCAGCAAATAGGCGCCACCGCTGGACGGGCTGAACTGGAAAGCGACGCCAATCAGGATGCCGCCCACCCCCGCGCAAGCCGTGCCGAGCGCAAAGGTCAGCATTTGCACGCGCTGAACGTTGACACCAAGCGTCGCCGCTGCCGCCGGATCAGCGGCGCTGGCCCGCAAATCGCGTCCAAAGCCTGTGTGCGCTATCAGCCCGTGGATCGCCAGAATGAGTGCCACCGCAATGGCGAAACCGATGACATAAATCAGCGGCACGGTGACCGTCCCTAAGCTCAGCGGCAAAGTCGCATAGCTGCGTTCGATCGAACGGGTATCGGCACTGAAGGTGAAAACAAACAGATTTTGCAGAATGATCGCCACCGCAAACATCGTCATCAACTGCGCTTCCGGTCCGCGATGGGCGAGCGGCGCAAGAAGGTAGCGATAAAGCGGCAGCGCCAGAGCGGCGATGCCCAAAGCCAGCAGGGGCAGCGCCAGCAGCGGGTCAATGCCGGTGTATTTCAGGAAATACAGGCCTGCATAGGCGCCCATGACGAGGAAAACGCCATGGGCAAGATTAACCAGACGCATCACGCCGAGCACAATCGACAGCCCGAGCGCGATCAATCCCATCATGCCGCCAAGCAGCAGTCCGGATATTATGGCGCTCGCTACGGTGCCAAAATCGGGCATGAGAGTCCCTCTGGATCAAGGCATCGGGAACAGCAGCTTGCCGGTCGCCGCTTTTTTGGGCCAGACGATCACAGTCTTGCCGCCCTGCCATTGCTCGGAAACGATCGGCAATGTCGATGTATGATCAGCGGCGAATTTGATCGGCCCGACCACATAGGTCTTGTTGGTCTTGGCGATGGCGGCATTGATCTTGTCAGCATTGGTCGAGCCTGCCGCCGCAATCGCATCGAGCAGAACCTGCGCTGCTGCATAGGAGTCGGCAATGTGCTGGCTGCTGGTGAGCTTGGTTTCGGCCTCGAAGTCTTTGGCAAGCTTGGCCGCACCCGGATAGGGGAAAGTCGGGTCCCAATATCCGCCCACCAAAACACCATCGGCAAGCTTGCCAAGGGCTTGCGCAAATTGCACGGGCTCGGCGCCCTTCTCGATATCCAGCACCTTCGGGCTATAGCCTTCCGAAGCCATTTGCTTGCGAATCGCGACGGCGGGCGGGGTCACCGCATCCACCAGCACGACATCGGCCCCCTTGGCTTTGGCCTCGCTGATGATCGACGTGAACTGGGCATTGTTGATCGGAAATTCGGCATCCTGCACGACGGCATAGCCGAATTTCTTGGCAAAGGCCGGCCATAGTTTCTTGCCATTGGCCTGGCCGTCAGGGCCGTTGTCATGCCAGATGGCGAGCTTTTTATTGGTGGTAACGCCGGCCGAAGCCAGCATTTTGAAGGGTGCAACGGTCAGATCCGGCACGGAGAAGAATATGTCCCAGGCATATTTCCACTTGCGCACCGAGGTAAAGACCTGCAGCGGGTCGCAACCTGTGACGATCGGCTTTTTGGCGCGTTCCGCCACCAGCGCCCCGGCATTGACCAGAGCCGGTGTGCAGGAGCCGAGCATGGCCACCACATGATCGCGCGAGAGCAAAGTCTGTGTGTTGGAGGCCGTGAGGTTCGGATTGGTCTGATCATCGCGGATGATCAATTTGACCATTTCCTTTTTGCCGTCGATGGCTATGCCGCCAGCCTTGTTCACCTCTTCGACAGCGTGTTTGTAGCCCCATTGCTGGAAGCTGCCAAAGCCGGCCAGTGGCCCGGACAGCGGCAACGAGGCGCCAATGACAATCTCGTCGGCCTTGGCCAGGCCCTGCCCGAGGGTCAGCGCGCCTGCTGCGACCAAAACCCCGGCTTGTAGCGATTTGTGAAGTTTACGCATTGTGTCTCCTCCGTCTTTTTTTGCGCGTTGGGTTGATCAGAAGCTGTTATCCAGGGTGATGCGGCGGTAAAGCACCGGCAGAATTTCAGCGAGATAGCCCATTTCCTCAACACAGTGCTGGTGCAGGCGGCGGGCGAATTCGGCATTGAGATTTTCTGCCCGCATCGCCCGCACCTGCGCCATGGGCAAGGTCACGGTCGGGTCGCGATGCGCCAGAAGGCCGAGCCAGAAGCGCGACCGCATCTCGCAGCCATAATCGGTATCACGCACGAGATGCACCATCCGTCCGGTATGGATCGGCGCCTCCAGCAAGCCCGGTCGCGCGCACACGGCCAGAGCGCCAGACGCCTGCAACAGCGCCGGGTCAAATGTTTCGCCGGGGTCGTGAAAGTCGATCTGCAATTTATAGAGCGGGCCGTCATTGCCAGCCAGATATTCATGCACCAGATGCGAGGCACCGACATAGGTGCCGCCATGGCGATTTTTCCACGCACTATAAACGTGATCGCGCGGATGCCACAGTCGATACCAATCGATGTCGCCGAGCCATGAAAACCACCAGTCAACCATTTTCGCGCGACAGCCCGGCATACGAGTCAGCCCGGCAACGCACCACAAGCCGTCCTCGCCTTCCCTGTAGCCGGATTCGAAGGGCAGATAGCCAGGCTTCAGCATGTCGTTGGCGTCTTCAAACCGCATAGGTGCTCTCCCGCTCTGCGTGATCAGAATCCAACATTGTTCCGGCCCTTGAGCGCCAGAATCTCGCGCGCCTCCGCCGGCGTCGCGATGGTTTGGCCGAGTTCTTCCAGAATCTTTCGGATTTTTGTGACCTGCTCGGCATTGGAGTTTGCTAGTTGGCCACGGCCGATGAACAGCGAATCTTCAAGCCCGACTCTGACATGACCACCCATCATGGCAGCCTGCGTCGCAAACGGGATCTGGAACCGTCCGGCGGCCAGCACCGACCAGCGATAATCCTCGCCAAACAGCCGATCCGCGGTTTCTTTCATGAACATCAGATTTCGCACTTCAGGCCCAATGCCGCCGAGAATGCCGAAAATCGTCTGCACGAAGAACGGCGGCTTGATGAGGCCGCGATCGACGAAATGCGCCAGATTGTACAAATGGCCGACATCGTAACATTCGTGTTCAAAGCGCGTACCATGCGCATCGCCGAGCATTTTCACGATCCGCTCGATATCGCGGAAGGTGTTGCGAAATATGAAATCCTCGGTGCCGCGCAGATAGGGCGCTTCCCACTCATGCTTCCAGGTGGTGTAGCGGTCGGCGAGGCCGAAGATCCCGAAATTCATCGAGCCCATATTGAGCGAACACATTTCCGGTTTTGCCAGCAGCGGCGCAGCAAGGCGCTGCTCGACGCTCATGTTGAGGCCGCCACCCGTTGTGATATTGATCACTGCATCTGTAGCCTCTTTGATGCGCGGCAGAAACTGCATGAACACAGCAGGATCAGGCGTCGGCCGTCCATCTTGCGGGTCGCGCGCATGAAGATGCAGGATCGCCGCGCCGGCCTCTGCCGCGGCGATGGATTGGGCAGCAATTTCATCCGGCGTTACCGGCAGGGCACTCGACATTGTCGGAGTGTGAATGCCCCCGGTGATGGCGCAGGTGATGATAACCTTGTCAGACTTGGGTTTGGCCATGTGTCGAGTCTCCAATGACGCGCGGCGCGCCAAAGCTCGCCTTGAGATGCTGCAATACTTTCTCGCGCAATTGCGCCTGTTGATCCGGCGTCCAGGTCTGAAACCCGGCACCAGACATGAACCCCAACCGCCCTTCACTGATCAACTGATCAAGATAGGGCGAAGGCGAGGTGGCACGGTCAAGCGCGGGCAACAGATAGCCGTGAATGGCGCGGGTCAATTCCGTGCCGACAAGATCGGCGTTTTCCAGCGGGCCTAGCACCGCGAGGCGGGCGCCAAAGCTGGATTTCACCACATCATCAACGGTTTTGGCGTCGCATACACCTTCCGCCACCAGCGCAATCGCTTCACGCCAGAGCGCATGTTGCAGCCGGTTGCCAATGAAGCCCGGCACGTCTCGCTTCACCTCGACGGCGGTCTTGCCCACGGACGTCAACAGCGTCATCATGGCTGCCAGCGCCTGATCACTGGTGCTGGCGGTGCGGATGACCTCCACCAGCGGCACGATATAGGGCGGATTCCACCAATGCGTGCCGAGCGCC
>JAJZGX010000103.1 GCA_021804825.1 Pseudomonadota bacterium | reverse complement strand
CGATTTCAATTCATCTCTGAATGTCGATGCCAAAAATCCGGTCGCCTGGGATGGTTTGGGGCTGGCGCGCGAGCGTATGGGCCAAAAGAGCAAGGCGCTCGAAGCCTATCAAGGCGCTCTGGCGCTTGATCCCAATGACCCCGTGGCGCGACGAGCTCTGGGACGTCTGCAAGCATGAGTCAGGCTGAGGCGCTTGCTTCGGCGCTGCGAACGGTGCGCATTGAAAGCGAAGCGCTGCACGCTTTGGTGGCCGAACTTGCCGGCGAGACGGGCTCCGGGCTTGGTGCCGAGTTTGGCCGCGTCGTAGCGCTGCTGCACGGCCGCCATGGCCGGGTTATCGTCACGGGCATGGGCAAATCCGGCCACATCGCCCGCAAGCTGGCCGCGACCTTCTCCTCGACGGGCACCCCCGCCCATTATGTGCATCCCGCCGAGGCCAGCCATGGCGATCTTGGCATGATTCAGTCCGGCGATGCCGTTCTGGCGCTGTCATGGTCGGGCGAAACGGCCGAACTCGCCGATATCATCGTCTATGCCAGCCGGTTTGATGTGCCGCTCGTCGCCATCACCGCCCATGCCGAAAGCGCCTTGGGCCGGGCCGCCGATCATTGCCTGATATTGCCGCTGGTCGAGGAAGCCTGCCCGAATGGTCTGGCACCGACATCCTCGACGACCCTGCAACTGGTGCTGGGCGACGCCCTGGCGCTGGCTTTGCTGGAAGCGCGCGGTTTCACGGCGCAGGATTTTCGCCAATTCCATCCCGGCGGCAAGCTCGGTGCCAAGCTCCTGCTGGTTCGTGATGTCATGCTGGGGGCGCCGCGCCTGCCGCTCGTCGGCATCACCGCCACCATGGCGGAAGCGGTGATGGAAATCTCCAGCAAGGGGGTTGGCTGTGTCGGTGTGGTGGATGCTTCAGGACGGCTGGTCGGCATTATCACCGATGGCGATTTGCGCCGTCACATGTGCGATGATCTGATGATGCAGCCGGTGGCCGAGGTCATGACGCCATCGCCGCGCACCGTGCTGCCAACGATGCTGAGCGCCGAAGCCCTGCAAATTCTGGAGGCGCGAAAAATCACGGCGCTGTTCGTGGTTGACGCTGCGGCCGTTCCGCAAGGCGTTGTGCATATTCATGATCTTCTGGCGCGCGGCGTCGCCTAGGGGTTTCCGCCCGCTACCTGTTGCGTCCTTGCCGCAATGGCACAATCTGCGCCATAATGGCACCTGAAGACGGAGCTTGGGACATGGCGACACTCGACGATGTGTTTGGCGCAAGCCCGGTCGCCAAGCTGCCCGTTCATGAAATCGGCCAGAAACTTGATTCGCTGTCGGTCGATGACCTTTTGGCGCACCTGCAAATCTTGCGTGAAGAAGTGTCGCGGCTGGAGGCGGATCTCCTCAAAAAACGCGATTCCAAGCAAGCTGCGGAGCGGTTTTTTGGTTCTCCACAGGATAAATCGGACTGAAACCGCTCGGACGCCATGAAATCCGGGCCGCCACGAAAAATATTAAGCAGATGTTAACGCATTCGGTATAATATGAAATTGTCTGATTCGTCAGGCATTTTCCGGATGCCATGGGCATCTCCTGTGTTCCTCCCTGTTTGGACTTACAGCCGCCTTCGGGCGGCTTTTTTTGTCTGAAGCCCCCGCCGGCTGTTAACCCTAAGAAAGAGTAAACGCCACAAATGCCACGAATGGCGTTAACATTGCTCCCATAGTTCGCAACAGGCTGACGCGTATCGTTTTCGGACGGTCGCGACAGCGGCTCTTCGAAGGCGATGGGAATGAACATGGCAAGTGCGGACATCAAGGGTGGACATGGCGCGCAACCGGTGGCCTTCGGCCCCAGGCTGATCGGCTCGGACAGCTTTCACCTGCTGTTTCGTGAAGGCATGGACCTTGTTGAAGCCGCTGCGGCCTATCTTGACGGCCCCGGTCGCGCCGAAGCCAAGGTTCTGCAACGCATGGATGCGCTGGCCTATGCTGCTGAAAGCATGCGGCTGACGACGCGCTTGATGCAGCTGGCCTCGTGGCTGCTGATGCAACGGGCGGTGAATGATGGCGAACTCAATCTGGCGGCAGCCGGAAGCGAACGTCAGAAGGTCAAGCTATCGCGCCAGGCCCCCGTGGCCGATGCGGAAACCTACGCGCGTCTGCCTGATGAATTGCGCCGCCTTTCGGACGCATCCCTGCGTCTTCAGGAGCGTTTGCTCCACCTTGATACCGCGCTCTATGCGGCAGTGCCGTCGGCCATGCGCCCGCTCGACAGCAATGACGTACATGCCCAGCTCTCCAGGCTTAGCGTCGCCTTTGGCGCCTTACTGCGGTAAGCGCTCGACGATTCAGCTATGGGTTCTGACCCATTGTTGCACGAACAGGATCACCAGAAGCGCGACCAGCGGCGATAAATCAACGCCGCCGAGGCTCGGCAGAATGCGCCGGATCGGGCTGAGAATGGGCTCGGTGACAAGGTTCAGGCTATACCAGATCGTCCGCACGACATTGTTGCGGATGTTGACGATGTTGAAGCCGATCAGCCAGGACATGGCCGCCATGATGATGATCAGATATTCGCAGACCTTCAAAAAATATATCACCAATGGCGCGAGCAAAGACACGTTGGTTTCTCCAGATATGCCACAGGCTTTAGCGCTGGCGTCGGCTTGCCGCAAGCGCCGTACTGCTTACAATGAGGCGGTTGCGCTTGACAGGCTGGATGCAAAACGCCAGTGCTTACCGACCGCGCCTGTTCTTTGCGGTTGACTCTTGAGACTTGCCCGCTTCCGATCATGCGCAGTTACCTGGATTTTGAAAAACCACTTGCCGATCTTGAAGCCAAGGTCGAAGAATTGCGCGCTTTGGGCACAGACGGCAAGGCCATTGCTATCGCCGACGAATTGGCGCGCCTTGAGGCTAAGGCGCACAAGGCGCTGGTTGATCTTTATGCCGATCTGACCCCCTGGCAGAAAACCAAGGTCGCCCGCCACCCGCAGCGACCCCATTGCGTTGATTATATCGAGGGCCTGCTCAGCGACTTCACGCCACTGGCAGGCGATCGCCAATTTGGCGAGGATGAAGCGATCATCGGCGGATTGGCGCGGTTTCGCGGCGAAGCTGTCTGTGTGATCGGTCAGGAGCGCGGCGCCGATACCCAAAGCCGGATCAAGCATAACTTCGGAATGGCGCGCCCCGAGGGCTACCGCAAGGCGGTGCGGCTCATGGAACTGGCGGATCGTTTCGGTCTGCCGATGATCTCGTTGATTGACACGGCGGGCGCCTTCCCCGGCATTGATGCCGAAGAGCGCGGCCAGGCGGAAGCCATCGCCCGTTCGACCGACGCGGCGCTGGCGCTGGGCGTGCCGAGCGTGGCGCTGGTCATCGGCGAAGGGGGCTCGGGCGGCGCCGTGGCGATTGCCTGCTGCAACCGGGTGATCATGCTGGAACATTCGATTTATTCGGTGATTTCGCCTGAAGGCGCCGCCTCGATCCTCTGGCGGGATGCTGCCAAGGCCACGGATGCCGCCAACAGCATGAAGATCACGGCGCAGGATCTGTTGAAATTCGGCATTATCGATACCATTGTGCGCGAACCTGAGGGCGGCGCGCATCGTGACCCTGCCGCCACCATCGCCGCCTGCGGCACGGCCATTGCCGAGAGCCTCGCTTCGCTTGGCAATATGGGCGCCGAGGAATTGCGCAATGTCCGCGCCGAAAAATTTCTGGCCATCGGTCGCAAGCTCTGACGGGCACGCCCCTCGGTTCGTTTGAGCACCTGCCTGCTTTGCCCTAGCCGGCTTCAGCCAACTCGGTCGCGCCCGCCAGATCGACGGAAACCAGTTGCGAAACACCCTGTTCGGCCATGGTGACACCATAGAGCCGGTCCATCCGTGCCATGGTGATGGGGTTATGGGTGATGGTGAGGAAGCGGGTCTGGGTGCGCTGCGCCATCGCATCAAGCAGATCACAGAAGCGCTCGACATTGGAATCATCGAGCGGCGCATCGACTTCGTCCAGCACGCAAATGGGCGAGGGATTGGTCAAAAACACCGCGAAAATCAGCGCCATGGCGGTCAGGGCTTGTTCGCCGCCTGAAAGCAGGGTCATGGTTTGCGGCTTCTTGCCGGGTGGGCGCGCGTTGATTTCGAGGCCCGCCTCGAGTGGATCGTCTGATTCAATGAGTTGCAATTCGGCGGTGCCGCCATTGAACAGCCGGGTGAACAGGTCACGGAAATGGCCGTTGACCCGATCAAAAGCCTCCTGCAGGCGCTCGCGGCCTTCGCGGTTGAGCGTGCCGATGGCCTGACGCAGCCGCCGAATGGCTTCCGTCAATTCGGTTCGCTCTGATTCAAGGGCAGTGCGCGTCGCTTCCAATTCGCCAAGTTCGACTTCAGCCCGCAAATTGACGACGCCGAGCCGTTCGCGATCCTCGCGCAGAGAGTGCAGCTTGTCGATCACGCTATCGGAGGCAGGCAAGGGCGTTCCGGGTTTCAAACCGGCGAGGGCGCGCAATTCCTGGGGGGCGCAATCGAGCGCCGCCCTGATCGTGGCGGTGAGTTCGTTGCGCCGTTGCGTGCCGGCATCATGGCCAGCTGTCTCGCGCGCGGCCGTTTCACGCGCTGTGGCGAGGCGCTCCTGCGCATCACGGGCGGCAGCCTCGAGCTTGGCCTGGGCAATTTCAGCGGTGACGCGGGCATCGCTGGCGCTTTGGCGCAGCACCTCGGCTGCGTCGATTTCGGCCATCAATGCCCGGCGCCGCATCAGCAAGGTCGCCGGCGCCTGCACGAGCTCGTCATGCTCTTCGGCAAGGCGGGCGGCACGGTTGACCAAATCGCTGCTGCGCTGCGCGGCGGAGCCTTGCCGCTTTTGCCAATCGGCCAGATCGCGCGCCAGCCCGACCAGCCGCCCCGCCCGACCATCCTTGACGCGCCGCGCCTGAATGAGCCGCGCTTGCGCCTCACCAAGCTGACGGCGGCTGGTGGTGGCAAGGTCGCGGGCTTGAGCCAAAATTGCTGCTGTGCGCTGTGCCTCGGGCGCTGTGGCTGCAAAATCGGTCATCATCGCTTGCGAGGCGGCGCAGGCGGCGTCGGCTTCCTCGAAGTCGCGCTCGAGTTGCTGCAGCGAGGCCACCAGTGCCGCCGCGCGGTTGCGATGCGCGCCCAGACGGCGCTCGGCATCAGCCAGCGCATTGCGCGCCGATTCCGCAGCTTTCAGCGCGGCGCGCTCGGCACTGCGGCATTGCGTTTCATGGTTGGCGGCGTTGACTGCGGCGATGCTGGCCCGTTGCCATTGCGCGCGAAGGCTGGTTGCCTCGCCGTCCCGCGCCATGAATTCGAGGCGGAGCGCCGCCAGTCGGTTCATTTCTCCGAGGCGACGCGCCGCCGCACCCGGTGCCGCCGCCGTCCGGGTCAGGCCGTCCCAGCGCCAGAGGTCGCCGGCCGGACTGACCAGACGTTGCCCTGGCTTCAGCTCAGCCACCAGTGCCGGTGCGGCCTCCGGCGCCACGACGCCTATCTGCGCCAAGCGGCGGCGCAGTGCCGCCGGAGCCTCGACAAAGGCCACAAGCGCTTGGGCGCTGGTCGGCAGGGCAGGGTCAAATTCGCCGGAGGTCAAAACCCAGTGCAACGCCGCTTGCGGCGACAACGACGCCTCCAGATCATCACCAAGGGCGGCCGCCAAGGCGGCTTCAAAGCCCGGCTTGGCGCTGATCTGGTCGATAACCTTGGCGAAGGCCTGCGTCTGCGTGGGGGCAAGCAATTTTTCCAGGGTGCGGATTTCGGTTTCCAGCGCGTGCTTGCGCCGCTCCATCCCCTCGGTCGGACCGCGAAGCTCGCCCTCAAGGCGCCTCGCCTCCGCCACCGCGCTTTCGGCCTCGAACCAGGCAGCTTCAGCGGCGCTGGCAGCCACAGTTGCCGCCTGCATCTGCGCCGCCAGCATGTTGACATCGGCAATGCGGACGATCTCGGCGTCCACCGCGGCTTTGGCGCGGCGCGCTTCGGCGCGTTCCGTCTCGATGCGGGTGCGCCGCCGCGATTCGTCGGCAAGGCGGGCGGCCAGCGCCTCGCGCTTGGCTGCAAAGGCCGCGTTGGCCGCCTGCGCCTCGGCCAATCTGGCCTCGACTGTCGCATTATTTGCCTCGATCGCGACAATCTCCGCTTGCGCTGTGCTGACCGAACGCTCGTCATCGGCACTGCCAGCTTGCAGCGTCGTGCGCTCGGCCTCGAACCTCGCCACCATGCGCGAGGCGTCATCGATCAGGGCGCGCTCGCGGGCGAGATCGGCGTTGACCTGCTGGGCCTGCTGTTCCAGCGCCACCCGTCGTTCCTCTTGGCGGCGGGCCTCGCCATCCAGCGATTCACGGGCCAAAACAAGCCGCTGCAATGCCGCGCCGGCGGCCGCCTCGGCCTCGCGCAGCCGTGGCAGTCCATGCGCACCTAGCGCCACCACCCGCGCCGCCTCCTGTTGCGCGAGCATGGCGTTCGCGACATCGCGCGTTGCGAGGCCGGTGGCGCGGACCGACTCGGCGAGTTGCTGCTCCAGCGTGGCCCAGGCGATGCAATGCTGCAAAGCTTCAAGTCGGCGCAATTCTGCCGCCACAAGCCGGTAGCGCTCGGCCTGTCGCGCCTGACGACGCAAGCCGTCGATCTGGCCACTGAGCTGTCCGACGATGTCATCCATGCGGACGAGATTGTCTTCGGCGGCCTTCAAGCGCAGCTCGGCCTCGTGTCGACGCGAATGCAGGCCCGCGACACCGGCGGCCTCTTCGATAATGCGGCGGCGCTGCTGCGGCTTTGCAGAAATGATCTCGCCAATCTGGCCCTGACGCACCATGGCGGGCGAGCGCGCGCCCGAAGACGCATCAGCAAACAGCAATTGCACATCGCGGGCGCGGGCTTCGCGGCCGTTGATGCGATAATCCGAGCCGTCGCCACGCTCGATGCGCCGCGAGACCTCGATGTTATCGGAATCATTCCAGGCGGTCGGCGCCGTGCGATCGGCATTATCGAGAGTGATCAGCACTTCGGCGAAATTGCGCGGCGGGCGCTTGCCCGAGCCGGAGAAGATGACATCCTCCATGCCCGAGGCGCGCATGTTCTTGTAGGAGGTTTCTCCCATCACCCAGCGCATCGCCTCGACCAGATTGGACTTGCCACATCCGTTCGGCCCGACCACACCGGTCAAACCCGGCTCAATCAGGAATTCTGTCGCCTCGACGAATGATTTGAACCCCGCCAGTCGCAGCTTGCGAAACTTCATGAGGCCTCCGCAATCCACATCCGCCTGATACTGGACAGGTTGATTGCCGGAAAATCAAGCGCGCCGCACCAAGGCTCTGTTGAGAACCCTTGATGCGGCGGCCAGATGCCATATGCCCTGTCGCAAATGTCGCGGCGAGGCAGACCGGCTATTTTGCCGCAGGTGCCGCAGCGGCGGGCGCAGCGCCCGGCTTCACGGGATTTCCCTTCGCGTCGAAAGTCTGGAGATAGGCGATGACATTGTCGATATCCGACTGCTTCTGCAAGCCGGGGAACATCATCTTGGTGCCATGCACCACGGACTGCGGGCTTTTCAGATATTTTTGCAGGACATCGACCGTCCAGACAATGCCGGATTTCTTGTTGGCATCCGAATAGGAATAGCCCGGATAAATGCCGCTGTGGCGCCCGACAACGCCGTTGAGCACCGGGCCGACGGCATTTTGTGCACCGGGGCCGATCTGATGGCAAACACGGCATTTCTGGAACACATTGGCACCAGCGGCGGGGTCGCCGGCAGCTGCGGCTGGCAGTCCAGAGCCCATGACCAGGCCGGCGGCGGTAACAAGGCTCAACCCAAGTGCAAACTTCATCGGTTTCTTCCCTTTAATTGTAACGGATAGCTCACGGCTCCCTGACCCCCTTAAGAAGGGCTTGCTCTCGCATCTTCAAGGTATGATAGTTGCGGTGCCATGATCAAGAGGCTTGGCGCTCTCGGGACGCGCCGTCGGCTGAAGGGAATGTTGCGTGACAAGGTTCAAGATTTGCGCGTTCGGATTTTTTGCCGTGTCATGGCTTGCCAGCCCCCCAGCCTTTGCCGCTGACACCATTCGCCTTGCGGTGATGCAGACGGGCACGCTGAAATGGGAATTGGGCGTGATCAACAAGCTCGGACTGGCCAAAGCCGCCGGGCTGGATCTGCAAACGCAGGTCACCGCCTCACCCGAAGCCCAGAAGATTGCGCTTCTGGGTGGCAGCGCCGACATCATCGTCTCTGATTGGCTGTTTGTGTCGCGTGAGCGCGCGGCCGGGCGTCATTTGAAGTTTTATCCCTATTCATCGGCGGTTGGCGCGGTGATGGTGCGCAAAGCCTCGCCCATCAAGACTATTGCCGATCTCAAAGGCAAGAAACTTGCCGTGGCCGGTGGGCCGCTCGACAAGAGCTGGCTGCTGTTGCAGGCCTATGGCCAGAAGCGCGGCATCGATGTCAAGCACGAGGCCAGCTTGATGTTCGGCGCGCCGCCGTTGTTGCAACAGAAAACCCTGCAGGGCGAAGCCGATGCTTCGTTGAATTTCTGGAATTTCAGCGCCGCACTGGAAGGCAAGGGCTTTCGTCCGCTGGTGACAATGGCGCAGGTCGAGCGCAAACTCGGTGCGCAAGGCAAAGTCGCGATGCTGGGCTATGTGTTCACTTCTGCATTTGCCAAGGCGCACAAGGCAGCGCTCAACCGCTTTCTGGCACTGACCCACAAGGCCAAGGAAATCCTTGCGACCACACCCGCCGACTGGGCGGCGCTGGGCCCGCATATCGGCGCGCCGGATGATGCCACACAGGCGCTGTTTCGCCGCGATTACAGCGCCGGGATACCGTCGCGCCCCATCGCCGACGAGGAGCGCGACGCGGCCACGCTTTTCAGTGTTCTGGCCAAGACCGGCGGGACGAAACTGGTGGGCGCTGGCAAAACGCTCGATCCCGGCACCTATTATACCGGCATGCCTGGGAGTTGACGGCTGATGTTGCGGCTCGGATCACTGGCGGCGCTGGTCGCCATCTGGGCTATCGGCGCGCATTTTGCCGGGCCGCAAATGTTGCCCTCGCCGCTGGTGGTGGGCAGACTCATGCTGCATGATACTCTCAGCGGCGAATTGCCGCACCAGATGCTGATCACGCTGTATCGGGTGGTCGTTGCCTTCAGCATTGCCATGGTGCTGGGCTCGGCTTTGGGCATTGCCATGGGCCGCAATGCGGCGTTCGACCGCGTGGCTGATCCCTGGATTGTGGTTTTGCTCAATTTGCCCGCTCTGGTCATTATCGTGCTGGCCTATATCTGGGCCGGACTGACCGAAACCGCTGCCATCAGCGCGGTGGCTTTGAACAAGCTGCCTAATGCTGCCGTGACGCTTCGCGAAGGCGCGCGGGCGCTGGATCGCGGTCTTGATGACATGGCCGCAGTTTTTGACCTGACGCCATGGCAGCGCCAGCGCCATGTCGTGCTGCCACAACTGGCACCCTATTTCGCGGCAGCCACCCGCTCCGGCCTGTCGCTGGTTTGGAAAATCGTGCTGGTGGTGGAACTGCTCGGGCGCCCCAACGGGATTGGCTTTGAACTCGGCACCGCGTTTCAGCTGTTTGATGTGGCGCGCATTCTCGCCTATGGCTTGGCCTTTGTGGCGGTGATGCTGGTGATCGAGAGCTTCATTGTGCGCCCGTTC
>JAJZGX010000102.1 GCA_021804825.1 Pseudomonadota bacterium | reverse complement strand
ACAGCGGATGCTGCCAAGCAGGAGGCGCCTGCACGCCGTCGGCGTGGCCGCAAGGCCGAGGCCAGCGAGTCGGCGGCGCCGGTGGCTGCTGCCGAGATCGAGGCCGTGGCTGTCGTGGAAGCGTCCGCCGCGCCGGTCGAGGATGCTCCTGTGCCGCAACCGGTGGTCGAAGCCACAGTGCGTCCGGAACCCTTGCCGGAAGCCCCCCCCGGCCCCAAGCGCAGCGGCTGGTGGCAGAAGACCAAAGCCGTGCTCAGCGGCAACTGAATGAGGGTGAAAGCCCGGGCCATGGCGTGGAAGCTCTGATTTCTGCGCATGGCTGGCTTTACCGGGTGACGCACCGCACTATTTCAATGTCGGGCGGTTGCATCTAGGCAGTAACGGTAGCCCCGCGCCTGAAGCAAGGAAACCCAACCCGGCATGACAACGCGTCCCTTCATGCTCACGCCGCTGATCGTCGCGTGCGCGTTGTTCATGGAAAATCTTGACAGCACCGTGATCGCGACGTCCCTGCCAGCGATCGCGCGCGATTTGCATCAAGACCCGATCTCGCTCAAACTGGCGCTGACATCCTATTTGCTGGCGCTGGCAGTGTTCATACCGGCCTCCGGCTGGGCGGCGGATCGCTTCGGCACGCGCACGGTGTTTCGCAGCGCCATCGTGGTGTTCACGCTGGGCTCGGTGCTGTGCGGGCTCTCCAGCACATTGCCGCAATTTGTGGCGGCGCGGATTGTGCAAGGCTGTGGCGGTGCGATGATGGTGCCGGTCGGGCGCCTCGTGATGTTGCGCTCGGTGCCGCGCTCCGAACTGGTACGCGCCATGGCCTATCTCACCTTGCCGGCGCTGTTCGGGCCGGTGATCGGGCCGCCGCTCGGTGGCTTTATCACCACCTATTTCCAGTGGCGCTATATTTTCTGGATCAACATACCCTTCGGCATTGTCGGCGTCGTGCTGGCATCGATGTTTATCGAGAATATCAAGGCCAAGACTTCGCCGCCGCTGGATACGATCGGATTTGTGTTTTCAGGCTTCGGCCTGTCGCTGACCGTGTTCGGCATGACCATCGCCGGGCGCGGGTTTGTGCCAGCCTGGCTGGATATCCTGATGTTGCTCGCCGGGGTCACATCGCTGGCTTTTTATGTGCGTCATGCCCGCAATGTCGCCTATCCCTTGCTCGATCTGCGCTTGCTGGGGCATCGCACCTTCCGTGCGAGCCTTGTGGGGGGATTCCTGTTCCGGCTCGGTATCGGGGCGATTCCATTTCTGTTGCCGCTGATGCTGCAGGTCGGTTTTGGCATGAACCCGTTTCAATCGGGGTCTTTGACTTTTGCCGCCGCGGCGGGCGCCATGATGATGAAGGCCACTGCGGCGCCGATCCTGAAACGCATCGGCTTTCGCAAGGTGCTGGTTTATAATGCTTTGATCTGCTCGGCATTTCTGGCCGCCAATGCGGCGCTGACAGCTTCGACACCGGGCTTGGCCATTGTCGCTTTGCTGCTGACCGGCGGATTTTTCCGCTCGCTGCAATTCACCTCCATCAATGTGCTGGCCTTTGCCGAAATTCCCGAGGCTGAAACCAGCCGCGCCACGTCTTTCACCGCCGTGGTGCAGCAACTCGCGGTCAGCACGGGTGTGGCGCTGGGGGCGGGTGTGATCGAGGTCAGCCAGTTCTGGCGCGGTGCCACCAACCTGACCATTCCCGATTTTGCGACCGCCTTTGTTGTTGTCGCGCTGGTGTCGGCAAGTTCGGTGCTGATGTTTCGCACGTTGCCGCAGGATGCGGGCGAACATCTGGCTGGGCGGGTCAAGCCTGCCTGATCAAAGCCGATCGCGGCCTCTGAACCCGGTCGCCAGCACATAAAGTTCGGCCGAATCAGCTCGGCTTGCCTTGGGTTTGACGTGGCGCACCAGCGCAAAATCGCGTTTCAGACGTGTCAGCAACTGGCCTTCGGTGCCGCCCTGCAGCACTTTGGCGAGGAAAAAGCCGCCAGCTTCCAGCACGTCACAGGCGAAATCTGCCGCCATGTCGGCGAGCGCGACGATGCGCAAATGGTCAGTCTGGCGATGGCCGGTGGCATTGGCGGCCATATCCGAGAGCACACCATCGGCAAGGCTCCCGAGCATGGCCTGCAGGCGCTCCGGGGCATCGGAATCATTGAAATCCATGATTTGAAAATCAACACCTGGCACCGGCTCGATGGGGAGAAGGTCGATCCCCACCACCTTGCCCTTGCCATTGTCGGAGCCGCAGCGCTTGGCCGCGACCTGGGACCAGCCGCCCGGCGCGGCGCCGAGATCGACAATGCGCTGGCCCGGCCGCAGCAAATGAAAGCGCTCGTCCATTTCCAGCAGCTTGTAGGCGGCGCGCGAGCGCCAGCCCTCACGTTTGGCCTGGGCGACATAGGGGTCGTTCAACTGGCGCTGCAACCAGCGCGCTGACGAATTGGTGCGCCGCGCCGCTGTTTTCACGCGGGTTTTGAGCGAGCGCCCACCTTCACGCCCGGAGGTGCCCGAACCATTCGCACTCATGATGAACCCGTCAATGGCTGCCCCAGACCTGATCGGCGCTCATCATCTGCATGAGCAGACCTTCACGCAGGCCACGGTCGGCAATCCGCACGCGATCGGCAGGAAAAGCGCGGCGGATGGCTTCAAAAATGGCGCAGCCAGCCAAAACCAGATCGGCCCGCTCGCGGCCGATGCAGGCATGGGCAACGCGCTCGTGAAACGACATGGTCACCAGGCGGCGCATGACGACATCAACCTCGCGCCGCTCCATCCACAGGCCGTCAACGCGGCGCCGGTCATAGCGTGGCAGATCGAGGTGCAGGCCTGCCAGCGTCGTGACGGTGCCGGATGTGCCCAGCAGATGGAAGTTGGCGCAGCGCTGCTCGGCCCCGGCGCGTTTGGCAAAGGGCCGTAACCGGCGCGCCACATGCTCGACCATTTCCTCAAACAGGTGCGGCGTGACTTCAACCCCGCCGAATTGCTCGCACAAGGTGACGACACCGAGGGGAAGCGAAGTCCAGAGGTTGACGCAAGCATTGCTGGCGCACAGCGGTTCGCGGCGCTTCTTGCTGCTGCGGGCGAGCCATACCACTTCGGTGGAGCCGCCACCAATGTCAAACAGCACCACCGCTTGCGCGTTCTGATCGACGAGTTCGCAACATCCGGCGGCGGCCAGTTGCGCCTCTGTGCCATTATCGACGATTTCCAGCGCCATGCCGGTTTGCTTGCGCACGCGGGCAATGAATTCGCGACCATTGCTGGCGCGTCGGCAGGCCTCTGTTGCCACGAGCCGCATGCGGCGCACGTGACGTGACAAGATCTTGTCGCGGCAGATTTCCAGCGCCGACAGGGCGCGGTCCATCGCGGCTTCGCTGAGCGCGCCAGTCTGGGTCAGGCCCTCGCCGAGCCGCACGATGCGTGAAAACGCATCGACAACCCGCAAGGAAGGACGACCGCCTTCAAGGGCAGGCCGGGCGATGAGCAGGCGGCAATTATTGGTTCCAAGGTCCAGCGCAGCATAATTGGGCACAAAGGCGGCACGCCCGACCGGAGCGCGCATGTCGCCATGCAGGTCAGCGCCAAATGACAGAGTTTGTGAGGAAGCCAAAGCCGACGGCTGGGCCATCACCACCGGATCCAATGTGCGGTTACCTTTCCATTTTACTCATGGCTATCGATGTTTGTGCGCAAATTCAGAATTCAAGCCTAACATATATGAGAATTTCATCACCATAAGCTAATGTCCACAAAAAAGCATCACGCATACCAGCTTTTTTCGGGTCGGGTCGGGCCAAGGCTCAGATCCGGCTGCACTTAGTGCCAATTGCATCCCTGCAATGTGTTGGGCTAGCTTCTCGGCCCAAGCTACAGGGGGAAATGCATGTCATCCTATGATCAGGGCTTGCCCAAGAATGCTGCCAATTTTCAACCGCTCACGCCACTGGGCTTTCTGGAAAGGGCCGCGCAGACGTTCCCGGATCGTCTTGCCATAGTGCATGGCGGGTTGCGGCGCGATTACGCGACATTCTATCAGCGCACCCGGCGGCTGGCATCGGCGCTGGCCCGCCATGGCATCGGGCGTGGCGACAGCGTGAGTGTCATGCTCGCCAATACTCCGGCCATGCTCGAATGCCATTACGGCGTGCCGATGACCGGCGCGGTGCTGAACACCCTCAACACGAGGCTCGATGCTGCCATCCTCGCCTTTACGCTCGATCACGCCGAAGCCAAGGTGTTGATCGTTGATCGGGAATTTTCCGGCGTGATGCGGGCCGCCCTCCAGACCTGCAAGGTCAAACCGCTGCTGATCTCCTATGACGATCCTGAATATGCGGGCGAGGGCGCACCCGTAACGAGCCTCGATTACGAAGCCTTCATTGCCGATGGTGACCCGGACTTTGTCTGGGCGCCGCCGCGTGACGAGTGGGATGCGATCACGCTGAATTACACATCCGGCACCACGGGTGACCCCAAGGGCGTGGTCTATCATCATCGCGGGGCGCATCTGCTGGCTCTTGCCAATGTCGTCACGGGGAATCTCGGCCGCGCGCCGGTATATCTGTGGACGCTGCCGATGTTCCATTGCAACGGCTGGTGTTTTACGTGGACGCTGAGCGCGGTGGCGGGCACCCATGTCTGCCTTCGCCAGGTGCGGGCCGGGCTCATTTTCGAGCTGATCGCCACGCATCGTGTCACCCATATGTGCGGGGCACCGATTGTCATGTCCACTCTGCTCAATGCGCCTGAGGCCGAAAAGCGTCCCCTGCCGCACAAGGTTGCCTTCTTTACCGCTGCCGCACCGCCGCCTGAAGCCGTGCTGGGCGCCATGAAGGTGGCGGGCTTTGAGGTCACGCATCTTTACGGATTGACCGAATCCTATGGCCCAGCCGTGGTCAATGAATGGAACAGTGACTGGGACAAGCTTGATTCGGCGGCACAGGCCGCCAAGAAATCACGGCAAGGTGTGCGCTATCCGGTGCTCGAAGGGCTGGATGTGATCGACCCCGAAACCATGCGCGCCATGCCTGCCGATGGCGAAAGCCTCGGTGAAGTGATGATGCGCGGCAATGTCATCATGAAGGGCTATTTCAAGAATGAGTCGGCCACCTTGCAGGCATTTGCGGGCGGATGGTTTCACACCGGTGACCTCGGTGTGCGCCATCCCGATGGCTATATCCAGCTGAAAGACCGCTCCAAGGACATCATCATTTCAGGCGGCGAGAACATTTCTTCCATCGAAGTGGAAGATGCGCTGTACAAGCACCCGGCGGTCGTCGCCGCAGCTGTCGTGGCACGGCCCGATGACAAATGGGGCGAGACGCCTTGCGCCTTCATCGAGCTGAAGCCGGGTTCCGAGGTCGATGCTGCCGCCTTGACGGCATGGTGCCGGACGCATCTTGCGGCATTCAAAGTGCCGCGCAGTTTCGTGTTCGAGCCGCTACCCAAAACCTCGACCGGGAAAATCCAGAAATATGTGCTGCGCGCCCGCGCCAAGGCGCTTTAACGCCAAGCGCTTTTTCGTGAGTTTGCCGGTTGGCCGCGCAGCGCGCTTACTTCAACAGCACATAGATATGCACTTTGAGAGATGGGTCGGCGTTGTCTTTGGCGGTGTTGAGATATTCCTCGATGAACATGTTTCTGGTGTCGAGACCGCGATCATCGAGCCAGGCCGTGAGCACTTCGTAGGTGTCGTCAATGTCCTGATAGGCGCCGTCATGCGAGAAGCGAACCGCCTTGCCGGCGGGCGTGCTGCCGACCAGAAATCCTTCGGGCAGTTTCGTGCCCGCAGGCACCGGCGCGGTCAAAGGCAGCATGGCATTGTAGGTGTAGCCGTCATCCGAGGTGGCGAGAAACACCATCTGCGCCGGGCCGGCCACCGTGAGGTTGGCGGTGTTCGCTGCAGCTTTGAGGCGGGCAATGAGCGCCTGAATGGCTTGCAAGCCGTCGTCCCAGCGGCCATTGCCGTGCAGATAGAGTGCCGGACGCGCGACGAGCTGCATTTGCTGGGCCGATGCAGCGGGCACATCCGGCTTGAAATCATCGGGCTTGACCTGAAGTTTGTTCAAGACTGGTGCCGCAGGCGCAGGTGTTGCCGCGTAGCTCCATGCTGGCAAAAGGCACAAGGCCAGCGCGAGGGCAGCCTCGAAGGCGATGCGCTTGACGCTCAGCGGCAAAAGACAGTTCCTGCATTCGGCCATAATTCAAAACTCATGCACGGTGGGCAAAGGCACCCGGCAGGTCTATATCTAACGGCAGAACTGCTTTTGAACAATGGTTGATGCGGCAAGGTCACCATGCACCCAGAGATTCCACAGGCCCCCTATCTTCGCATGAATGGCATTGGCAACGCCATTCTCGTGCTCGACCGGCGCATGACGCATACCAGAGTCGATGCGGCCATGGCGCGCGCGCTCAACGCCCAGCCGGAACTGGCCTTCGACCAGTTGATGGTGATCGAAGCGCCGCACCGCGCCGGAACCGCCGCCTTCGTCGAGATTTTCAACAATGATGGCTCGCGTTCGGCGGCTTGCGGCAATGGCACGCGCTGCGTCGCCTTTGCGCTGCTGCGCGGGCATGCAGAGACGCAAATCGCCGTAGAAACTGAGGCAGGCGTGCTGGCGTGCTGGCGCGAGGGCGCGACGCGGTTTCGTGTCGATATGGGCGCACCGCGCTTCGGCTGGCAGGAAATCCCGCTGCGTGAGGCCGTGCCCGATACGGCATCGGTGCGTCTCGATGGCTTCCCGGAACTTCCCGTCGCAGCCCTGTTGAGCATGGGCAATCCCCATGCTGTGTTCTTTGTGAATGAGGCGCTGCAAGCGCGCTTGCCAGAATGGGGTGCGGCGCTGGAGCATCATCAGCTGTTTCCCGCGCGCGCGAATATATCTTTTGCGGTGGTTGAAGCGCCGGACCGCATCCGCCTTCGCGTGTGGGAACGTGGCGCCGGAATGACGCTGGCCTGCGGTTCGGCAGCTTGCGCGACCATGGTCGCTGCGGCGCGGGCAGGCCACACCGGGCGGGCGGCGGGCGTGCATTTGCCGGGCGGCGTGCTCGATATGGCGTGGCGGGCGGAAGACGGCCATGTGTTGATGGCAGGTGCCGTCGAACTTGAGCATGAAGGCATGCTCGACCTTGGGGATTTTGCGGCAGCGACCCATGCCTGACAGAGCCGCAGTCATCGAACTCGTCACCTTCGGCTGTCGCCTCAATATCGTCGAGAGCGAGGCGATGCGCCGCGCTGCGAGCGCCGCGGGGGAGCGTGATCTCGTCATCATCAATTCCTGCGCCGTCACCGCCGAGGCCACGCGGGACACAGGCCGGGCGGTGCGGCGCATCGCCCGTGAGCGCCCAGGCACCTTCATCGCCGTCACGGGCTGTGCCGCGCAGACGGAACCACAGCGCTATCTGGATATGCCCGGCGTTGACCGGGTGATCGCCAATGACGCCAAAACCTTGGCAGAAACCTGGGTCAATCTGCGCAGCGCCGCCGGGACATGGTCGGGCGCGCAGCCATCCAGCCACCAGCACCGCCCGGCTCCACCCGGTTTCGAGGGCCATACCCGCAGCTTCCTGCAAATTCAGAATGGCTGCGATCATAGCTGCACCTTCTGCATTATTCCCCGCGGACGCGGTCCATCGCGCTCAAGCACGATGGACGAGATCATCGCCGATGCACGCCTTGTGGTGGCCAGCGGTGTTGCTGAAATTGTGCTGACCGGGGTCGATCTCACTTCATGGGGACATGATCTTCCGGGCAATCTGCGGCTTGGCAATCTGGTGCGCACGCTGCTGCGCGCGGTGCCGGACCTCGCACGGTTGCGTCTGTCATCGCTCGATTGCATTGAAATAGATGAAGATCTGCTGGCCGTCTGGGGAGAGGAGCCACGCTTGATGCCGCATGTGCATCTGTCATTGCAGGCCGGGGATGACCTGATCCTGAAGCGCATGAAACGTCGACATACGCGGGCGCAGGCCGTGGCGCTTTGCACGCGGTTGCGGGCGCTGCGCCCCGATATGGCGCTGAGTGCCGATCTTATCGCCGGTTTTCCGACCGAGACCGAGGCGATGTTTCAAAACACGCTGGCGCTGGTCGAAGACTGCGGCCTGACCTCGCTGCATGTCTTTCCCTTCTCGCCTCGGCCCGGCACGCCTGCGACGCGGATGCCCGCCGTGCATGGCACGAAGGTGCGTGAACGCGCTGCACAATTGCGGGCGGCGGGGGAGGCGGCGGCGGCGCGACACCGGCTTGGTAAAATCGGCACGCGGCCGATGTTGCTGATGGAGCGCGGCGGGGTTGGGCGCACGCCAGATTTCACAAGGGTGCGCCTGGCCGATCAGACACCGGGCGCGCTGGTGCAAGCTCTGATCACCCATGAAGACAAGGGCTTGCTACATGGGCAATGTCTGAGCACCGATGATCGGCATTGAGGCTCTGAGTTTTTTTCCTCAAACCTGCAACGACCAGAAACCCACCCTGCTGCAAGCAGGATGGGTTCGGGCCAAGCTTCGGTAAAGGCGCAGCAAAGCCTTGTGTTGCTGTCACATGGCGGGCTTCAGCCAACCGGAAATTTCGCCGCCAGGGTGGGCCTTGGTGTGGACGTTGTAATAAACCATGCCGCCTTCGATATCTTTGGCTTCGGCATCGGTGATCTTGGCCTTGCCCTTGAAGGGGCTAGCCGGGGCCATAGCGGGCACCAATACGCCCGCCGCCGTTCCGGCTTTGGCGGGTCCGTGGAAATGCGCCATGGTCTGCGGGCCCGACAGGCCCTTGTAATCGCCATGCCAGCGCAGCATCATGGTCTTGGTATTCAGCCGCACCTTGATTTCTCCGGTGCCTTTGGAATCATTGGGCGGTACGGCATTCTTGCCGGAGAGCATGGCTGTATATTTCAGAACCTTGGCCTCGGCAGGGGCAATGCCGGTGAGGGCGGTGAGCGCGAGGGCGGCGGTCAAGGCGAGATAAATTGTTTTCATGCTGTGTCTCCCTGTGATTGTTGCACCAAACCAAGGTCACGCTGATTTATGACATTTCAAGGAATGCTGGCGATCACGAATTCGTGATCAAGGGCGGCTCGGCGGCAAATCCGCAGGCTGAGGCGCGCACCTGCATGTGGGCGGGCAGGGGCGCTGTCGCCGTGATGGTCGGCTTGTTGGCGGAAAGCGGAATGCTGACCTCGCGGGCATGAAGGTGCATCGGCGGCGCGCCGGGATTGCGGCCGGAGCCATAAACAGCATCGCCGAGGATTGGCCAGCCCATCGCCGCACAATGAACGCGCAACTGGTGGGTGCGTCCGGTCTCCGGCTTCAGTTCCAGCAGTGCCAGGCCATCGCCACGCCCCAGCACGCGCCAGTGGGTCAAGGCCGGCTGGCCGGAGGGATCAACCTGCATCCACCAGCCGCGGGTTGCATCCAGCCTGCCCAGCGCAAGATCGATACTTCCGCTCTCCTCCGGCGGCGCGCCTTCCACCACGGCGAGATAGGTTTTGCTGATCTTGCCCTGTTTGAACAACAGCCCGAGCTTGGCAAGCGCCTTGCGATGGCGCCCCAGCACGAGGCAGCCGGAAGTGTCGCGATCGAGGCGATGGGCCAGCGCCGGGTCGCGTGGCAATCCAAAACGCAGGCCGACAAACAGGGCTTCGAGATTGGCGCCGCCTTTGGGGCCGCGATGCACGGCAATGCCGGCGGGCTTGTCGATCACCAGAATTAGGCCGTCGCGGTAAAGAATGCGGGCGGCAAGGTCTTCCGGTGTCATCGCTAACAGGTTATCTGGGGTCATGTCGCTGG
>JAJZGX010000101.1 GCA_021804825.1 Pseudomonadota bacterium | reverse complement strand
TGTGCGCCCTCTGATCGCCGTCATTGCGAGCGTTAGCGAAGCAACCCAGGGGTTTAGCTAAATCTCCACCGCAGCAATCCCCGGGCCCCCTGGGTTGCTTCGTCGCTGCGCTCCTCGCAATGACGGAATTGGTCGCTGCGCTGCTTGCCGTGATGCGGGTGGCTTTTGGCTTGTCAAGCGGCCTGGACCAGCGATGGGACTTCGATAAAGGCCATGGCCTGCGCCAGCACTTCGACACCCGCATCCGGCCTGTGTGCATGCTCGGCGAGGTGGCGGCGGAAGGCTCTTGCGCCCGGCTGACCTGTGAACATGCCGAGCATGTGGCGGGTGATCAGCGCCAGCCTTGTGCCTTGCGCCAGTTGCTCTTCAATATAGGATCGATAAGCTTCCAGCGCTGAGCGACCATCGCCCACCGGGGCGCCCTGCCCAAAGATCATCGGGTCAACGCCCAGCAACAGCATGGGGTTGTGATAGGCAGCGCGCCCGAGCATGACGCCATCGACATGAGCCAGCTGCGTTTGCGCCTGCTCCAGCGTGGTGATGCCGCCATTCAAAATGACGGGAAGCTTCGGATAGGCAGCTTTCAAGCGGTGCACAATCTCGTAATCAAGCGGCGGAATATCGCGGTTTTCCTTCGGACTGAGGCCCTTGAGCCAGGCCTTGCGGGCATGGACGATCAGGCCGTCAACGCCAACCTGCACCAAAGCCTGCGTCATGGCGTAAAGCGCCTGCTCGGGCTCCTGCTCATCGACGCCAAGGCGGCATTTGACCGTGACCGGCAGATCGACTGCGCCCTTCATGGCGGCGACGCAAGCAGCGACCAGAGCCGGTTCACGCATCAGGCAGGCCCCGAAAGCGCCGCTCTGCACCCGGTCGGACGGACAACCGACATTGAGGTTGATTTCGACATAGCCGAAATCAGCAGCAATGCGGGCGGCCTGCGCCAGTTCGGCGGGGTCGCTGCCACCGAGTTGCACTGCGACAGGTTGTTCGTCCTGGGAGAAGCCGAGCAGGCGATTCGGATTGCCGTGGATGATGGCGGCGCTGGTCACCATTTCGGTATAAAGCAGCGCCTTTTGCGTCATGGTGCGATGCAGCGCGCGGCAATGCCGGTCACTCCACTCCATCATGGGAGCGACGCAAAAACGATGGGAGGGGAGATTAGTCACGCACTACACGCCTGATTGGCGCGCCCAAGGGGGTTCGAACCCCTGTTCCCGCCGTGAAAGGGCGGTGTCCTAGGCCTCTAGACGATGGGCGCTTCGGCACAGGCGGCAAAGCCTGCGCTCCAGAAGGGTCTATAAGGGGCGCCAGCCACGCTGGCAAGCCATTATGGCAGGAGCAGCAACTCAAAAATTCTTCGCGCCCTAAAAAATGCCCTCGATCTTTTTTTTCCAGTTCGCCGGATGCCTTGGCTCTACAAGGCTGGCCCGAACCTCCGATGACCGGCTTGAACTTGCCCTTGGGGCAGAAACCGTCGTCGACATGAATCAGACGGTCGTCGCGGCAGGATTATTGTGGGTCACTCACGCTCGATTCGGAAAATCTGTGGACGTTCATTGACATAGCCATCGGCGAGAATCGCCGCCAGTGCGTCGCGAACCAGCTTTTCGGTGGTGGCGTGGGTGATCAGCACCACCGGCACGCATGTCGCGCCGAGGAAATGCTCGGTGCCCGACCGCTGCATGATGCTTTCGAGCGAAATGCCATGTTCGGCCATGCGGGTGGCGATAGTGGCGAAGGCGCCGGGTCGATCTTCGACGAACATGCGGATGTAATAGCCGCCACGATGGGCCTGCATCGGCACGCGCTCACCCGGCGTCAGAGTCGTTGCCGGGACGGCGAAAGGATGGGGTACATTGCCGCGCGCGATGTCGGTGATGTCTGCAATCACCGCCGCCGCCGTGGCCTTGCCGCCGGCACCCGGCCCGATCAGGGTCAGTCGCTGGTGCGCATCGGCGTCGATGCTCACGGCATTGGTGACGCCCATCACCTGCGACAGGGCGGCGGCATGGGCGATCATGGTGGGGTGCACGCGTTGCTCGATGCCATGCTCGTTGCGCTCGGCGACGCCCAGCAGTTTCACCCGGAACCCCAAAGCCGCCGCGGCGCGGATATCGGCGAGGGTGATCGATTCAATGCCCTCGATATGGATGGCATCGCGATCCACTGCCGTGCCAAAGGCCAGACTGGTGAGAATCGCCAGCTTGTGGGCGGTGTCAAAACCGCCAATGTCGAATGTCGGGTCAGCCTCGGCATAGCCGAGGCGCTGGGCCTCGGCGAGACCATCGGCAAAGCTCAGACCTTCGGTTTCCATTTTCGAGAGGATGTAATTGCAGGTGCCGTTGAGAATGCCGGAAATGCGGTTGATCTGGCTGCCAGCCAACCCCTCGCGCAGCATTTTTATCACCGGCACGCCGCCCGCCACCGCCGCTTCAAAGGCCAGAGCTACCTTGCCCGCCTCGGCGAGATGGGCGAGGTCAAGGCCGTGGCGCGCCAGCAGCGCCTTGTTGGCGGTGACAACGTGGCGGCCGTTTTGCAACGCCAAAGTGACGGAGCGCAGGGCCGGCCCGTCCTCGCCGCCGATCAATTCGACGAAAATATCAAGATTCGGCGCGGCAGCCAGCGCCTCGGGGGTCTCGAACCATGTCCATGAACCCGGCGCAAATGCCCGCTGCTTAGTGCGATCACGCGCAGTGACGCCGACGATTTCGAATTGGCGGCCGGACTGCCCGGTGAGTTGACCGGCACGCGCTTGCAGCATGGCCACCACTTCGCCGCCAACCGTGCCAAGCCCGGCAATGCCGATACGCAATTTTTCCACCATGTGCTCCAAGCCTTGAAATTTGGGGAGGACGCCGCGTCGTCTTGGGGCGCTTCTCGCACGAATTGGCGACACCGATCAAGGAACCGGCACAACTTCGTCGCACCCAGACGCAGGCGATGAGCGCAGACAGATGGCTTGCTGCATGGTAATATCATACCACATTGTATAACGTATTGTTTTTGTTATCCTATCAACAAATTTGATGCAATCGTGTTGACATGCTCGGCGCCCCGCTATAGGAGCAGCACAACAAGATGTGTCGGGCCTTGGAGAGGTGTGGCCAACTTGGCATGAATAGCGGAGTTTCAACAAAATGTTTGGTCACAAGACCTATTCGGCCAAAGCCGCCGAAATCCACAAGAAATGGGTGCTGATCGATGGCAAAGGCCTCGTTGTCGGCCGTCTCGCATCGCTGATTGCCCTGCGGTTGCGCGGCAAGCACAAAGCGACTTTCACCCCGCACATGGATTGCGGTGACAATGTCATCGTCATCAATGCCGAGCAAGTGGTGCTGACCGGCCGCAAGCGCGACCAGAAGGTGTATTTTCACCACACCGGCTATATTGGTGGCATCAAGGAGCGCAGCGCGCGTTTCATTCTCGAGGGCAAGTTTCCAGAACGGATTCTGGAAAAGGCCGTCGAGCGGATGTTGCCGCGCGGGCCGCTGGGGCGCCAGCAACTGAGCAATTTGCGGGTATATAAGGGGGCAACGCATCCCCACGAGGCGCAAACTCCTGCCATCCTCGATATTGCCGCCCTCAATACCAAGAACTCGCGGAGCGCATGATTATGGCTGAAGGTCTCTCATCTCTCGCCGATCTCAAGACGGCGACCGCAGCACCCGTCGCAGAAGCGCCGGTTCATGTGCAGAAGCTGGATAAACTCGGTCGCGCCTATGCCACCGGCAAGCGCAAGAACGCGGTTGCCCGCGTCTGGATCAAGCCCGGCACCGGCAAGGTCACGGTCAATGACCGCACGCTGGACGTCTATTTTGCGCGGCCGGTGCTGCGCATGTTGCTGGCACAGCCGCTCGTGGTCGCTGCCCGCTCGACACAATATGATGTGAATGTCACTGTTGCCGGTGGCGGTCTCTCCGGCCAGGCTGGTGCGGTGCGCCATGGCCTTGCCAAGGCCCTCACCTATTTCGAGCCGGCACTGCGCCCGGCTCTGAAGAAGGAAGGTTTCCTGACCCGCGATTCGCGCGTGGTCGAGCGCAAGAAATTCGGCAAGAAGAAAGCCCGCCGCAGCTTCCAGTTCTCCAAGCGCTAAGCGCGACGGAGCCAACGGATCAAGGGGCGGCTTTCGGGCCGCCCTTTTTTTATGATAAAGCGGGTTGGATTGCCCGCACAACACGGATCGAGGCCATGAATATCATCTCGCGGCACAAGCGCATTTTCATCGATGGCGAGGCGGGCACCACGGGGCTTGGCCTGCGTCAGCGTTTGAGCACGCGCAGCGATATTGCCCTGATGGGGCTCGATGCCGACAAGCGCAAAGATCCCGATGCCAAGCGGGCCTTGCTGCGCGAGGTCGATGTCGTGATCCTGTGCCTTCCTGATGATGCCGCCAAAGACACGGTGGCACTGGTCGATGATCTTGGGACGCAAGGCCCGCGGGTGCTTGACGCCTCGACCGCCCACCGGACGGCGGCGGGCTGGGCCTATGGCTTTCCTGAACTCGACGAGGCACAGCCAAGGATCATTGCCGAGGCGGCGCGGGTCGCAAATCCCGGTTGCTATGCTACCGGGGCGATCGCCTTGATCCACCCGCTGGTGGCGGCTGGGCTGATTGCGCCCACCATGCCGCTCGCCCTCAATGCGGTGTCGGGCTATACCGGCGGCGGCAAGTCCATGATTGCCGCCTATGAAAGTGGCCGCGCGCCCGCTTTCGAGCTCTATGGCCTGAATTTCAAACACAAGCACCTGCCGGAAATCACCCGCCATGCCGGTTTGCAGGCAAGTCCGGTGATGATCCCCTCGGTGGGGAATTTCGCGCAAGGCATGCTGGTGTCGCTGCCGCTGCACCTTGACGCCCTGCCCGGCCATCCGGCTGCTTCGGCGCTTCATGAGGCGCTGCGCGGCCATTACGCGGGCGCGCGCTATGTCAAGGTCATGACCCCTGACGCCAACCCGGAGCGGCTGGAACCGCAGGCCCTCAACGACAGCAACATGATGGAATTATTCGTGTTCAGCCCGGCGCAGGGGCGCCAGGCTTTGCTGGTGGCAAGGCTCGACAATCTCGGCAAGGGCGCGTCCGGAGCTGCGGTGCAAAACCTCGACCTGATGCTCGGGCGACCGCAGTAAACCAGCGCGGCTGCGTCACCATGACCCCACAAAATGTGGTGTTTTGTGATAGAGTCACAGACGGTTTCGATCGCTGCGCTATTGTAGGCGTCGAAGTGCGGGACGTGTGCAATTCAGCCCGACTTGAGACTGCACTGTGTAGAGGAGACTCACGATGTTCACCACCAATGTTGGATCCACTGACCGGATCGCGCGCATCATCGCCGGCCTTGCGCTGCTGGCCGTCGCCTATTTCTATCAAACAGGTGCCGGCATGTGGATCGTCGGTATCGTCGGCGTCGTACTTATCGCCACGGCGCTGATGCGCACCTGCCCGGCCTATTCGCTGTTTGGCATGAGCACGTGCAAACTGTCGAAAAAGTAAAGCGACCGCCCAGCGGTTCCTGGGTCGATCAATTTGAATGGCTCGATGATCTGGAACCTCACCTGCGGGCATTGCTGACGCAGGGCGAGGTTCCGTTCATGGTTGCCGCCGGACAGGCCCTGTTTCGGCCGGGCGATGCCTGCTCGCATTTCATCGTGCTGTGCGAGGGCATTGTGCGCGTCGATGTGCTGGGGCCACAGGGCAAGGAGATCTTGCTTTACCGATTGGGCCGGGGCGATTCCTGCGTCGTCACTACGGCGCTGCTGCTTGGTCGAACCCCGTATTTCGCCAGCGCTCAGGCCGAAACCGCGGCACGGATCGTGCGCATTCCGGCGCTGGTGTTTGAACGGCTGCTGGCCGAATCCGCCGGGTTTCGCAACCATGTCCTCACCAGTCAGGGGCGACGGATCGTTGAATTGGCGGCGGCTGTCGGCATCATGGCCAATGAGCGGATCGACCATCGTCTGGCGCATCGGCTGTTGCAACTCAGCGAGCATGGCGCAAGCGTGCAGACCACGCATGAAGCGCTGGCGCGCGACATTGGCACCGCGCGCGAAGTGGTGAGCCGCAATCTGGCGGCGTTTTCGCGGCGCGGCTGGGTGAAGCTGCAACGTGGCGTGATTGTCGTATACGACCGCGCCGCGCTGCGCGGGCTGCAGCAGGTGCCCTGAAGCTTCGCTGCTTGCCTCGTGCGGGCAACCCTGTGGCGCTGTTTGATCTTCGTCGAAAACCTCCCTGCTCGCGCCAAACTGCCCGGCCGAGCTATGTGACATTTACGTTACGTGAAAAAAATTACGATTGTAGGGATTTGCGCTTCGAATCACGCGTGACAAAGGAGGCAATCTGCATTAAATTTAGGTGTTCGCTGAACCGAGCGGCATCATAATGCCAGCTACGCAGTCCAGGTCTCGGGAGGACGCTGATTTTACACGATGTGGGTTGGCCTGTGGGCTGGCCCCCGATCTTGAAGGCGAGAGCATCGTGACAGATCAGTTAAGGACGGGAATCGAAGCCGGGGGTGACGAAGCGTCTCCCCCGGCTTTTTCGTGGCCGACGTCCCACTTTGGCATTCTGTTTGATCTGACGATTTGAAGCGCGCCAAATTATGAGTTAGCATTCGGCATTGCTCTGGGGATTATTGCCGATGAATCATACGCCCGACCCGCGCCTCCACCCGGTGCTCATCAGCGAATTGCGGCCGACGCAAATGACGGTTGGCTATCGCGAAGTCAGACGCAAGCAGAAAGACTGGCTGGAAATCAATCAAAAGGCCACGAAAAAATCGGCGGATTTCCTCGGCTCGCACATGATCCCGGTGGTGCTCGGCCCCAAAAAGCGGCCCTATCTGATCGACCATCACCATCTCGCCCGCGCCTTGTCGGACGAGGGCGTCAGCCGCGTGCTGGTCACCGTTGTCGCCAATCTTTCGGTTCTCGACAAGGATGCATTTTTCGTCGTGCTCGACAATCGCGGCTGGTTGCACCCCTTCGACGCTCACGGCCGAAGGCGGACCTATGACGATATTCCAAAATCCATCACCAAAATGGAAGATGATCCCTACCGCAGCCTGGCGGGTGAATTGCGCGCCATGGGGGGCTATGCGAAAAGCTCGACGCCGTTCAGCGAATTTCTGTGGGCCGATTACATGCGCCGCCGCGTCCCCTTGAACCTTGTCGAGAAAGACTTCGACAAGGCGCTACAGGGCGCCCTTGCCTTCGCGCGCGCCCGCGAGGCTGATTATCTGCCGGGTTGGTGCGGGCCGGACCACGATTAGGCTTGGCAAGCCCGCAGGGGCTTACCCCTCCAGCAAGCGCCGGGCTATGACCTGTGCCTGAATTTCCGCCGCGCCCTCGAATATATTGAGGATGCGCGCATCACAAAGCACGCGCGACACCGGATATTCCAGCGCGAAGCCGTTGCCGCCGTGGATTTGCAACGCATTGTCAGCAGCGGCCCAGGCGACCCGCGCACCCAGCAGTTTCGCCATGCCGGCCTCGATGTCGCAGCGCTTGTCGGCATCCTTGGCATGGGCGGCAAAATAGGTGATCTGCCGGGCAATGTGGATTTCGACAGCCATCATGGCGATCTTGTCGGCGACGCGCGGGAAGGCGATCAGTTTCTTGCCGAATTGCACGCGCTCGGTAGCATAGCGCAAGGCAAGATCAAGCGCAGCCTGCGCCACACCAACGGCGCGCGCTGCGGTCTGGATGCGGGCGGATTCGAAGGTCTGCATCAATTGCTTGAAGCCCTGCCCTTCGATGCCGCCTAGTAGCCCGGCAGCTGGCACCTCGAAACCGTCAAAGGCGATTTCATATTCCTTCATGCCGCGATAGCCGAGCACCTCGATTTCGCCACCCGACATGCCCGGCGCAGGAAAGGGCTCGGAGTCGCTGCCGCGTGGCTTGGGCGCGAGCAGCATGGAAAGGCCACGCCAGCCGGGTTCAGCCGGGTTGGTGCGCACCAGCACGGTCATCAGGTCGGCGCGCACGGGATGGGTGATCCAGGTCTTGTTGCCGGTCACCTGATAGGAATCGCCGACCCGCACCGCCCTGGTGCGCAAGGATGCCAGATCGGAACCTGTGTTGGGCTCCGTGAACACGGCGGTCGGCAAAATCGCGCCCGAGGCGATTTTCGGCAAATAGTCCTGCTTTTGCGCCGCAGTGCCGCCAAGCAGAATCAATTCAGCGGCGATTTCCGAGCGGGTGCCGAGCGAACCTACGCCGATATAGCCACGCGACAATTCTTCGGAGACCACGCACATGGCGGCCTTGCCGAGCCCCATGCCGCCATAGGCCTCGGGGATCGTCAAGCCAAAGACGCCAAGATCGGCGAGGCCCTGAATGACGTTCAGGGGAATATATTCATTGTGCAGATGCCATTCATGGGCGTGCGGTGCGACCTCGGCCAGCGAGAATTTGCGCATTTCATCACGAATGGCCTCCATGGTCTCGTCCAGACCGGAAGCGCCGAACGTGGCGGCGCTGGGCTGGGCCTCGATCAGTGCCACCAACCGGGCGCGATTTTCGGGCGTGTTTCCCGTGGCGATGAGATGCTCGACATCGCTGGTGCGGCGTGCCGCCACGAATGCGCCATTCAATCCGAATTCGGCAAGGCGGATGACCTCGACCTGGCTCATGGCAATGCCACCAAAGACCTGCGCCAGATATTCACCCATGCCGATGCGCGTCAGCAGGGCCTCGATCTCGCCGAATTGGCCCTGCGCCAGCTGCTTTTGCGCAAAATGCGTCATTTCGCGCAGACCTTGCAGCGTGGTTGCCAGCCACGCGAGACCATGGGCGAGGTGCTGGCCCTGCTCGATGCGTTCGCCTGAAAGCTTGTTGCCCTCGGTGAAGGCAAGGCGCAATCTGGCAAGCGCTTCACCATAGAGTTGCTCGATCGGCCCGAGGGCGCGGGCGCATGCGGCAACAAAGGCGGCGGGCTCAAAATCCTGTGCAGGGGCTTGGCTCGGCTGACGGGCGGCTTCGATCATCTTAAGGGCTCCTTCATGTTGCGACGCAACATCATTCAGCGCCATGACACAAGATGGCAAAAAGGCGGGGGCGTCAGGCGCGGCTGGCCAGCGCCACGCCTAAAGCCGTCAGAGTCATGCCGAGCAATTGCGGCGCATCGAGCTTTTCACCAAACAACAACCAAGCCTGCACCGAAGCGGTTGGCGGCACGAGGAAAATCAATTGGGCGGCTTGCGACACCTCGCCACGCCGGATCAAGATCAGATAGAGGCTGATCGCCCCCAGCGACAGCGCCAGCACCGACCAGGCCATGGTCAGCACCATGGTGAGGTTCCAGGTGATGTGCATGGGCTCCAGCAGAAACGCGACCGGCAGGGTCACCAGCGTGGCCCCGACATATTGCAGGATGGTCGTGGTGCGCAGATCGCCGGTGGCGACAAATTTCTTCTGGTAGAACGAGCCGCAAGTCACGGCGACCATGGCGCCGACATTGATGCCGATTTCGGTGAGGCGCTGGCTCAAGGCCGCCGGATCTACCGTGGCCAGCCCCGGAAGCAGCACCAGCACCAGCCCGGCCATGCCAATGAAGACGCCAAGCCACCGGCGCGCCTTGATGGTTTCGCCCAGCACAAAAGGGGCAAGAATGGTGGTGAGGATCGGCTGCACGGCGGCAATCAGCGCCGAGACCGAAGCTGGCACGCCGTGACGAATGGCCCACCACACGCCGCCGAGATATAGCGCATGCAGCATGACACCAGAGAGCATCGCATGGCCATAGCCCGCCGCCGTTTTCGGCCATTGGGCACGCCCGATGATCGCCAGCGCGAGCAATGCGACGCCCGCGAAAATATAACGCAGCAGCAGAAACGTCAGCGGATCGGCATATTCGG
>JAJZGX010000020.1 GCA_021804825.1 Pseudomonadota bacterium | reverse complement strand
ATCAGGGTGCGTCTTTGCCAGGACGGCGTCAGTGCCGATGCGCTGGGCGGCCTGATGAATAATTTGTATTTATCCGGTTCAGGAGGATCGGTGCAGCCGACGCTGGTTGATCCGCGGATTGATCGCCCGCCGGGCGTTTCACCCAATGCTTTGGGGCACACCGCCGTCGCCGCGTCAGGCGGGTTCAGCGGCTATCGCATGCCTCAAAAACGCGTCGTTCTCGAGCGGGCCGCGCCGCATCGCCGCCGCATCCTCGTCATCCGCCAGCGTCATGGAGCCCCGCCGCACGTGGCCATTGCCCATGTCCAAAATGCCCAGATGCCCTATCAATTGCCCGCCGTGCCGCGTTACGCCGTCCCGCCGCCCCCCGTCATCCCGCCGCCGCCCGCCATCGCGGTTCCTGCTGCCGCGCCGATTGCGCCCAAACCGCCCGTCATGGCACCGCTGCCCAGCGCGCAATTGACTGACCTGCCCGCGGCAGCGACGCAAGGGCCGCAGGCAACCAAAGCGCTGAAGGTTTCGCTGCCGCAAAAGGCCCTTCACCCCTTGCCGCAAGCCGCAGGTGAAGGCTCGGAAGCCTCGGCATCATCGGCGAATGCCGACCTGCTGCGCGCTCATACGCTGAACGGCTCGGGTTCCTGAAGCAACTGGGATGCGTTGCCGCGGGCTGACAAGGGTCATCTTGTCGGACTAGGATGCAAGGGCAGCAATGCTGCTCTCGGAGTGCGTCCCATGACATCACAGCACCAGAACCCGGTCGCCCTGGATTTGCCGCCGGGCGAACTCTCGCCGGAGATGACGGCCTATTTTGCCAAATGCGAGGAAAAAATCGGTTTTGTCCCGAATGTCTTGCGCGCATACGCCCATGACAACGCCAAACTGGAGGCGTTCAGCGGCTTTTACAACAACCTGATGCTCGCCCCCTCGGGCCTCAGCAAACTCGAACGCGAAATGATCGCAGTCGCGGTATCGGCCCATAATCGCTGTCATTATTGCATCATTGCCCATGGCGCCGCCGTGCGGATGCTGGCCGGTGATGCCGACCTCGGCGATACGCTGAGCGTCAATTATCGCGCTGCATCCTTGCCGCCGCGCCAACGCGCCATGCTGGATTTTGCCGTCAAAATGGCGCGGGCCTCGGACGAAATCATCGAAGGCGACCGTCAGGCCCTGCGCGATGCCGGCTTCAGCGACACTGACATCTGGGACATTGCCGCCGTTGCCGGGTTTTTCAGCATGTCAAACCGCGTCGCCTCGGCAACCGGCATGCGGCCCAATGCCGACTACAGCGTCATGGGCCGTCCAACTGGCGCAAAATAAACCTGCCCAAATGCGACAATTGGCCTATAATAACTGACCTTCCAGGTGAGATCGAGCCTATGAATATTCAGACCCCCATGCCCCGCACTTTGCAGTTGCACGCGAACGACAATGTCGTGGTCGCGGTTGATCGTCTGGAAATCGGCCAGCCGACCGCCGCGGGAGTCACGGTCAGCGAGCGCGTGCCCAAGGGCCACAAGATGGCGATTGTCGGCATTGCCGAAGGCGCGCCGGTGCGCAAATTCGGTCAGATCATCGGCTTTGCCAGCCAATCCATTCCGCCAGGGGCATGGGTGCATGAGCACAATGTGGCGATGGGCGACTTCGCCCGCGATTATGCTTTTTGTGAAGCCCGCAATGATCCCATCATGCTCGCCCCTGAAGAACGCGCTACATTCGAGGGTTTCCGCCGCGGCAATGGCAAGGTCGGCACCCGCAATTACCTGGCGATCCTGACGAGCGTCAATTGCTCGGCAACGGCGGCGCGCTTCATTGCGCGGGACGTCGAGCGTTCCGGCATTCTTGCCGATTACCCCAACATTGATGGCGTGATCGCGCTGGTGCACGGCACGGGTTGCGGCATGGAAATCAAGGGCGAAGGTTACGAAGCGCTGGCCCGCACCCAATGGGGCTATGCTGCAAACCCCAATGTCGCCGGGGTTCTTCTGGTGGGGCTCGGCTGTGAAGGCTTCCAGATCGCCCGCCTGAAACAGCATTATAACATAGTCGAGGGCGACGCCTTTCGCTCCATGACCATTCAGGAGCGCGGCGGCACGCGCCGCACCGTTGAAGCTGGCGTTGCCGCCCTGAAGGACATGATGCCGGCTGCCAATCGTGCCCGCCGCGAGACGCTGGGGGCTGACAACCTGACGCTGGCGCTACAATGCGGCGGTTCGGACGGTTATTCCGGCATCACCGCCAATCCGGCATTGGGCGCCGCGGCCGATGAGCTGGTGCGCCAGGGTGGCACGGCGATTCTCTCCGAAACGCCCGAGATTTATGGGGCCGAGCACCTGTTGACACGCCGCGCCGCCAGCCGCGAAGTCGGCGAAAAGCTGATCGCGCGCATCCATTGGTGGGAGGATTATACCGCCCGCAACCGCGGCGAGATGAACAACAACCCCTCCCCCGGCAACAAGGCCGGCGGCCTTACCACCATTCTGGAAAAATCGCTCGGCGCTGCGGCGAAAGGCGGCACAACCACCCTCAACGGCGTCTTCAACTATGCCGAACAGGTGACAACGAAGGGCTTCGTGTTCATGGACACCCCCGGTTATGACCCGGTGTCAGCCACGGGCCAGGTCGCCGGGGGCGCAAATCTGATTTGTTTCACCACCGGACGCGGCTCGGCTTTTGGCTGCAAGCCGGTGCCGTCGCTGAAACTCGCCACCAATTCGGACATGTATGCACGCATGGAAGAGGATATGGACATCAACTGCGGCGATGTGCTGGACGGAGTCAGTGTCGTCGAAAAGGGCCGCGAGATTTTCGAGGCGCTGCTCAAGGTCGCCTCGGGTCAACACACCAAATCCGAAGCGCTGGGCTATGGCGATGCCGAATTCGTGCCCTGGCAAATTGGCGCGACCATGTGAAGGCGGACTGGTGAGCGTGGCAATCCTCGAAGCTGCGCGTGCCGTTCTGGCATCGGGCAAAACCGCCTGTGTGGTGCGCGTGGCCGAAGCCCACGGCTCCACCCCGCGCGAAGCTGGGGCCGTCATGCTGGTGTTCACCGACGCGACGCTCGGCACCATCGGTGGTGGCAGCATGGAACACGATGCCATCGAGCGCGCCCGCACCTTGCTCGTCGAGGGTCAGGATGCCGCGCAACTCGACATCCTGCTGGGGCCGGAAGCCGATCAATGTTGCGGCGGCAAGGTCAGCTTGGCATTGCAACGGCTTGATAGCGCGCAACTGCGAAGCCTCGAAGCCCTGGAGGCCGCCCAGCGTCAGGCTTTTCCTTGCGTGCTGCTGTTTGGCGCGGGCCATGTCGGGCGAGCGCTGGCGACCGCGCTCAGTCCGCTGCCGCTGAATATCCGCTGGATCGAAGCGCGGCCCGAGGCCTTCCCGGAAACGGTGCCACCCTTCATTATCACGGTGCTGGCGCCTCTGCTGCTCGATGAGGTGGCCCGCGCACCACGCGGTGCGGCGATGCTGGTTATGACCCATTCGCACGCGCTGGATTATCTCCTGTGCGAAGCGGCGCTGCGGCGCGGCGATCTGGCCTATCTCGGGCTGATCGGTTCCAAGTCAAAAAAGGCCCGCTTCATGCATGATCTGCGCGATTCTGGTCTGGCCCCGGCACAATTGGCCCGCCTGATTTGCCCGATTGGCGGCACTTTGGTGCATGACAAACGCCCGGAGGTCATTGCCGCGCTCGCCACCGCCGAGGTGCTGACTGCACTGGCAAGCGCCGCGGCCGGAGCGCTCAAACGCCCCTGATGCAGCAGCAAGCTTTGCGAATTCGCGGCCGTGGCATGACGAAAATCCCCTTGGGTTCGCGCACGAGTTCTGCTTATCATGAGGCTCTGCCTCGCCCCTGTCCTTCCTGGGAGCCTTCGGTTTTGAAAGCCGCACCGTTTCACTTCCATCAGCCAACGACCTTGACTGAGTTGGCCGGGCTTTTGGCGACTCTCGCCAATGCCAAAATTCTGGCCGGTGGCCAGTCGCTCATGGCGATGCTCAATCTGCGGCTGTTCAATCCCGATCATCTGATCGACATCAACGCGATTGCCGATCTCGCGACGCTTCGTCATGCGGCCGGAAAAATCGAAATCGGCGCAATGGTGCGCCAGCATGTTTTGTTGCAGGCACCGTTGATTGCGCAGCATCTGCCTATCCTCAGCCAGGCGCTCGGCCATGTCGGGCATTTGCAAACGAGATCGCGCGGCACCATAGGGGGCAGTTGCTGCCATCTCGATCCCTCCGCCGAACTCCCGGCCATGTGCGCGCTTCTTGATGCCGATTTCACAGTCAATGGCGCGCGCGGCCGTCGGATCGTGCCCGCCCGGCACTGGTTTGAAGCGCCGATGCAGGCAGCACTGGCCGAAGACGAATTTCTGGAATCAATCAGCATCGCGCCGTGGTCAAGCACGCACGGCCATGGCTTTGCGGAATATGCGCGCCGCCACGGCGATTATGCCATTGTCGGCGCAGGCGCGTTGCTTGAAGCCGATGTTGACGGCAAGATCGGCCGCGCGGCCCTCGTGCTGTTTGGCTGCGATACCGCGCCGCAAAGGTTGCCACAGGCCGAAGCCGCGCTGATCGGCACGAAAGTGACCGAACTCGATGTTGCAATGCTCGCCGCCGAAGCCCGCGCGCAGACCATGATGACGGATGCCCAGGTGACCTCGGCCTACAGGGCGCGCCTTGCCGGCATCATGATACAACGCGCGGTGAAACAGGCGCAAGGCCGGATCAACAAGGAGCGCGCATGAAGGCCATGCTGACACTGAAGGTAAACGGGCGCGAGCTCAGCGGCGAGGCACCGAACAACATGCACCTTGGCGATTTTCTGCGCCATGTGCTCGGCCTCACCGGCACGCATATCGGTTGCGAACATGGCGTTTGCGGCAGTTGCACGGTCATCGTCGACGGACAACCCGTGCGTGCCTGCCTCATGCTGGCCAGGCAGGCGCAAGGCGCCACCATCGAAACCGTCGAAGGTTTGGCGCATGACGGCCAACTCTCCGTCCTGCAAGCCGCCTTCCGCAATCACCATGCCCTGCAATGTGGATTTTGCACGCCCGGAATGCTGATGACTTTGACGGCCTTCCTGCGCGACGTCCCGAACCCCAGCGAGGAGGCCATTCGCGAGGCAATCTCCGGCAATATCTGCCGCTGCACCGGCTATCAGGGCATCGTCGAGGCTGCCCTTGCCGTAGCGACCCCCCAAGAGGCCAGCACATCATGAGCGCACGCTATTTTGGAGCCTCGGTTGCAAGGTCGGAAGATGCACGCTTGCTTACCGGGCAGGGCCTCTATGTCGATGATATCGAAATGCCCGGCCTGCTGCACGTTGCCTTTGTGCGCTCGCCCATGGCCCATGCGCGCATAAAATCCATTGATCTTGCGTCGGCTCGCGCCATGCCCGGCGTCGTCGCCGCCTATACGATGGGAGACTTTGCCGATCTCGCCGAGGGACCGATGCCACCGATGGCCCCGCATCCACTGATCAAGGAGCCCTTGACCTGCCACCCGCTGGCGCAGACCGAAGTTTGTTATGTCGGCGAGGCTATAGCCATGGTGGTGGCGCAGGATCGCGCTCTGGCTGAAAGTGCGGCCATGGCGGTGATGGTCGATCTGCAGGAACTCCCCGGTGTGGCTGATGCCAGAGCCGCGCTGGCAACTGACTCAGCGCCGGTGCACCTTGGCCGTGACAGCAACTTGCTTGCCAGTCTTCACACGAAATTTGGCGATGTTGCCGCGGCATTCGCGGCAGCCGACCACAGCCTGACCGAGTCTTTTGCAACGCATCGCGGCGGCTGCCATGCCATGGAATGTCGCGGCGTCGTTGCCACCTATGATCAGCGCGAAGATCACCTGTCGATCTACACCTCCTCGCAGGCGCCCTTCATGGTGCGCCGCCATCTGGCGACCTATCTGGCGCGTGACGAACAAACCATCCGTGTTGCGGCTCCCGATGTCGGTGGCGGCTTCGGCCCCAAGGCCACTGTCTACCCGGAAGAATTCGCCGTTGCGCTTGGCGCGCTCAAACTCGGTCAGCCGCTCAAATGGATTGAGGACCGCCAGGAGCATTTTGTCGCCACCAACCAGCAACGCGATCAATTCTGGACATTGGACGTCGCGTTCACCAAAACGGGCAAGATTTTGGGCCTGAAGGGGCACGGCATCCATGACAGCGGCGCCTATGCGCCCTATGGCTTGATCCTGCCTGGCAACGCCTTGGTCTGTTTCCCCGGCCCCTATGCGTTGCAAGCCATTGATATTCACCTTGACGTCGCCCTCACCAATCTGGTGCCAACATCTCCGGTGCGCGGTGCCTCGCGGCCCAATGTCGCTTTCATTCTGGAGCGCATCATTGACAAAGTGGCCCGCTACCTCGGTCTCAGTCGTGACGCCGTGCGCGCCGCCAGTTTCGTGCGCGCGTCGCAAATGCCCTATTTCACGGGCGGCGTGTCGCGCGATGGCTCGCGCGTGTCCTATGATAGCGGCGATTATCAAAAAGCCCTTGATCTGGCTCTTGAAAAGATCGGGGCCGCGGATTTTGCCACCCGCCAGCGCGCTGCACTCAAGCGCGGCAAGCTTTTGGGGCTGGGACTGGCATCCTGCGTCGAAGATACCGGGATCGGCCCCTTCGAGGGCGCCAGCCTGCGCATAACACCCAAAGGCAAGTTGGTGATTGCGACCGGCGCGGCAGCCCAAGGTCAGGGCCATGCGACGGTGCTGGCGCAGATCGCCGCTGACGAATTGGCCATGGACATGGCCGATATCACGGTTGAGGCGGGCGATACGGGCCGCTTTCCCTTGGGGCTTTCCACGGTTGGCAGCCGCATTGCCGTCACCGCCGGGTCTTCAGTGCATGTCGCTGCGCAAAAACTGCGCAGCAAGGCCCTGCATTTCGCGTCGCTCAAACTCGAAGTCAGCGCCGATGATCTTGAACTGAGTGAAGGTGCGGTGCAGGTGAAGGGGGTTCCCGGCCTCAAAATTCCGCTCGCGGACATAGCCCGCGCTCTGGCTGGCACCACAGGCGTGCCGCTGCCGGGCGGCATGGAGCCTGACTTGGCTGCAACGGCCTATTTTGAGTCGAGCGGTGTGACTTTTGCATATGGTTCGAACGCCTGTGAGGTCGAAATCGATGCCGAAACCGGCGATACCCGCGTCACCCGTTATGTCGTCGTGCATGATTGCGGGCGCATGATCAACCCGATGATCGTCGAGGGCCAGATTCGCGGCGGCGTCGTGCATGGCATCGGCAATGCCTTGTTTGAGCGGATGCTGCATGACGAGCAGGGCCAACCCCTGACCACCACCTATGGCGAATATCTCCTGCCGATGGCCTGCGAAATGCCGAATATCGAAATCCACCATCTCGAAACGCCCTCGCCGCGCAATCCGCTCGGCGTCAAGGGCGCTGGCGAAGCCGGAACCATCCCGGCCGCGCCCTGCGTGATATCGGCGATCGAGAATGCCCTCGAGGCGCAACTCGGCAAGGCCGCACCCTTCATCACCCATCACCCGGTATCACCCCTTGATGTGGTGGATTGGCTGGATGATGCGCAGTGACATGCTAAATCAGCACGTCTGCATCAAGCTCGAAGGTCGCGTCTGAGACGATATCGGCGCTGGAGAACCCGGCGCGAAGCGTGAATGCGCCGGATTCGGCCCGCCATTTTTTGGCTGTCACATCATAAAAAGCCAGCGCGCGGTGATCCAGACTTATCTTGATCTCGCACGACTCGCCCGCCGCCAAGGCAACCTTGCGAAACGCCTTCAACTCCTGCGGCGGACGCGCCACACTGGCCACCTTGTCGCTGACATAAAACTGCACGATGCTTGATCCGGCCCTCGGCCCGCCATTGCGCAGCGTCAGCACCGCCTCAAGGCGACGGGTCGCGCCCGCACCCGTCCATTGCACGCTGACAGGCCCCATCTCGAAGCGCGTGTAGCTCAAGCCGAAGCCGAAAGGAAACAACGGCTTGATCGCCCGCTTCTCATACGAGCGGTAGCCGATGAAAATGCCTTCGCCATAGCGCACATGGCCAGCCTCGCCGGGATAATTCAGGTAGGCCGGATCGTCTTCGAGCCGCTGCGGGAAGCTCTGCGGCAGGCGCCCGCCCGGTTCAGCAAGGCCAAGCAGCACATCGGCGATAGCATGGCCGGCCTCTTGACCGGGATACCACGCCTGCACCAGTCCCTTGACGGCCCCGAGCCACGGCATGGTCACCGGGCAACCGCTTTGGAGCACAACCACGGTGTTGGCATTCGCCGCAGCAATTGCGGCAATGAGCTCATTCTGGCCACCGGGAAGGTCGAGATGCGGACGATCAATGCCCTCGGAATCCCAATCGGCGCTCAGCCCCGCAAACACCAGCGCGATATCGGCCTCACGCGCCGCCGCGACAGCCGCTGCGTGTTCTTTTGGGCCGGTCACATAGGCCATGCCAAGGCGCAGAACCGTGAGATCAAGCTCCTGGCGGCCATCAACTGGCACAAGCTCGGCGACAATCTCGCAAGGGCTGCCTTTGGCAAGATCGATACTGCCGCGAATTTCATTGCAGCACGTGCTGAAAAACTCATCGCCGCAGACAAACTCACTGCCATCCGCCAGAAGTTCGCCATTGACGAACAGCCGCGCCGGGCCGCTGGCAACGAGGCCGAATTCATGACGCCCGGTTTCGAGCACATCGGCCCTGGTGGCGACGCGCACGGAAAACTCCGGCGCTTTCAAACCGGTGTCGCCCTCGCCCATCAGCATCAGCAGACCTTGCTCGAACTTGCGGCGATGGCGCGGCGCCCCGGCAAACTTGCGTCCCGCAAAAAACTCTGCCGTGCCAGACGTCTCCAGAAGCGGCAACAGCCGGTAATTATCGCATCCCTTGGCGTGAACCACCGTTGCGCCCGGTGGCAGCGCCGCAGTGATGCCAGCCAGCGGGGTGATGGCGTACTGCGGGTTGATCTGGGCGCTGCCGCCCCCCATGATCTGCGCCACGGCGGCATTGGGGCCAATCACCGCGATTTTCATGCCGGGCTTGATAGCCAGCGGCAAGATACCGTCGTTTTTCAGCAGAACCGAAGCCTCGGCACCAGCGCGACGGATCAAGGCGCGGGTCGCCGGGCGGTCATCGGCAACTTCCGCGCCGGGCTCGCCCTGCTCGAAGCCGCCAAGCTCATGGATAAATTTCAGAACCCCTCGTGCCGCGCGTCGCACAGCTTCCGCGCTGACCTCGCCCTTGTCGAGGGCCGCCAGCAATTTCTCGCCCCGATAGCGACCGGGGCCGGGCATTTCGAGATCGAGCCCGGCCGAGAGCGCCGCAGCTGTCGATTTGGTACCAAACCAATCCGACATGAACAGGCCATCAAAGCCCCATTCCTCGCGCACGAGTGCTTGCAACAGGTCGGCCTGTTCAGAAACATAGGTGCCGTTGAGCCGGTTATAGCCGGTCATGATCGCCTTCACATGCGCGCGCTTCACGCCCGCTTCGAACGGCACATAATAAAGCTCGCGCAATGTGCGCTCGTCGATGTCGGAGCTGATAGTCTGGCGCTGAAATTCCGATTCATTGCCCACGAAGTGCTTGATGGTCGCGCCAACCCCCGCCCCTTGCAGGCCGCGGATATAGGCAACGGCCAATTCGGCCGTGAGATGCGGGTCCTCGGAATAACATTCGAAGTTGCGCCCGTTCAGTGTCGAGCGATGCAAATTGACCGTGGGCGCCAGCAAAGCCAATGCGCCTTTGCTTTTGGCCTCATGTGCCAGCGCTTCGCCAACCTCGCCAACCAGTTGCGGGTTCCACGTCGCGCCGAGCGCAATGCCGACCGGGAAAGCGGCTGCCTTGACCCCGCCGACCAGCGCGCCGCCACCGCGCGCGCCATTCGGGCCATCGCTCACCTTCAGCGACGGAACCCCGAGGCGCGGCAATGGCGTGGTTGTCCAGAAATCACGCCCCGACAGCAAGCTCACCTGCTCGCCCACCGTCATCGAATCCAGAATCGCATCAATGTCGATGGGCTGCATGGGCAGGGTTCCCTGAGGATGGGGCTAATTCATCAAAGGCATGCCGAAGCTGGCACCATCCTTGATACCCGAGGGCCAGCGCGATGTCACGGTCTTGGTCTTGGTATAGAAGCGCACCGCATCCGGCCCATGCTGGTTGAGGTCACCAAATCCCGAACGCTTCCAGCCCCCGAAGGTGTAGTAGGCCAGCGGCACGGGGATCGGCACATTGACGCCGACCATGCCAACCTGCACCTTGCTCGCGAAATCCCGCGCCGCATCGCCATCGCGCGTGAAGATCGAGACGCCATTGCCATATTCATGGTCATTGGCAAGACGCAGCCCCTCTTCATAAGATTTGGCGCGCACCACGGACAGCACCGGGCCGAAGATCTCCTCCTTGTAGATGCGCATGTCGGTGGTGACATGATCAAACAAGCAGCCGCCCATATAGAAGCCGTTTTCGTAGCCCTGCATCTTAAAGCCACGGCCATCGACCGCCAGAGTCGCGCCCTCCTTGATGCCAATCTCGACATAATTGCGCACTCGTTCCAGCGCCGCTTTCGTCACCAAGGGGCCGAAATCAGCGGATGGATCGGTAGATGGCCCGATCTTCGCGGCTTCAACGCGCGGAATCAGGCGGCGCATCAATTCATTGGCGGTCGCCTCGCCCACCGGAACGGCAACGGAAATCGCCATGCAACGTTCGCCCGCCGAGCCATAACCCGCACCCATGAGCGCATCGACGGTCTGATCCATATCGGCATCCGGCATGATGATCATGTGGTTTTTGGCACCACCAAAACATTGCACGCGTTTGCCATTGCTGCAGCCCCGCCCATAAATATATTCGGCGATCGGGGTTGAGCCGACAAAGCCGATGGCCTTGATGTCGGGATGATCAAGCAGCGCATCGACCGCGTCCTTGTCACCATTGACGACATTGAGAATGCCGGCGGGCAGGCCTGCCTCGATCATCAACTCGGCGAGGCGCATCGGCACACCGGGATCGCGCTCGGAAGGCTTCAGGATAAAGGCATTGCCGCACGCAATGGCCGGCGCAAATTTCCACATTGGAATCATCGCCGGAAAGTTGAACGGCGTGATCCCCGCCACCACGCCAAGCGGCTGGCGCATCGAATACATGTCGATGCCCGGCCCGGCGGCGTCGGTGAATTCGCCCTTCAGCATGTGCGGGATGCCCATGGCAAACTCCACCACCTCCAGCCCGCGCTGGATGTCGCCCTTGGCGTCCGGCACCGTCTTGCCATGCTCGCGGGCAAGCAAATCAGCGAGTTCATTCATGTGCTTGTTGAGCAAGCCGACAAAATTCATCATCACCCGTGCGCGGCGCTGCGGGTTGGTGGCCGCCCAGCCCGGCTGGGCGCTTTTGGCATTTTCTACGGCTGCCGCCACATCGGCCGCATTGGCCAAAGCGACCTGTGCCCGGATCGTTCCATCCATCGGCTGATACACATCGGCAAAACGCTTCGAAGTCCCCGGCACGTGCTTGCCGCCAATGAAATGCGCATAGGTGTGTGTCATGTTCACTCACTCCCTTGAAGTTATCACACAATCTCGATGCTTTATTTATTTTTGCACAGCAATATGATAGTTCGCTCATCCGTTATGCAAAAACAGGCTCATTCATGGATTGGGATCAGGCGAGGATCTTTTTGAGCGTGGCGCGCAGCGGCCAATTACTGGCTGCAGCGCGGCAGTTGCACCTTGATCATGCCACGGTCAGCCGCCGCGTCAATGCGCTTGAGGCTGCGTTGCGTGTGAAATTATTCGAGCGCCGCACAACCGGCGTGGTGCTCACTGCGGCGGGCGAACAGTTTCTGCAGCACGCCGAACGCATGGAAACGGCTATGCTGGCGGCGCAGGCCGAGCTTGCCGGCACGAATGTCTGCGTGAGCGGCACCGTGCGCATCGGCGCACCCGACGGCTTTGGCGCCTTTTTTCTCAGCCCGCGCATGACCAGTCTGTTGCAGCGCCATCCTGATCTGTTGATCCAGTTGGCGCCGCTGCCGCGCACCTTTTCACTGGCCAAACGCGAAGCCGATCTTGCCGTCACCATCGACCGGCCCGAGCACGGCCGCCTCAGCGTGCGGAAACTCAGCGATTATTCGCTCAGCCTCTATGCCAGTGCCGATTTCATCGCGCGCCACGGCATGCCGACGAGCCGGGCCGATTTGGCCGCCCTGCGTATCGTCACCTATATCGGCGACCTGCTGTTCAGCCGTCAGCTCAATTTCTTCGATGATCTCACACTGCCCGCCCGCACGCGGTTTGAATGCGCCTCGGTGGCGGGTCAGGTGGAAGCGATCAAGGCCGGTGTCGGCGTTGGCTTTGTTCACGATTATGTCGGCATCAACCATGCCGATCTCGTGCGCATCCTGCCGGACTGCAAAATCATGCGCAGTTACTGGTTGACGGTTCACGACGACATCAAGGATCTTGCTCGTGTGCGGGCTGTCGCAGACTGGATATTTGAAGCTGTCAGTGAGGCCGGTGCCGCCATGGTGCACAAGCATTGAGCTGCGTCCGATTTCAGCCGCCAAAAGTGAAAAAATGCAAGGCCGTCGCACCGAACAGGCGCGTTTCTTGCAAACCAAGGCTTGAGGGCGCGTCGATGCTTGCCGAAGCTTCCTCTTCCACCACCACCAGCGCACCGGGCTTCAACCAGCCGCCGCTGACCAGGCCTGCCAGTGCCAGATCAGCCAGGCCCGCGCCATAGGGCGGATCAAGCAAAGCCAGATCGAAGGTCTGGCCAGGCGGAGTCTCGCCGAGTTGTGTCGCATCGCGCCGGAAAATGCGGCTTTTGCCGCCCTGTCCCAGCGCTTCGATGTTTTGCCGCAGCAAAGCCCGCGCCTCAGCGCCGGAATCGACAAACAGCGCGAAAGCCGCCCCGCGCGATAAAGCCTCCAGGCCCAGGGCACCAGTGCCTGCAAATACATCAACAATGAAGGCGGCCTCGAAGCCGAAATCATGTCTGTGCTGCAGGATATTGAACAGGCTCTCGCGCAACCGGTCGGAAGTCGGCCGGATGTCACGCCCGGAAGGGGCCTGCAAGGCCCGTCCGCGCAGCGCCCCACCAACGATCCGCATGATCAGCCGCGCGACCGGGGCGGACGGCGCGGGCCTTTGCCATCGTCACGCGGGCGCGGCCCTTTTCCGGGCTTTGCACCCTGCGGCTCGGACTGACTATCATGGCCGGAAGCAAAGCGCCGGGCATTGCGCTTGTCGGGGGCGTCAAAGCGCGCGCCACCACGCGGTGCCCGTGCCGCTACCACCCGCTCGACCCGAACCTCGCGGCCTTTGCGATCCTCGGTGATGGCTTTTTCCGTGCGGGTTCTGGTGCCGTGCCGACGATCATCGTCGCGCTCGGCCCGCAATGTCGAGACATGCTTGCGCGCTCTTGGCGCGGGACGCTCGCGCGCCGGTTCCGGGGCTGCTGCCTGCGGAGTTTTCAGCGACAGCCGCGGGCGGCCGCGCTGTTCGCGCAGCGGCACGGTGCCTGGCAGCGGAGCGTCTTCACCCGGTGCCAGCGGCGCGCCTACGGGACTGTCAAAATCAGCGCCCGCTTCAAGCGCCAGTCGCGGGCCTAACTGCTCCTTCAAAGTGCGTGTGCGAATTTCCTCGACAGCACCAGCGGCAAGTTCGCCAAGCTGGAACGGCCCGAAGGAAATGCGAATCAGCCGCGTCACCGCGAGGCCCAGATGCTCCAGCACCTTCTTGATTTCGCGGTTCTTGCCTTCGCGCAGACCCATGGTCATCCAGACATTGGCACCCTGCACGCTATCAAGCGTCGCTTCGATCCCCTGATAATCAACGCCATCAATGGTGATGCCATTCTTCAAGGCATCAAGCGCCGGCTGCTCGATCGAACCATTGGCACGCACCCGATAACGCCGCACCCACGCGGTAGCGGGCAATTCCAGCACCCGCGCCAGACCGCCATCATTGGTCAGCAGCAGCAGCCCTTCGGTATTGATATCCAGCCGCCCGATGGAGACGACCCGCGGCAATGTCTGATCGGCACCGATCGGCACGACATGGGCCAGATGCGCGAACACTGTGGGACGCCCTTCCGGGTCGCGATCCGTCGTGACAAGGCCGCGCGGCTTGTGAAACGCAAACAGCCTGGTGCGTTCGCGCGCCTGGAGAGCGACGCCATCAACGGTGATCTGGTCGCCGGGCGACACATTAAACGCTGGACTTTCAAGAACAACGCCATTTACGGCAACGCGCCCCTGCGCAATCCAGCCCTCGGCATCGCGGCGCGAACAAAGGCCGGCCCGAGCCATGACCTTGGCGATTCGTTGCGCTTCGCTTGACGGCTTGGGCGCAGGTCTGGGTGCCGGTGGCGGTTTCGGCCCGGTGGGCTGCGGCGGCCTTATCGGCTTTTTGCCATCCTTGCCACCACCCTCGCCGCCATAGGCGCGCGCCGGGGCATAACGCTTGGAAGCGCTATGGGGCGACGAAGAAGCCTTATCACCATAAAAGCGCTTTGTGCCATCGGCGCTGGGAGAACGCCCCTTGCCATCCTTGCTGCCGCTGGCACCGTCTTTGCCGCGTGATTGGGCCGACTTGCCGCGCGCCTCGCCAAATTTGCCCCCGCGACTTTCGCCGCCACGACCCTGCGGCCGAGAGCCGCGATGTGATTGCTTATCCATGTCGTGATTGATAGCAGAGACTTCGGCCTTTGGGGAGTGCATTGATGCAAGACGAGACCCTTGACCCGATGACCCGCGCGCTCGAGCAAGCCAGAGCCGCCGACGCGCGCGGCGAAGTGCCGGTTGGCGCGGTGCTGGTGGCGTCAGGTCGCATCATCGCAGCCGCCGGCAATGCCACACGCGACCCGCCCGACCCTACCGGCCACGCCGAAATCCGCGTCATCAGGCAGGGCGCGCTGCTGCTTGGGCAGGAGCGGCTGACCGATTGTGATCTCTATGTGACATTGGAGCCCTGCGCCATGTGCGCCGCGGCGATATCATTCGCGCGAATCAGGCGCCTGTATTTTGGCGCATCCGACCCGAAAGGCGGCGCAGTCGACAACGGCCCGAGGTTTTTTGCCAGCCCCACCTGCCACCACGCGCCAGAGGTCTATTCAGGCTTTCAGGAACGCGCTGCCGCCGCCCTGCTGAGCGATTTTTTTGCGACAAGAAGATGAACGAGGCTCAAAATCATGAGTAATCTGAAATTTCTGGACGATCCGGCGCGCTACCATCTGCCCGAAACTAGCCATCCGCATTTGCACTGGATCTATACCGCGCTGGTGACAATCGGGCCCATCGAGGAAGTCGGCCAGCGGCCCGAAGGCCTGCAACGCATCATCCCAATTACCGGCGGGCGGTTCAGAGGGCCGCGCCTGCAGGGCAGCATCATCCCCGGTGGTATGGACTGGAACCTGCATCGCACCGATGGCACCTCACTGGTCGAGGCCAGCTATTTCATGCGCAGCGATGACGGCGTGGTGATCAAGATCACCAATTGCGGCGTCAACATCCGCCCGGAATCCGGCGCGCCGCGCTTGCGCCCATCCTTCACCGCCCCGGTTTTTGCCGCCCCGGCGGGTCGCTACGAATTCCTCAATCAGGGCGTTTTTGTCGGCACGCTGGAACCCGTGCCGGGAGAAAATGCCGTGCGGATCGGGGTTTTTCAGCTTGGCTGATGCCATCCCCATGTCGAATTGCGCTGGCGTTCGATTTGCGGCAGACATTCGCCGGTTTTGAAGGGGATCATCTCGCATGACACAATGGGTTTTCAAGTTTGGCAATGGCGCGGCCGAGGGCCGTTCTTCAATGCGCGACCTGCTCGGTGGCAAGGGTGCCAATCTTGCGGAAATGGCCTTGCTGGGCCTGCCGGTGCCTCCCGGCTTCACGATTTCCACAGCTGCCTGCACGCATTTTTACGCCCATGAGCGCAGCCATCCCGCAGAACTCAAGGCGCAGGTCGAGGCCGCCATGGCGGAAGTCGGCACCCTCGCCAACCGTCAATTCGGCGATGCAACTAACCCGCTGCTGGTGTCCGTGCGCTCAGGCGCACGCGCTTCCATGCCCGGCATGATGGATACGGTGCTCAATCTTGGCCTCAATGACGTCACCGTCATGGCGCTGGCCGCCGGTTCGGACGACGCCCGTTTTGCCTGGGACAGCTACCGCCGCTTCATCCAGATGTATTGCAACGTCGTGCTCGACATCGATCATCACAATTTCGAGGATATTCTCGAAGACTACAAATCCCAGCACGGGCATGATCTCGATACCGACCTTGATGCCGACGATTGGAGCAAGGTTGTCTCGCTCTACAAGGACAAAGTCGTTGCCGTCTCAGGCAAGCCTTTCCCTCAGGATCCCCACGCGCAGCTCTGGGGGGCGATTGACGCGGTGTTTTCCAGCTGGATGAACCAGCGGGCGATCACCTACCGCAAGCTCAACGATATCCCGGCGAGCTGGGGCACGGCGGTGAATGTTCAGGCCATGGTCTTCGGCAATATGGGCGAGACATCCGCCACCGGCGTTGCCTTCACGCGCAATCCCTCGACCGGAACCAATGAGCTTTATGGCGAGTTTCTCGTCAATGCTCAGGGTGAAGACGTGGTGGCGGGCATCAGAACGCCGCAAAACATCACTGAAGTAGCGCGCATCGCGGCCCATTCCGACAAGCCGTCGCTGGAAGTGCTGATGCCGCGGGCCTTTACCGAGTTCGTGGCGACCACGCAGAAGCTCGAACGTCATTACCGCGACATGCAGGACATGGAATTCACCATCGAGCGCGGCAAATTATGGATGTTGCAGACCCGCGGCGGCAAACGCACCGCCAAAGCCGCCATCCGCATGGCCGTCGATATGGCCGAAGAAGGGCTGATTTCCCGCGATGAGGCGGTAGGGCGCATCGATCCCGGCGCGCTCGATCAATTGCTGCATCCCACACTCGATCCCGATGCCAAGCGCAACCTCATCGCCACTGGCCTGCCGGCCTCGCCGGGCGCGGCTTGCGGCGAGATATGCTTTTCCTCCGACGAGGCCGAAGCCCTGAAAACCGCCGGGCGCAAAGTGATTCTGGTGCGGGTGGAAACCTCGCCCGAAGATATTCACGGCATGCACGCATCAGAAGGCATTCTCACCACCCGCGGCGGCATGACCTCGCACGCTGCCGTGGTGGCGCGCGGCATGGGCAAGCCCTGCGTTTCGGGCGCGGGCGCGATCCGGGTCGATTATGCCACAGCAACCATGCAGGCGAGCGGCCAGACATTCCGCAAGGGCGATATCATCACGCTCGATGGCGCGACGGGTCAGGTGCTGGCGGGTGCTGTAGCCATGCGCCAACCCGAGCTCTCCGATGAATTTGCCACCCTGATGCAATGGGCCGATGGCGCGCGTCGCATGAAGGTGCGCGCCAATGCCGAAACCCCCGCAGATGCACGCATGGCCCGGCAATTCGGCGCCGAAGGCATTGGTCTCTGCCGCACCGAACACATGTTCTTTGAGGCGGATCGCATCATCGCGGTGCGCGAGATGATTTTGGCCGACAGCGAAGCGGGACGGCGCGCGGCTCTGGCCAAATTGCTGCCCTATCAGCGCGATGATTTCACACAATTGTTCGAGATCATGGCCGGTCTGCCGGTCACCATCCGCCTGCTTGACCCGCCCTTACATGAGTTTTTGCCTCAGACCGAGGCAGAAATTGCCGAAGTAGCCGCAGCGCTGAATGTCACTGGCGAGCAGCTTAAAAGGCGCGCCGCCGAATTACATGAATTCAATCCGATGCTCGGTTTCCGCGGCGTGCGCCTTGCCATTGCATTCCCCGAAATCGCGGAAATGCAGGCGCGGGCGATTTTTGAAGGCGCGGTGGCGGCAGGCAAGAGCACAGGCGCACCGGTAACAGTTGAAATCATGGTGCCCCTGGTGATGGCGCGGGCCGAACTCGACGATGTCAAAGTCCGTATCACCGCAATGGCGGCCAAGGTCGCCGAAGAAACCGGGGTCGCGGTGACCCACCACATCGGCACCATGATCGAGCTGCCGCGCGCCGCCCTGATGGCAGGCGACATTGCCCAGAGCGCCGAGTTTTTCTCCTTCGGCACCAATGACCTTACCCAGACAACGTTGGGCATTTCGCGCGACGATGCCGCTTCGTTTCTCGGTGCTTACGTCGCCAAGGGCATTTTGGCGCATGATCCCTTTGTGACGCTTGATCAGGATGGCGTCGGCCAGTTGGTGCGCCTGGCGGCTGAGCGCGGGCGTGCTGTACGGCCCGGCATGAAGCTCGGGATTTGCGGCGAACATGGCGGCGATCCGGCCTCGATCCACTTCTGTGAGCAGACCGGGCTGGATTACGTCTCCTGCTCGCCCTTCCGGGTGCCGATCGCCCGCCTCGCCGCTGCGCAGGCCGCGCTGGGGCGCAAAGCCGAAGGGCAGGCATAAAGCCACGATCATGCGGCGCGGCTGAGAGCTTGGCCTCAGCCGTGCAGGCGATGTTTCAAATCCGCGCAAAGCAATTGCGCGGCTTTGAGAGCGCTTTGCGAAATCTTCGTAAAGCTGAAAAACCCGTGGTTCAGGTCAGGAAATTCGCGGCAGGTCAGGTCATTGCCAGCGGCGCGCAGCTTGGCTGCAAAGGCTTCATTGTCCTTGTAAAGGAAATCATACTTGCCAAAGCCAAGGATGGTCGGCGCAAGGCCGCCAAGGCTCGATGCCAGCGCCGGTGAAGCCTTCCAGCTGCCAGAATTTTCCAGCGCCTTGCCGCCGAAATAATGCCGATGCACTCGATCTTCGCTGCGTCCGGCAAGATTGGTCGCCGGATAGAGCAGCAATTGCGCGCGCAGCGCAATGCCCTCATCGCGGCACATGATCGCCGCAACCGCCGCCAGATTGCCGCCAGCGCTGTCTCCCGCCACCGCAAACTTGGCTTTGTCGCCGCCATAATGGGCGATGTTTTTCCAGACATGCCGCGTCGCAGCCAGCGCATCGTCGACTCCCGCCGGAAACGGTTCTTCCGGTGCCAGCCGGTAGCCGACATTGATGACCGTGGCGTCCGCCTCATCGGCGATGCGCGCCGCATGGGCGGCATGCGATTCAAGATCGCCGACGATCCAGCCGCCGCCGTGGAAATAAACGACGGTGGCGGAACCGCGTCCATGGATCGGGCGCACCACGCGCAACTCTATCGCGCCGCGCGGGCCGTCACATAGCTCGGTGGTGGCAGATCCAACCGCTATATCAGGGCGCGGATAAAAATTGGCCCGCAAATGATTGGCGCGAGCCCGCGCTTCCGGCCCAGAATCGGTGTCAAACATATCTTTGACCCCCGCGGCTTTAGAACGAGCTTCCATATCGGCAATCAGCGGGTCGAGCATGGCAACACCTCTCCGAGAAACGACCTATTTTGCGGGCTTCAAGTCCATCAGGTCAATCACCACCTCATGGCGCGGCTTGTGCGCGACAATCTTGTCTGAGACAAAATAGACCACATCGGTCGCCGCCAGTGGCACGAACCAGCCAAGTTCGACAACCCGCGCATAGACCTTCTGCCAGGCGGAAGCGGCCTTGTCCGACGGCAAAGCCGACGCCGCCGCCAGCAGCTTTTCCAGCTCTGGGTCAGTGGAATGGAACGGATTCAGGCTGCCATTGGGCATGAGCGTCTGAAATTTGGCGATATTGGGCGAATCGGAATTGGAGGTGAAAATGATCGCCGACAGCTTCTTCTGGATCAGCGGGCCAATCAGCGCACCAAAATTCTGCTTCTCGTCGATCGTCACCTTCACGCCGATTTTTTGATATTGGCCAGCAAACGCCTGCGCCAGCGTGGCATTGAATGTGTCGTGCGAATAGGAAATCGTCAGCGGGATGCCATTGGGATAGCCCGCTGCTTTCAGCAATGCCTTGGCCTTGGCGGGGTCATAGGGATAACGCGCCTCCAGCGCATCGTCATGGCCCATAAAGCCCTTGCCCTGGATTTGATCGGTCGGCAGCGCATAGGCGCCGAGCAAAGCCTTGCTGACCAGTTTGCGATCAATGCCGTAATTCAGCGCCTGACGCACACGGATATGTTTCAGCGCCGGGTTGATGACACCGTCGCGGTCAAGAATGAACATGCCTACCCATTGCACCGGATCGGCGATGATCCGCAGGTTTTTCGGCAGGCCGCTATGGTTGGCATTGGCGGTGAGCGCGTCGCTGACCAGAAACTGCACCTGCCCGGCCTTCATCGCCGCTATGGCGGCGTTTGAATCGGGAATGACATCGATGACGATCTTGCTGAAGCGAACCGCCGCCTGATCATAGTAATATTTGTTGGGCACATAGGTGTAGCTCTTGCCGCTCACGGTCTGCGCCGGGTCAAGCACATAGGCACCGGCCCCATCGGTCATGCTGCGCAGGCTGCCGACGTTTTTGAGCGCTGCGGGGCCGATAATATCGCCTGCCAGCCAATAGGTGTTGAAATTATACAGCACATCAGGATTGCCGGTTGAAAAGTTCAGCTTCACCTTGGTCGGGCTGAGGACATCAATCGAGCTCAGGCTGGCGAGATTGACCGAAAACGGGCCTTTCTTGTGCACCCAGTAATTGATCGAGTTTTTCACGGCATCGGCGGTGACCGGCGTGCCATCGCTGAATTTGGCATTATCACGCAGCGTGAAAGTGACCGATTTGAAATCCGGTGACACCTCCCATTTGGTCGCGAGGGCGGGCACGAATGTGCCATCGGGCCGCGTGCGCACCAGCGGTTCGTAAGCTGGCATCAGCATGGTGCCGGCCCGGCCATTGCCGCTGATCGAAGGATCAAGGCCCAGCGGCGCAAATGACGTGCCGATGGTCAGCACCGGTTTGGCAGCCGCATGGGCGGGCGCACAGGCCGCACTGGCGATGGCGGCGGCGCTGCTGACGCTGGCCGTGGCCGCGAGAAGCTTTTTCATCGTGATCTCTCCCTGGGATGGATGCCATTATCGACAAACTGTTATTATTGGTAACTATCATCAACGATCTTGAGCCGGAGTCAAGTCTGGCGCATGCCTTTGTTCTCGTCGCGCACGCTGGCGGGCGGGGTCGGGAATCGGTGCTGCGGCCAGCAGCGCCTTGGTATAGGGATGCTGCGGGTTTTCATGCAGGCTTTCAGTGGCGCCTTCCTCGACGATTTCACCGCGATAAAGCACGATGGTGCGGCGCGAGACATGGCGCACGACGGTGAGATCATGCGAAATGAACAGCAGGCTGAGCCCCATTTCACGCTGCAACTGATTGAGCAGGTTGAGAACCTGCGCCTGCACCGACAAATCCAGCGCGCTCACCGGTTCATCGCAAATAATCAGCTTGGGCCGCGCGATGACGGCGCGCGCAATGGCGATGCGCTGGCGTTGCCCTCCGGAAAATTGCGCCGGATAGCGGCTGGCCGTATCGGCCGGCATCCCGACTTTTTGTAAAATATCGGCGACTCGCGTCGCAATGGCCGTTCTGGTCAGTCCGGCTTCGCCGATCAGCGGTTCCGCCAAGGTCTGGCCGATGCTGCGCACCGGGTTGAGCGAACCGTATGGGTCCTGAAAAACCACCTGAATATCACGCCCGAGGGCACGACGCCGCGCGCGACTGGCGTGCGTGATGTCGTCCCCGTTAAAGATGATGCTGCCCGTCTGCGCCATCGTCTGGCCAAGGATAACGCGCCCGATGGTGGTCTTGCCGGAGCCAGATTCGCCAACCAAACCAACGGTTTCGCCCGGTGCCACACTCAAGTTGACCCCCTTCAGCGCCTCAAACCGCCGCCCACCCTTGAGATGGTAGGTGACACCGAGGTCTTTCACCATGAGCAGGGGCGCGACATCATTCATGGGATCAAAGCCTGCTGTTGCCACACATCCGCGACCGTCGGCAATTCCGCGCCCGGCACAGCATTATGCGGGTTCGCCCGCAGCAGCGCCGCCGTATAAGGATGCTGCGGCGCGCTGAAAATCTCGGCCACCGGCGCGGTTTCGACAAGCTTGCCCCGATAGAGCACCAAAGCCCGGTCGCAAATATCGGCAACGACGCCCCAGTCATGCGTCACCAGCAGCATGGCCATATTGTTGGACGTTGCCAAAGCCCGCATCAGGTCAAGGATTTCGGCCTGCACGGTTACATCCAGCGCCGTTGTCGGCTCATCGGCGATCAGAATTTTCGGGCGCAAAGCCAGCGCCCGGGCAATGCCGACGCGTTGCGCCATGCCCCCGGAAATCTGGTGCGGATAGCGCCGCGCCACATCTTCAGGATCGTTGATCTTCACCTCGCGCAGCAGTTCGGTGGCGCGGACTTTGGCGGCGCGACGCGAAAGCCCGCCCCGCGCCCGCAACACTTCGGTCAGATGCGTGCCAATGGTGAAACACGGATCAAGTGCTGCCATCGGCTCTTGGAAAATCATGCCGAGCACGGTGCCGCGCAACCCCTGCAAGCGACGCGGATCGCTGAGATCATGGCGCCCGCCATTGACCAGCATCTCACCGGCCGAAACCACGGTGCCGGAAGGCAGCAAGCCGATGGTCGAAAGCACCGAAAGCGTCTTGCCAGAACCTGATTCGCCAACAATTCCAAGTGTCTCACCAGCCATGAGATCGAAATCCAACCCATCGACAAGCGGTTGGCTTCGCCCTTGCGCGTGGATCACCAAGCCGCGCAGGCTCAGCACGGCCTCAGGGTTCGGCGCTAGCATCGGCGCGGGCGGCGGCGCGCTTGCCCTGTTTGGCGTTGTCACGCCCGCACCGCCGCGCTGCATCCAACGCTCGGCCAGCCCATCACGCAAGCCATCCCCGATCAGCGCAAAAGCGAGCACACTCAAGGCGACGGTCACCCCCGGCGGCACGAGCATGAAGGCGTCATTGTTCAACACGCTGGCCGCATCGAAGATCATGCCGCCCCAACTCGGGGCCGGTGGTGGCACGCCCAACCCGAGAAAGCTGATGCCGGTCTGAATCAGCACGACAACCGCCGCAAACAGCGACAATTGCACGATGATGGTGCCCGCTATCCTAGCGATGACATGGCGTGTGATAATGGCAAAATCGCTGAGCCCCGCAATGCGCGCCGCTTCGATGTAAAGCTCGCTGCCGACAGCTAGGGTGGCGCTGCGCACCACGCGGATAATGCCGGCCGAACCGAGCAAGCCAACGCTGATCATCGCCGCAAACATGCTGTTGTGAAAAATCGACAGGATGGACAAAAGAACGACGATGGCGGGCAGTGACATAACCAGATCAACCGCTTGCACAATGAAGCGATCATAACGGCCGCGGTAAAATCCGGCAGTGACGCCAATGCCGACGCCCAGCAGACCGGCCACAACCAAAGCTTCGACAATGCCCGTCAAGGCCGGCAGGCCGCCGTAAAGCAGGCGGCTCAGCAGATCCCGCCCCAAAGCATCGGTGCCAAGCCAATGCGCCAGCGTCGGCCCCTGCCGCATGTTGAGCAGGTCCTGATCGAGCGGGTCATAAGGCGCTATCCATGGCGCCAGCAACGAAGCGACAAGGACGAGGCCAAGCCATGACAGCGCCAGCACCGCGAGCGGGCGCGCCAGCAGGCGCCGCAGCAGCGAGACCGGGGCGGCAGACGGCGCCGCTGCGCTGGCAGATCCAGCTTGCGGGCTCATGTCCTCACCTTGGGGTTAAGCCAGCCATAGCTCACGTCAACCGCCAGATTGATCGCGATGACAATCAGCGTGAAATAAAGCGTTGCGCCTTGCAGCAGCGCAATGTCGCTGTTGGTGGCGGCCTCGACGGCGAGGCTGCCAAGGCCGGGCAGCACGAAAATCCGCTCGACGAACACGGTGGAGCCAAGCGCGCTGATCATCACCAGCCCAATCACCGTCACCACCGGCAAGGCCGCATTGCGCAAGCCGTGCTTCCAGATGACGCTGGTCTCGGACAGACCGCTCGCCCGCAAAGCCCGAATAAAATCACGACCCATGATTTCGCCCATGGAATCACGCGTTTGCTTGGCAATGCTGGTGATCGAATGCAGCGCCACCGCAAAAACCGGCAGAACGAGGCTCATCAGCCAGAGGCGCGGGCTTGCAAAAAAGCTGGTGTAGCCGATGGCTGGCAGCCATTCGAGCTTGACGGCAAAAATCTCGATGAGAATCAACGCCACCCAGAATGAGGGAAACGCCAAACCAGCGATCGACAGAACATCGATGATGCGCCCGACGAGCCCCCCGCGCAACGCACTCAGCGCGCCGAGCAACAGCCCGGCGCTGACGCAGACGATCAACACACCGGCGACAACCGACAAGGTTACGCCAATTCGCTGATTCAGCAGGTTGACGACCCTTTCGCCTGAAAAATACGATGTCCCGAGGTCACCATGCAGGGCGCGCATGAGCCAGTGACCATATTGCTGCATTACCGGCTGATCGAGCCCAAGCTTGTGGCGCAGGGCCATATAGGCCTTGAGGCTGGTCTGCCCTTGCGGCAAAGTTGCCGCGACATCGCCCGGCGCAAAACTGTCCAGCACGTAGGTCAGCAGCGTCACCGCCAGCAACAGCGGAATCGACACCAGCAACCGATGCACAATCAGGCGGATCATGTCCTGCATCCAGGCACGCAGGATTTGCGCTTCGTGAATTCATCATTGCAGGACGCAAAGCGTCAAGTTTGGCTGGCGAACATCCGTGCGCCGCTACAAATAAATAGGGCGCAGCCGAAGGGCGAACCTCCGAGCTGCGCCAGACTCATGCGGTCAAATTGACGTCAAACCGACGTCCATGCAACCGATCAGTTGCCCCGGCCTGAACCTTCATCGGCATGATTGTAGGCAGGCGTATTCTGGGTGTTGTAATAAACTGCAACATAGCGCCCCAGAGAATTGGCGTGCGTAGCAACTTCCTGGCTATAAGGAGCCACAGTCTGCGTCCCAGGAACGTTATAGACACCATCATGATTGAAGGTGCCCTTCGCGAAAGCTGACGAAGACGCAAGAGCCACTGCAACAGCAGCGGCGGCGAGTGAAAAAGTCTTTACCATGATTAATCTCCATCTTAGAAGCGGCTCAAGTGTTCTTGGCTGCGATGGACAGAACCTAAGCGCGGTTGTCGGCCTGCGCTAGGGCCGGACAGCAACACCAGTCATGCGTATTTGTCATAGCAAATGACCTTGAAATTTTCACATATCAGACATCAAACTGAAATGATTCGGCATAACATGATAATAAATATTGTAAAATCAAGACGTTATGAAACTTTCGCAGAATTTTGCGTTTGTGCAAATTGTCGTGATCACCATGTTAATCAATGCGAAATAACGTGATCGTGAACGCATTTTTTCCAGCCGCAGCCGCTGCCGAGCCCACAAAATCGTGGTTCGCCGCACCTAACGGTTGCGAGAAATGAGCCTTGCAGGGCTTTCAATGGCAAAATTATGCAGCGCCCATGCCGCGCGCGGCTTGCACGAAGGCACTGATTTTCGCGAGGTCTTTGATGCCGGGCGAAGATTCGACGCCCGATGACACGTCAACGCCGCGCGCCTGCGTCACATGCAGCGCTTCGGCGACATTGCCGGGATGAAGCCCGCCGGACAGCAGCCAGGGCCGGTCGAGGACGTTGCCGGCCAGAATCGACCAGTCGAAGGTGAGGCCATTACCACCGGGCAGCACCGCCCCTCTGGGGGGCTTGGCATCGAGCAGCAGCATATCGGCATGTGAATAATTGCGGGCGGCCGCGAGGTCGGCACGCGCGGCGATCTTGATGGCCTTGATCACCTTCACTCCCATGCGGCGGCGGATTTCCGCGACCCGCAGCGGCGACTCATCGCCATGCAGTTGCAGAAAATCCGGCTTCAGCGCGGCGACTACCGCGCCGATGGCGTCGTCGGCGGCGTCCACCAGCAGCGCCACCTTGGCGATGCGTCCGGCCGCTTGCTGCCCCAGCGCTGCCGCCATCGCCAGCGCGACATCGCGCGGGCTTGGTGCAAAAAACACAAAGCCCGCCATGTCAGCCCCCGCAGCAATGGAGGCTTCCAGCGCTTGCGGCGTTTTCAGGCCGCAGATTTTCACCTGCGTTCTCAAGCCCGCCAGGCCGCAACGGGATAAGTGCCGAGCATTCGCAATTCGGCACAAAAGAAGCTCAATTCCTCCAAAGCCCGCGCCACGGCCGGATCGTCGGGATGGCCCTCGACATCGGCAAGAAACTGCGTGGCCGTGAATTCGCCATTGACCATGTAGCTTTCGAGCTTGGTCATGTTGACGCCATTGGTGGCAAAGCCGCCCAGCGCCTTGTAAAGCGCGGCGGGCACATTGCGCACGCGAAACAGGAAAGTGGTCAGCACCATGCCGCTGCCACGCTCGGCAATGCGCGGCGTTTTCGACAGGATCACGAAGCGCGTGGTGTTATGGGCAGCATCTTCGACATTTTCGGCCAGCACCTCCAACCCGTAAATGTCGCCAGCAAGGCTGGTCGCCAACGAGGCGCGGCTCCGGTCACCCGAATCACGCACCTCGCGTGCCGATCCCGCCGTATCACTGGCGACATGCGCCACCAGCCCAAGGCGACGAATGATGTTCCGGCACTGGCCCAGCGCATGAATGTGGCTGTGGACGGTTTTCAAATCCTCGATGCGCGTACCCTTGATTGCCAGCAATTGAAAATGGATCGGCAAAAAATACTCGCCAATGATGTGCAGTTCGGTCTGCGGGATCAGATGGTGGATATCGGCGACGCGTCCCGCCAGCGAATTTTCGATGGGAATCATGCCCAGCGCCGCCGAGCCATCAGCGATGGCGGCCAGCGCATCCTCAAAGGTTGCGCAGGGCAAAGGCTCATAATCGGGGCAGGCTTCCATGCAGGCTATATGGGAATTGGCACCCGGCTCGCCCTGATAGGCGATTTTCATGCTCATTGGTTGATCTTTCCAGAAAGCGGCGCGAGCAATGTGCGTGCCCGTTCGAGGTCATGGGGCGTGTCTACCCCCAAAGGCACGCCCTCGACAACCATGGCGTCGATCCGCATGCCAGCTTCAAGCGCACGCAACTGCTCCAGTTTCTCGCGTTTCTCAAGCACGGAAGGCGGCAAGGCGATGAAGCGCCGCAGGGCCGCCCGCCGATAGGCATAAAGCCCGATATGATGATAGAGCGGGCCCTCGCCCCATGGCGCTGTGGCGCGTGTGAAATACAGCGCCCGCAACCGCCGCGGCTCCAAAATGCTTCCCACCACTTTCACCACATTGGGATCATCGCGTTCCTCGGGGCGGGTGATCTGCGCACAAAGCGTCGCAATATCCACGCCGGGATCGGCCAGCGGCACAACGGCGCTGCGCAAGGCCACGGGGTCAAGGGTCGGCAAATCGCCCTGAACATTGATGATCACATCAAAATTGCCTTGCGCGTCAAAAGATTCCAGCGCTTCGGCAATTCGATCCGAGCCCGAAGCATGATCGCGCTGCGACATGAAAGCTTCACCGCCCTCAGCTTCGATAGCCGCGACAATCCTCGGATCATCGGCGGCCACCAGCACCGGCCCCAGTTCTGCTTCCCTGGCGCGCCGCCAGACATGCACGATCATCGGGGCGCCATGGATGTCAGCGAGAGGCTTGCCGGGCAGCCGCGATGCTGTCATGCGTGCAGGAATGAGAATGGCGATGCGGGACATGTTTGCTCACGGCGTCAAAAGGTAGCAGGATTGTTCCCTTATACGGGTTGCCAAAATTGCGGCAATGCCTGTAAAGGGCGAATGGGTGAGACAAGGCCGTAATGGCTCGAAACTGAATGGCGGGGCTTTCATGGATTCGTTTGAATTCAACAAATTTGCGGGCAGCATTCTGGGGACACTGCTCTTCGTGATGGGCCTTGGCATCGTGTCACGCGCCATTTACGCAAATCCGGCGCCGGCCCTCGGCAAACAGGGCTATGCGCTACCGAGCGGCGCGCCCAAGGCTGTTGCCAAGGCTGCCGCGGTTGTGGTGCCCCTGCCGGTGCTCCTCGCCAAGGCCGATCCCAAGCGCGGTGCTGCTGACGCGAAAGTCTGCGAGGCCTGCCACAACATTGCCAAGGGTGCCGGCGTCAAGATCGGGCCGAATCTTTGGGATGTGGTCGGTCGTCCGAAAGGCACGTTTCCGGGATTTGATTATTCCGCTGGCGTCAAAAAGAAGGGCGGCAATTGGACCTTGGCTGATATCAACACCTTTATCACCAATCCCAAGGCCTATATCGACGGCACGAAAATGACCTATCCAGGCCAGCCCGACGCCGCAAAGCGGGCTGATATTCTGGCGTTCCTGAACACGCAGAACGATCATCCCGCGCCCCTGCCCGCCGTTGAAGCCGCCAAACCGGCGCCGGCCGCAACTCCGGCTCCTGCTCCAGCTGCCGCCAAGGCTCCGGCTCCATCCGCAGCCCCCGCAGCAGCTCCGGCCGCGGCACCAGCCGCAACCCCGGCACCAGCAGCGGCTCCTGCTGCAAAGTAACGTTGTGAAGCGGGTCAGGCCGCCGCGCCTGATCCGCTCAGCTTGTTGGCAGGATCCCAAGCGTAGCGCAGCGTCTCGAAGCGCAGATCGCGCAAATCCATCATGAGCAGCTTGCCGGTAAGCCCGGCGGCAAATCCGGTGATTTCGCGGATGACTTCCAGCGCCATCATGGCGCCGACCAGCCCCGTCAAGGCCCCAAGAACGCCCGCCTCGGCGCAGGCTGGCACAGTGCCTGCTGGCGGCGCTTCAGGAAACAAGCAGCGATAGGTGGGGTTCGGTGTGCCATCGACGCCGGTCTCGAATGGCCGCAAGGTCGTCAGCGTTGCATCAAATGTCCCCACCGCCGCTGTCACCAGCGGTCGCTTCTCGTAATAGCAGGCGTCAGATACGGCGTAGCGCGTGGCAAAATTATCGGAACCATCGGCGATGATGTCATAGCCGCGCACCAGATCGCGGGCGTTGGCTTGCGTGAGCCGCACCTGATGCGCAATCACCTCGACATGCGGATTGAGCCGCGCAATGGCATCGCGGGCGCTGTCCACCTTGGTGCGGCCAAGATCAGGCGTGCCGTGCAGCACCTGACGCTGCAAATTGGAAAGCGACACGGTATCGTCATCAACGATTCCTATGTGCCCGACCCCCGCCGCCGCAAGATAATGAATCAAAGGCGACCCCAGCCCACCTGCGCCAATTACCAGCACGCGGGCATTTGCCAGCTTCTGCTGGCCGGGGCCACCAATGCCCGCGAGCACGATATGGCGAGCATAGCGCTCCAGTTCCTCAGGGCTGAACATCCTGTCACGACACCTTTCCCGGCCCGCACCCCAAGCCGGAGCATGGCCTTTCGTCTTGGTAAGCGCTCTGTTAACACATGGGCATGGCTTTGTCGGCACCCACGCCTTTTGCGGGTGCAGGATGATAATGGAGATGGTGGCGATGGCATCCAGAGACGTGCGGCATTTATGGATATTCGGCGCAATCTTGAGTCTTGGCGGCCTGTTCGCATTGTTCCAGCACAGCCAGGGCACATTGCTGCTGGTGCTGCTTGCCGTTGTGCTGGCCCCTTTCGTGGTGCTGGCCCTGATGGTCGGCTACTTCATGTTGCCGCCACCGCCTGAAGTCGCCATACCCGAGGACAAACGGCCCGCCCGCCTTGGCCGCGCCTGGATGTGGGTCGCGGCCATGCTGGCCGCCGCCGTGTTTTTCCTGATATTTCCGCATCTCGATATGAGCGTTGCCGAGGGCTATTACCTCGGCCACAACCACTTCATCGGCACGACGGAACTTGGCAGATTTGGACGGGCCTTCGGCAATGTCACGCCGTTTCTCGTGCTGGCCTATATTGTTTTTGCCTGGCTTGCGGCGAAATTTGGCAAGCCTTGGGCCTACCGCCCGTCCGGTCGCGATGCCGCCTTTGTCGTGCTCGCCATGGCGCTTGGCCCCGGCCTCCTCGTCAATCTGGCGATGAAGGATCATCTGCATCGTCCGCGTCCGGTGCAGGTGCGGCAATTGGGCGGCATGTGGGCCTTCAAGCCCTATTACGAATTCAACGGCCAATGCCACCGCAATTGCTCATTCCCCTCGGGCGAAGGTTCGGAAGCCTTCTTCATGCTGGCACCCGCCAGCCTGGTTCCACCGCCATGGCGGGGACAGGCTGTGGCGGCGGCAGTCGCCTTTGGCATGTTTACCAGCTTGTTGCGCCTGTCATTTGGCGGGCACTTTCTCTCCGACATCACTTTTGCAGCTCTGATCACCTGGGGATTGATCATGCTGCTGCGCTGGGTTCTTTATGAGCGTCGCCCCTTTGGCTGAGCGGCGCAGCCAACATGGTTAATCCATTGGGCGCAAGCGTCCCGAAAGCGCACAGTTCGGCGTCCAATCGTTAAGAAAAGCCCAGAATTGATTGATTTTACCAAGAAATTTGCAAACGGCCTTTCAACAAATGTTAAACGCAACAGCGTAGCGTTGGGGGGTGAAATGTTGTTTAGTGCGTAACCGAGTAGGCCCCCATGGTTGAAGCCTTGCGTCCCCGCGTCAAATATGTGATCGGCCCCGATGGCAGTCCGCTGACCATCACCGATCTTCCGCCCAGCGGCACCAAGCGTTGGGTTATCCGCCGCAAGGCCGAAGTGGTGGCGGCGGTGCGCGGTGGCCTTCTCTCGCTGGAAGAGGCCTGTTCGCGCTACACGCTCACAGTCGATGAATTTCTCAGCTGGCAGGTCTCGATCGATCAATTTGGTCTGGCAGGACTTCGCACCACGCGCATCCAGCAGTACCGGCAGTAACAGCCTGTCTTTCGGGCACCGCACCAACGGTGCCCGGCAGTGCTTGCCTACAGCGTGGCCTCGATTAAACTGCGCAAGTGCGGCGTCACCTGTGGCTTGATCCCGAACCAGTGGTGGAAGGCCGGTGGCGCTTGGTGCAGCAGCATGCCGAGGCCATCGACACCCTTGTTGCCTCGCGCCCGGGCTGCCTTGAGCAAGGGCGTTTCCAGCGGCACATAGACGGCATCGCAAACCAAGGCCGTCGCACTGAGCGCATCGAGCCGTAATTCCAGCGGCGGTTCGCCGACCATGCCGAGGCTGGTGGTATTGACGACCAGCGCCGCGCCCGCCAGCGCCTCATGGCGCTGCTCCCAATCGCAAATGTCAAACTTGCCCTCCAGACCCGCCACCAGCGTTTCTGCGGCCTTGCGGGTGCGGTTGACGAGGCGGATGAGCGGCGCGCCCTCGGCAATCAGGGTTGCGATAATGGCACGCGCCGCACCGCCTGCCCCCAGCACAACCGCAGCGCCACTGGCCGCCGTGAACTGCGGCTCGGCCTCGCGCAGGCTTTCGGCAAAGCCGAAGCCATCATAATTATGGCCACTGAGCGAGCCATCAGCCTCGACCACGACGCAATTCATCGCCCCGATCTCGCGGGCTTGGGGCGAGAGCCGATCCATCACCGCCATGGCCGCAACCTTGTGGGGAATGGTGAGGTTGCAGCCACGAAAGCCCAGCGCCGGCAGCGCCCGCAAGGCCTTTTCGAGACGATCCGGACTGATTGGCAACGGCAGATAGGCAGCTTTCAGCCCGTATTTGGCAATCCAGTGGCCGTGGATGGCGGGCGAGCGCGAGTGCATCACCGGTGCCCCCATGATACCCGCCAGCGGGAATGATTCATGCTCGCTCATGTTTCAAGCCCCCGTCACGGCGGCAAGCGCTGCCAGACCGAGGCGCGCCAATTCCTCATCCTCATCCTCGCTGAGGCCACTCACGCCGATCGCGCCGCAAATCACCCCGCCCAGCACCACCGGCAGGCCGCCGGCAAAGCCGGTGAGACGAGCATCGCCGAAAAAAACAAAGGCCCCGCCGGCACTGTAGCGCTCGCCAAGGATGCGGGTGGGCCGGTTGAGCCGCGCCGCCGTATAAGCCTTGTTCTGGGCAATGGTAATGGATGCGAGCAGGCCGCTGGCCATGCGCGAAAACGCCAGGAGTTCGCCATGCCGGTCACTCACGGCCACAACCACCGCCTTGCCGCGTTCCGCTGCAGCCACTGTAACAGCCTCCACCGCGGCCTGGGCTTGCGCCAAAGTCAGCTCACTCATGTTTTGCCCCCTGCTCTGCCAATTCATTTCGCAGGCTTCCCTAACAAAGCGCGTCGGCCGCGCATAGGCACATTGTGCCGAATTCCTTTGGACATGGGCGGATTTGAGCTATAGCAAGCCTGTTCAACCCGAGGTTCCCATGTCGGATGCAGCATTTCCAGAAAGCCTGACGCGGGGCTATGAATCCTTCCTCGGCCACCGGTTTTCCGCCGAGCAGCAGCGGTTCCGCGGACTGGCAGAAGGCGGGCAGAAGCCGCAGGTGATGCTGATCGGCTGCTGTGATTCGCGCGTTTCGCCGGAAGTCATCTTCGATGCCGGGCCGGGCGAGATATTCGTGGTGCGCAATGTCGCCAATCTGGTGCCGCCCTATCTGCCCAATGATGATTTGCACGGCACCTCCGCCGCGCTCGAATTTGGCGTCATGGGGCTGCGGGTTGCCCATGTGGTGGTCATGGGCCATGCTTCCTGTGGCGGCATCAAAAGCTATGTCGAAACCGAGGCTGATCCCTATCTGCGCCCGCTGTCACCCGGCGATTTCATCGGCAAATGGATGAGCCTGATTGCCCCTGCCTTCGCCACGTTGGGCGCCAAACGGCCCGACGAGACGCTTGCCGCCTATGCTGATCGCCTCGGGCACCTTGCGGTGATCCAGAGCCTGGCCAACCTGCGCTCGTTTCCCTGTGTCGAGACGCTGGAAAAGAAAGGCCGCCTGCACCTGCATGGCGCATTTTTTGGCATAGCCGATGGTCGCTTGCAGGTGCTCGATGAAGCCACAGGCAATTTCCACCCGGTCGCTGAAGCCGCGTTCAATGCCGTTTCGGCACAACCACGCTTTTAGGGTCTGTTGCAGCGAAGCAGCGCTTGAACCACACCTCAGACGATGTTCGCGCCATGGGTATTCTGGCTCGGATCCTTCCAGAAGCTGTCGGCGATCACCCGGTTGAACAATTCCGGCGGCAATATCGTCCGGCGCGGCGGCGCGGCGGCAATCTTGCGACCGACTGCATGCAAGCCGGGCGTGCCGAGGTAATTGTCAAACGCGCTGACATCAAACGAGATATTTTCAAAATCGTGCTTGAAGGGCGGCAGATCAAGAAAACTGTAGATCGCCTCCAGAGCCCGCGCCGGACGCTGGGTGAGCGTTTCGTAAGTGACCAGCAGCAGCCGGTTGGCGTCCGAGCCATAATACGCCTGCCGCAGCCCGGTCCACGCAAAGCCGACGAGGCCATTCGAGCGGTTGAGCGACTCGAATCGGTCATAGACGGTGCCGGACGCCTCAAAGCCGAAGATCTTGGAGGGCATCAACGCATTGCGCTGGATCAGCCGCTCGAAAGAATCGTAGATCCAGGGCATGTCGCGCACGCAGCAAAGGATTTTGCCGTCAGGATAAATCCGCCGCAATGTCGGGAATTTCGAACACCAGATCCGGTTGGTATCGATGACCATCTTGGTGGGGTGGATATTGTAATAATAACCCTCGATCAGGCCGCGCAGCACTGCAGTTCGACGCGCATCATCAATGAACACCGAACCTTCGTTGGCACCGCTCATTTCATGCAGCGCGCCGAGCACCAAGGAGCCGACGGGGCTGGTGATACCGGCATGCAACTTGGGGTTTTGCCGCAGGAGGGCCGCCAACAAGGTTGAGCCTGAGCGCGGCAGGCCGGAAATGAAATGAATGCCGTGTTTCATCGTGCCTCACCCCCACCCTTTTGCACGTTGCAGCCTCGACTGCGAACCCAAAAAAACGAATTCGCAAGCCGGTATAATTCTGATTCAGGCATTCGCAAAGGGAGCTTGGAGGCCACGCGCCGCAAGATGATGGCATATGTGGGGGCGGCACGCACGCCGCGCGTCCCTCAGCAGCATCAGCAACCGCAGCCTGCGCCCGCGCGGTCAGGCTGCATGGAGCAGCACGCCAATGCCTGCCATCAGCAGCGCGATGCCGATGCCTTCGCGTTGATCAACGCCTTGGCGAAACAACCGCCGCGAGACGATCTGGGCGAAAATCACCTCGACCATCGCCAAAGTGCGCACATTGGTGGCGCTGGTGAGGGCGAAGCCGAGAAACCAGAAAAGCGAGGCCAGCGCCCCGAGAAAACCGGCCATCAACGCCAGACGCCATGCAGCCGCCAACCGCGCCAGCGAAGCTCTGTCCCGCAAGCTCGACCACAGCAGAATCAACACGCTTTGCAGGGCGAGCGCCAAGGCCAGACCCGTCGCTGCCGCCATGAACGGCGAGCGCGCCTCAAGCCGCAAAATTCCCTGCTGAAACAACAGCGCCGACAGAGCGAAAAAGGCGGCTGACGCGACACCAAGCAGGGCGGGGCGGAAGCTGGCCTCGGTGCGGGTCTTGGGCCAGCTCATGAGCAACACGCCGCATGTCGCCATGCCAATCGCCGCAGCGCTGGCAAGACTGAGCTTCTGGCCCAGAAATACCAGACTGAACAGCGCCACCAGCACCGGCTCGGTCTTGGTATAGGCGATGGTGACAACAAAGGATTTCTGCTTCATCGCCCGCAGCATCAGCGCCGTCGCGATGATTTGCGTCAACCCTCCCGCTGTCATGAACAGCAAACTCGTGCCCTGCGGCAGCGGCAGCGGCTGCCCGGAGCCGAGCCGCAGCACGATCAGCAAGCCCGCCGCAAATGGCAGCCCGAACAGGAACCGCGCATAGGTTGCCCCCAGCGTGCCCGCCAGCGGCGTCAAATGCCGCTGCAAGGCATTGCGCCCAGTTTGCGCCGCGGTTGCGGCAAGGGTGGCCAGCGGCCAAAGTTCAGCAATCGCCACGGGCTGGAATTCCTTGTCGCCATCATGTGTAATGCTACTGGATCAGCACAGGTCATGCGCTTGTTGCCGTCGATGAACGGATGGTTTTGCGCCAGGCTCTCCCACAGGGCCGCCGCCTCTTCGATCAGGTCGGTGTAAACCCCCGTTTGCGGGCGATACAAGGCCGCTTCCAGGAGGCCTCTGTCACGCACACCGTCAGACCGCCATAGCTGGCAATCTGGTCTTCGTGGATGGCGAAAACCTCGATAACCGTGAGGTAGTCGGTCATTCAGCGAGCTCTTTGTAGAGCGTCCCCCGGGAACAGTCAACTTGGGGCTAGGAACTGTGTTCATGGTGGCAGGTGTGATTCAGCATCGAAGCAGGATCCCACTCCAGTCCTACGCCAACCTATTGATCTATTGATTGAATTTTATAGATGACGGGGGTACCAATCGGAGCCCCCAAATTGGGGACACGCCGTTGATTAATAACACCTTAACTGAGTTTCAAGACGGGGCCCCAATTTGATG